>DASSLL010000089.1:0-14394 GCA_035689485.1 Candidatus Dormiibacterota bacterium | reverse complement strand
ACAAGGACACCGACGGTCACGCCGACACCGAGCAGATGCGGCTGACGATGCGCAGCTATCGCGACTTCATCCAGTCGCTCGGCGGTCGTCGAGCGGCATAGGAGCGGGACGAACGCGGAGCCGGCACCAGGCCGGCTCCGCAATTTGCCGCGACTTACTTACTGGTCGCCTTCGCCTGCCCGGCGCGCCAGCGCGGGCACGAAGATCGCAGCATCGACCGTGCCGAGGCCGCTCGCCAGGTCGTAGCCTGCCGCCGCGTCGTAGCCCACGACCGTGTACGTGATTCCATTCGAGTTCGTGAACGGACCGAACGTGTTGTTGCCCTGGGTCACGTCGACGAGCCCGTCCCGGCCGTACTTCATGTGGTACATCGCGTTGTTGATGTTGCCGAGTCGCTGGCCGGCCATCTGGTCGGCCATGGCGACGATGCCGGCGAACTCAGGCGACGCCTCGCTGGTCCCGGCGACGAGACCGAACGGGCTCGAAGGAGTGTGTGGCGGAAACGTGCGGTAGTAGACGACCGCGCCGTCCACCGCCGCGCTGAGGCTGATGTCGGGAGTCCCGCGCATGCCGCCCGTCACGTCCTTGACGGTGGACTGGAAGGCCGGTCGCTGGAAGATGGCGGACACGCCGCCCCCGCCGGCGCCACCGCCGACGGTGTTGAGGTCGTTCCACACCACGTCGGGCTGCAGGCGGTTGCCGTTGTCGTCGAGCGTCAGCATCGTGCCGCCGATCGAGGTCACGAGCGGGTCCGACGACGGCCAGCTGTTCACGCGCATCGGGTAGAGATCGCTCAAGTTCGACTCGTAATCGGTCGCGCCCGCGTCACCGGACGAACCGAGCACCGTCACGTGGTGCGCGGCGGCGTTCATGAACGAGCCGCGCAGGTTGAGCAGCGCCTGCGCGTTGGGGAAGGTCTCCTCGGTGGCGCCGAAGCTTTGCGAGATCACGTCGGCCAGCCCGTGGTCGATCGCGTAGTTCTCCGCGGTCACGATCTCGGGGAAGCCCTGCACGCCTTCGGTCTCGCTGACGGGCGTCTCCTCGAGCACGATGTTCGCGCCCGGCGCGAAGACGTGGCTCCACTCGACGTCGAGCGTGGTCTCGGCCGCCCAGCCCGTCATGTCGCCGTTGGTCGGGTCGAAGGGCGGCGGCGCGCCGGCGTCGTGCCGGATCTGGAAGCTCGGCGGGTCCGGGATGCCGAACGTCGCGTCAAACTGGTGCAGGTCGTTGACGATCGTCGGCGAGCCGAAGCTGTCGACGATGAGGATCGTGCGGCCGCTGCCGTCGATGCCCGCGTTGTGCAGCGGCGCGAGGTCGTAGGCCTTGACGAGCTGGAAGGGCTGGTAGCAGTGAATGCCGAAGATCGCCAGGCACTGTGCGGTCGTCGGCGGGAACGTGAGCTGGCCAACCTCGTGGATGAACGGATGCGGCGCCACGGTCGCCGTTTGCATGGCCAGGCCGCCGGCCAGGCCGGCGCCGCTGGAGCATGCAAGGGCCGCGGCGGCAAGCAAATGGACAAGCCGTTGGCGTCTCATGGCACCCCCTCCCTATCAACACACCGATAAGCGACCCGAGTCGCGAGCCTGGAGAGTGTGCCGACGGACGGTCGCGCTGTCAAGAACCCATACGATCGACGCCTTGAACCAGTTGCTCTCTCCTGCTGCCGCCGTCGGCGCTGCGGGGACGTTCGGGGTCGCCGACTTCATCGGCGGCGTGGCGGGACGGAAGTCCTCGCCGCCCAGCGTGGCCATCGGCGTCGAGACCGTCGGCTTCGTCGCGCTGCCGCTCGTGCTGTGGCTGCTGCCGTTTCGTGCCGACGCCTTCGCCGCAGCACTCGCCTTCGCCGGCGGCGCGCTCGGTGGGCTCGGGCTGATCGCCTTCTACCGCGCCATGGCCATGAACCTCATCGGCGTCGTGGCGCCCGTGACCGCCGTCGTGGCCGCGGCGCTACCGGTCGGGGCCGGCCTGATCTTCGGCGGCGAGCGCCTGCACGCCGGCCAGGTGGCGGGCATCGCGGCAGGCCTGATCGCGATCGCACTCATCAACGGCGGCGGCGAGGTGACCCACACCGCCCGGGCAGCGGTCGGGCTGGCCGTCCTCGCGGGCATCGGGTTCGGGATGTTCTTCATCCTCTATCACCGCGCGAGTGGCGCCGGCGCGACCGCCTTTGTCAGCGGCCGCCTCGGGTCGGCCCTGGCCGCGGTCGGCTTTGCCCTGGTCAGCCGCGTCCCGCTCGTACCGCGGCGCGAGGTGTGGCCCCTGCTCGGGATCGGCGGAACGCTGGACGGCCTCGGAGTCGTCCTCTATATGTTCGCGACGTTCAACGGCCTGCTGTCGTTGAGCGCGCTCCTCACGTCTTTCTATCCCGCGTTCACGGTCCTGTGCGCGCGTGTCTTCCTGCACGAGCGCATGGCCCTGATCCAGGCGGGCGGGGCGGTCCTGGCGCTGGTGGCGGTGGTCCTCATCGCCGCGGCGTGAGCGATGCGCGATCATTCCGCACCGTTGGCGTCAACCGTGCGTCTCCAGAGCGACCATTCGGCACGTTGGCGTCAACCGTGCGCATCCAGAGCGACAAAAGCGCCCCGCGAGGGATTCGAACCCCCGACCCTCTGCTTAGAAGGCAGATGCTCTATCCACTGAGCTAGCGGGGCGACAAGCCCATTCGGGAGAATACCCGTAGGGAGATCGAGGCGAACACCACGGACGAGCTCGAGCAGCTCAAGGCCATCCTGGCCGAGGTCACAGACCTCAGCCGCGCGGCCGCGGTTCTGGACTGGGACCAGGAGACCTACATGCCGCCAGGCGGCGTGCAGTCGCGCTCCGAGCAGCTGACGACCCTGTCCCGACTGGCCCACGTCCGCTTCACCTCGGACGAGGTGGGCCGGCTGCTCGACGCCCTGGACGCGGAGTACGCGAAAAGCCCCTTCGACTCCGACGAGGCCAGCCTCCTGAGAGTCACGCGTCGCGACTACGAAGAGGCGCGCAAGCTCCCCGCCGAGCTCGTGGCCGAGGCGGCGGAGGCGGGCGTGATCGCCAACCCCGTGTGGCGCAAGGCACGCGAGCACGCCGACTTCAAGCTCTTCGCGCCTTACCTGGAGAAGAACGTCGAGCTCAACCGCCGCATCGCCGACGCGATCGGCTACGACGACCGGCCGTACGACGCGCTGCTCAACCGCTACGAGCCCGGGATGAAGACCGGCGACCTCGAGGCGATCTTCGACGAGCTCAAGCAGGCGATCGTCCCTCTCATCGCCGACATCGCTCGCAACGCCGACGCCGTGGACGACAAGGTGCTCTATCGCGGCTTCGACCCCGACCTCCAGCTCGCGTACGCCGCCGGCCTCGTCAAGAAGCTCGGCTACGACATGGAACGCGGTCGCCAGGACCTGTCGACGCACCCGTTCTCGACCGCCTTCGGCCCCGGCGACGTGCGCATCACCACGCGCGTCTCGCGTGACTTCTTCAACGAATGCCTCTTCGGCTCGATCCACGAGTCCGGTCACGCCATGTACAACCAGGGCATGGGCGCGAACCTCGACCGCACGCCCCTGTGGGGCGGCGCGTCACCCGGGGTGCACGAGTCGCAGTCCCGGCTGTGGGAGAACCTCGTCGGGCGCGGGCGGCCGTTCTGGCGCCACTTCTTTCCGAGCTTGCGCGCGACGTTTCCCGAGCCGCTGCGAGGGGTCGACGAGGAGGCGTTCTACCGCGCGGTCAACCACTCCCACCCGTCCTTCATCCGCGTCGAGGCGGACGAGGTCACATACAACATGCACGTCCTCATCCGGTTCGAGCTCGAAAACGAGATGCTCGAAGGCAGGCTGAAGGTGAAGGACCTGCCCGAGGCGTGGAACGCCCGCATGAAGTCGTACCTCGGTCTTGACGTGCCGAACGACCGCGAGGGAGTCCTCCAGGACATCCACTGGTCGAGCGTCAGCTTCGCCATCTTCCCCGGCTACACCATCGGCAACCTGGTCGGCGCGCAGCTGATGGAGAAGGTGCACCATGACATTCCAGACCTCGACGCGCAGATCGAGCGTGGCGAGTTCTCGCAGCTGTTGACCTGGCTGCGCAAGCACGTGCACCGGCACGGCCGCAAGTTCACGCCAAACGAGCTGCTGGAACGCGCCACCGGCAAGCCGCTGACTCCCGCGCCGTGGATCGCCTACGTCCGCCGGAAGTTCGGCGCGCTATACGGGCTGGAGGCCGCGCGCCTCTAGCGGTAGGGGTAGTCTCCCGCTCGGGCCAGCATGCCCGGCAGTTCCTTGCCCAGCTGCAAACCGAGCCAGCGTGAGGTGGCGATGAGCGCGTCCAGGTCGATGCCCGCCTCCACGCCGAGGCCGCGCAGCAGGTAGACCAGGTCCTCGGTCGCGATGTTGCCGGTCGCGTTGGGCGCGAACGGGCATCCGCCCGCGCCGCCCACCGACGCGTCGAGCGAGACCACGCCTTCCTCCAGCGCCGCCGTCGCGTTCGCGTAGCCCGTGTTGCGCGTGTTGTGGAAGTGCGCGCCGACCGACGCGCCAAGCCCTCGGGCGCCGCGGACGAGCTCGTGCACCTGCGACGGCACGCCGACCCCGATGGTGTCGGCCAGGCACACCTCGTCGGGCGGGATCGTCATCAAGGCCTCCACGAGCTTGAGCACCCGCGACGCCGGGACCGGCCCGTCGAACGGGCTGCCGAACGAGACGCTGATCGTGACCGTCACCGGCATGCGGTCGGCCCGCGCCTTGGCGACCAGCGACAGCGCGGTCTTCAATCCCTCCTCGGTCGTCGCGTTCTGGTTCCGGCGACCGAACTCGTCTGCCGCCGAGAACGCGTAGTGCACCTCGTCCACGCCGGCGGCCAGGGCGCGGTCGTAGCCCTTCTCGTTCAGGACGAGGCCGGCGTACACCGTCCCGGGCCGGCGGCGCAGCGCCTCCATGACCGACTCGGCGCCCGCCATCTGCGGCACCAGCTTCGGGTTGACGAAGCTCGCCGCCTCCATGCGCTTGACTCCGGCTGCCGCCAGCCGGTCGCACAGCTCCGCGCGCACGCCCGGGTCGAGCGTCTTCGCCTCGTTCTGGAGGCCGTCGCGAGGCCCCACGTCGCAGACGATCACATAGATAAGGTAAGAGGCTCCTCCCCGTTCGGTGAGGCATTCAGTTGGCGAGGCGCGCTCGGCGCGCCGTCCTTGTCGCGCCTTGGCGCGGAAGTGGCCCGATGGGCCGGAGGGGCTAACCCACCAGGTCGGTCATGGGCGAGGCCTGCGCCGCCTGTCCCAGCCGGCCCACGCCGAGCAGGTCCTCGACCGTCGCCAGCAGCGAATAGTGCGTGTAGAGCCGCGTGCTCTCGAGGTGGCTCTTCCCCGGCTCGATCACGAGCATCAGCACGCGGTTGTCGGCGCTGCTGTCGTCCTCGTCCCACGTGACGAAGAGCACGCCGCCGTCCTTCCACGCCGCCGAGCCGGTGATCTGCGGCACGACCTGGCTCAGCCACGCGTCGCCGGCCGCCACGTTGCAGTCGTGCGTGTCATGGCAGCGGTCGGGGCTGATCCACACGAAGCTCGGCGTCGATGCGCCGCTCAGGTCCGAGGCGAACGAGGTGAAAGGGACGACGTTCGCGGGGCACGTGCCGCCGTAGAACGCGAACGGGTTGTGGCCGGGGTCGTACGGCACCGGGCTGCGCAGGCAGCCGGCGTCGGTCAAGCCCTCCATGTACGCGCGCCAGCTGACGTTCGCGTCCGTCAACTGGGTGCCCAGGTCCTGTTTGGGCAGGACGCGGTAGCTGTCGTCCTCGACGCCCCAAGTGGAGCCTGACGTGATGGCCAGGTAGTTGGGCACGCTCGGGTGCGACACGGCGTGGTAGTTGCTCGCCACGCGGTACTGCGCGGCCAGCGACGCGGTGTACGCGCCGCTCAGCGCCTCTTCGGCCGAGTGGTTCTCCATGACGATGAGGAAGACGTGGTGCTGCGCGGTCGCGGACGGGGACGGCGACGATGCCGAACCCGGAGATGGAAGCGTGGACGCAGACCGGCTGCTGCAGGCGACGAGCACACCCGCCGCGAGCACTACGGCCAACCACCTCATCCCTGACTGAGGTTACCGGCTCGGATTCTCAGCCGGTTCTAAGCTCAGGTCGCCAGGATCGTCGTCATCGCGCTGGCGCCGGCGCCGCCCGCGTCGCTGATCGTCACTGTGACGCGGAACGTCGCGTGGTGGACGTAGTTGTGCGTCCCGTTGACGGCAAACGCGCCGCCCGAGGCGCTGATAGTGCAAGTGGCGCTCGGGCACGCCGACGTCGTGCCGTCCCCCCAGTCGATCTGGCCGCTGTAGTCGCCCGCCGCCCCGCCGGGGTCGGCGTCCGAGAGCGTCGCCACCCGAGCGGTGAAGTTGGTCTTGTGGTGGACCGAGAGGCTCGTCCCGGACAGCGACAGCGACGCATCGGACACGCTCTCTGTCGTGCCGGCCGACGCGGACGCGCCAGTCGAGTCCGTCACGGTCACCGTCACCGTGTAACTCCCCTCCTCGGCGTAGGAGTGGCCGCCGGACACCGACTTGCCGGACCCGACCGTCCCCGCCGACGACTGGCCGTCGCCCCACGCGATGCTCGCGCTGTAAGGCCCCGCGCCACCCGTGAAGTTCGCGACGACCGCAGTAAACAGCGCGCCTTCGACCGCGCCCGGCAGCGCGGCGGCCGTCACCACGAGCGGCTGCTGGAATTCGTACGCGCCCTGGTCGACCGCGGAACCCGAGATGCGCGGCTTGCCGTCGAGGTCGGTGGGTGGGAGCGATGGCGCCGCGTTGTTGCCTGCGTCGATCGCGGGCGAGCCTGGTGAGAGGTGATAATCGCGGGCGCCGGTGAAGGCAGGATCCGCCGAGATGTTGAAGTTGTTCGGGATCATGCCCGTGCAGCTTCCCTGCGCGGCGGGACCGGCGGAGTTGAAGACATCGCTGTGGTCGATGAGCGGCGAGTTCGACGAATAGGTCGTGTCGCAATCGATCGCCGGCTGCGAGGAGGCGGCGGTCACGATGTTGTTGTAGAGCGCGACCTGGCCGTCGAACCCGCTGAGGAACACGCCCGAATCGTTGGCCGTGTTGCCTGCGATCGTGTTGTTCACGAGCAACGGGCCGCGCGTGCCTGAAGGCGGAAGCACGTACAGGCCACCTCCGCTCGGGGAGGTGTTGCCGCTGATCACGTTCTGCACGATGCTGGCATCCGACTGATTGACGGCGTAGATCCCGCCGCCCTGGGTCGTTGCCGTGTTGTTGGTGATCGTGTTGTTCTGGAGCGTCGGCGTGCCGGATGCGAACAGGTCGATCCCACCGCCGAAGTCCGTGCTGTTGTTGGTGATGGTGTTGTGCAGGACCTGGGCGCTGGCTGCGCCGACGATGTAGATCCCGCCGCCGCCGTCGCCGCTGCACCCGGCGACCTTCGAATTGCCGGTGATCGTGTTGTCACGGATGATCGCCGAGCTGGATCGGGCCGAGATGCCGTCGCCGTCGCCACACGCCGAGTTGGCGGTGATGACATTGCCCACGATGGTCGGCGACGCGCCGTTGATGTGCACGCCTCCACCCTCGTACGAGAAAGCGGCGGTTCCGTTGCCGTGCTGCAAGGTGAATCCCTGCAGCACCGCCCCCGATGTCTCCGCGTTCGAGAAGTTGACCACCGGCGCCGCGTTGCCGCCGTCGATGGTGGTCACGCCTGGGCCCTGAGAGCTCTGGACGGTGATGAGCTTGCCCATGAAGTCGATGTTCTCGAAGTAGGTCCCGGGGTCGACCATCACCGTGTCCCCGCTCGCGGCGGCATTGATCGCCGCCTGGATGGTTGGGAAGTTGCCCGGCACGGTCAGCACGCTGGAGGCCCCGACCGGCACCACGGCCATGGATGCGGCCAGCAGGGCGCCGGCGAGCGCGGACACGATGCGCAACCCCTTCAATTGATCGCGGCAAGCCTAGGCCCGCCCGGGCCGTAAAGGCAATGGTTTAGGGCCGGAGTATGGGGTCAGGCGCGGCCGGGGTTGTCGGCCGTGGCGGTGACGACCGCCCCGTTGACCGGCTGGGCGGCGATCGTGCACGACACCCTGGTCGTGGCGTTGTAGCCGACGTCCGGCTGCACCGTGGCCGAGCAGCTGCCGAGCGGGTTGGTGCCGCCGGGCGCGCGCATGGTGAAGTTGACGGTGGACGGGCCCCTCGCGCCCGTCAGCCCGCCCAGGTTCCGGACCCGCGCGGAGACCACGCAGGGCGAGCCGCACTGCGACGTGTCCACCGACTCGACGGAGTAGAGGGGCGGCAGCGTCGACAGGTTGGCGAAGTCGATCACGTCCTTCGGCGAGGTGATCCCGAAGTTCTTGCCAACGTTGGAGTAGGTCAGGTCGGCCTGGACGAGGCCGTCGATCTGGGCGCCGGCCTTGACGTGGACACGCAGCAGGTGGAAAGGCGATGCCGACGCGATGTACACGTCGGCGCGCGCCCCCGAGAGCTCGACGGCGTCCGCGCCGTCCACGCTCTGGTGGTCGGTGCGCTGCGTCACCGCCGAGCCGAGAAAGGTCGCGCGGAAGGTCGCGCCGTCCATGAAGTCGGGGAGGCCCGGCACAAGCGACGCCGAGCCCTTCCACCACGCGCTCCCGGCCGCCTGGACAAGGCCTGGCGCCAGCGGGTTGTCGCCCAGCTGCTCGGCCAGGAATTCCTGGCCGCGGAAATAGGCGGCCTGGCCCACGATGATGGCCTCGAGCTTCTGGTCCTTGATGGTCAGAGCGAGGTGGCGGGACGACGGCCGCTCGAACTGCAGATCGATCTTCCAGGGCGCGGCGGCGGGCCCGTAGGCGCCGGAGATCTCGTAGCTGCTCGCCGTGCTCAGCATGTCCGCGGCGCCGGCTTCGAGCGACCTCGTGGACGGCAGCCCGAACGGATCGCACGCCGCGGTCGCGACGATCACGGCCAGAATTGCGAGCACGGAACCTCCAGTTGCCATGGCGACCATGTCCTGTAACGGCATGATTCTGGGGCACGTTATCCGACCATGACGACGGTCCCCGCGCCGGCGCGCAGGAGCCGCAGCGTGCGCCTCTTCGGCCGCCGTTACCCGGTGTTCGGGCCCAGCCTCCGCGACCCCCGCCTCCACGTCGCCGCCGTTCTGCTCACTCTGCAGGTCCTCGGCCAGACCGTGCTGGACTTCCGCCTGTCGGTCGCCCAGATCCTCATCTGCCTCGGCGTGGGGGCGTTCATCGAGTTCGGCGTCGCGTTCCTGAAAGACAGGGTCATCCTGTGGCCGGCGAGCGGCCTGCTCACCGGCAACAGCACCGCGTTCATCCTCCGCGTGCCGGGCACGTTCCACGGCCAGTGGTGGAGCCTGCACGGGATTTGGATCTTCGTCGGCGTGGTCGCCGTGTCGATGGCGTCCAAGTACGTCGTCCGCTGGCGCGGCCGGCACATCTTCAACCCCTCGAATCTGGGCCTGGTGCTGGCCTTCGTCATCCTCGGCCCCGCCTACACCGAGCCCCAGGACCTGTGGTGGATCCCGATGGGGCCGTGGATGATCGTCACGTACGTCATCCTCGTCGGCGGCGGCCTGCTGATCGGCCGGGAGCTCAAGCTGCTGGGGCTCGAGCTCGGCTACATGGCGGCGTTCGCGCTCTTCACGGCGGTCGCCCTCGTGCCGGTGCCCGACCACTGCATGATCGCGAGCTGGTACGCCGCGCCGATGTGCGGGTGGCAGCTGTGGCAGGTCCTGGTGACCTCGCCCGAGGTCTTGATCTTCGCCCTGTTCATGGTCCCCGACCCACGCACCGTGCCCGACGGCCAGGTGGCCCGGTTCGTGTTCGGCGTCATCGTCGCCCTGTTCTCGGTGGTGCTCATCGGGCCGACGACCCTCGAGTTCTGGACCAAGACCGCCATCCTGGCCAGCCTGGTGTTCGCGTGCACGGGGCGCTTTGCGCTTGCCCGGGCCCTCGAGCCGCTGGAGGCGGCGGGCGGTCCCATCCGGGCGCTGCGTGCTCTGGGGTGGACCGCGCCGGCGGTGGTCGGCGTGGCGTTCCTGCTGGTGGCGGCGCTGCCGGTGTCGGCGGAGCTGTCGCTGCACGGCACCGAGCCCGCACCGGAGCTGCCCGACGGCTCGACGCCCAGGCTAGCGCTGGTCGTCGGCAGCGGCCCGGACATCGGTTCGTGGACGCTCGACGCCGCCGCGAGGGCTCTGCCGCCGGGGAGCAGCACCGGGCCTGTGACCGCGAGCTCCCAGGTCTGGGTCCTGCCGGCGATTCCGGCTGTTTCGATCCCCGACAACGTGTACGCGTTCGACCCGTCGATGACTCAGGCGACCGCGGACAGGTGGGTGCACGACCTGGTGCTCGACCTGATGATCGAATCCGAGGCGCGGCGCGCGCACGACACGCAGCTCGCCGCGCTCGGCGCCTCCGGCGATGGCTTGAGCGAATTCACCGACGTAATCGGCGCCGACGTCGCCGCCGGCAAGTCGGTGACCAAGACCTACAGCTTCGACCGTGTGCAGCTCCGGCTTTTCCTGCCCAAGTTCTCGACCCAGGCCCGGCGCCTCGTCGGCGTCTCGCTGCACGGCACGACGACGCTCGTCACCAGGGACGCGTCAGGCTACGTGACCTCGCAGGTCGTGCAGTCTTACGACAAGAGCTGGGGCGTGGCGTTCCAGGACACGACGTCGACGTTCGTCATCGTCAACGACTTCACGGACCTCACTCCCGCGTAGCCCGCCTGGCCGCCTTCGGCGGCCCGTGTGGCTCGTACAACGCCGGTGGCTCGATACCGAAGGTGTCGGCCAGCCTGGTGAAGAGGTTGAAGAGCGCGGCGTCGTATGCGGCCTCGGCGATCTGCTCGTCGCTCCAGCCCGCGTCGCGCAGGCCCTGCACCTGCTCGTCGGTCACCCGGTAGGCGTGCCTCGTGATGGTCTCGACGAAGGCGAGCAGCTTGCGGTGCCTGTCGTCCAGGTCCGCGGCGTCGAGGTCGCCGGCCCGGAGGGCTTCGGCGGTCTTCGTGTACGTCTCGCCCTGCAACTGCAGGAACCACGCGTGTGAGCTCAGTCAATACCGGCAGTGGTTGAGCGCCGACACGTAGGAGGCGATCATCTCGTGCTGCGCGCGCGTGAGCGCGCCGTCGGTGAAGTGCAGCCTGGACGCGTCGTTGACGGCGTCGAGGAACTCGGGCCGCAGGCTCATCGTGCGGAGGATCTCGGGCACGACTTTGGCCGCGCTCCTCGCCTTCGTCCGCGCGTAGAGCTCGGCCAGCCGGCCGGTGGCGTCGCGCTCGTCGACCATCTTGATGCGCGCGGTCATGGCTCCAGCAGTCCCTCCCAGGACCAACGCGGGGTGCGCAGGTTCGGTTTCACCTCGCTGCCTTCCGGCGAATAGGAGTTCACCTCCCTCGTCGCCCAGTGCATGTAGTCGCGCATCGCCTTCCTGAACTGCGGGTCTTCGGGCAACCGTGCGTCGTCCATGGCGGCGACGAAACAGGCCTCGAACCGGTCGCCCCAATCGTCCGGCGCGCCGTGCCCGGCGTGGATGCCCAGCATCCCGGAGTGACCGCCGAGGTTTCGGGAGTAGCTGGGCGGACCGCCGAGGACCTCGGCCCAGTAGGCCGCGAGGTTTTCGTTGTGGCGAGGGCTCAAGCCCTGCCCGAACGGATGGTTGAGCTCGGGGTCGGCGATGCACCGCTCGGTGGTCGCCGCCGCGAGCGCGAGCATCGCGTCGTAGCCGCCCGCGAACTCGTAGAGAGATGGACGGCTCATCGCGCCATGCTACTCACCGATGCTGACCGATACGCAGAAGGGCGCCGCCGGCGAGCAGCTGCTCGCGGCCGCGGTCACCCTTACGTCCGACGGCGACCTCGAGCTCTTCAAACCTCTCAGCGATGACGACCACACCGATGTCTCTGTCGGCAGGCGCGGCAGGGTGCCGGCCCTGGCGGTGCAGGTGAAGACCGCGCTGAAGGTCGACCACAAAGGCCTGGCGGTGGCGCGCATGTACTTCAGCAGCGGTACGCCTCGCGAGCATCCGGCGTTCGTCTATGCCGTCGTCTACGTCGTCGACGCGAGCATCGCGGCGGCCTGGCTCGTGCCGAGCATCGACTTCAACCGCCTTTCGTATCGCGGCAAAGGAAAGCGGGGCAAGGGCCTCGAGCTGCAGTTCATGGCGAGCCCGACGCGTGTCGACAGGTGGACGCCGTTTCGGTGCGCGCGTCTGGAGACCGGGCCACGACTCCTCGCGATCATCGATGCCCTGCCGGCGACCAGGGTCCCCCGCGTGGCGGGTGCGCATCTCGTGCTGTTGAGACAGGCAGGTAAATCGCGCGGGGTGCTGACTAAGCCGGAGTAACCCTCAAGACAGGGATCTCGCGGTCGGTCTTCTTGGGGTAGCTCGCGTACGTCCGCGCCGCAGCCGCCACCCGAGCGTACGCATCGTCCCGCTCTTTGCCGGTCAGCGACTCGCATCGCGCCTTGAACTTGCGGCCGCCGATCTGCACCCAAACCTTGTCGGGGTTGTGGGCGATGTTGAGGAACCAGGCCGGGTGCGTGGCCGCGCCGCCCTTCGACGCGATGACGAGCCACGCGTCCTCACCGTCGGGAAACCCACCCAGGACGGTGCTGCGCTCCTTCCCTGTCCTGGCGCCGACGGTGGTCAGGACGAGTACGGGGAACCCCATGAACCGGCCGGGCTCGGGCCCCTTGACCTTCTGATAGCGGGCGACCTCGCGGCCGGCGAAGGGCTTGAGCAGCGACATGAAGATGCCCATCATGCGGGCGCCGCGGGTGCCCTTCGGCGGGACGTGGATCCTGGTGCCCGGGTCAGCCATGCGTTGTTGGAAACCGGCGGATTTCGGCGCTTATTCAGCGGGCAACCGCGCAGAAACGAAAGAGGGCGCCCCACCTGGCCGTGCGGCACCCTCTGATCGGTCAGTGCGTCGTTGCGTAGGTGTTGCCGCCGTAGCTCACGTTCGTGATGCTGTTCGTATACGGCAGACCTTCCCATCCGGAATCTGTGACGAGGTACGCGGCCACCACCTGGCTGCCGTTGTGGGCGGCGACAGCCGCGTCGTAGCCGACGTCATAGCGGAATGGCCCAAGCGAGTCCCAGTGAAGCGTCCCGTATGGGTCCACAGGCCTATGGCCGACGTTGGCGGCAAAAAGGGTCTATGAGGGCCCCCGAAAGACCCGTTTGGCGCCAAAGCGCCGATCAACCACATCCACGATGCGAAAAATTTGGGGTGGCTGGCGGGATTTGAACCCGCGACACCCAGATCCACAATCTGGTGCTCTGCCAGCTGAGCTACAGCCACCACGGCGCGGCAGCGAGGCGCTGCCTGGGGAGAGATGACGATTCTACCGCCGGCCCTTTACAGGGATCCCGTTCCCCGCGAGTGGCATCGGCGGCGGGTTTCGGAAGGGGCTGGAAGGCCGCGAGTGGCAGCAGGAGCGGGAAAGAAACAAGAGCGCCATTCCCGAGTTTGCCGGCAGATGCGGCTTTGAAACCAGCCGGAATGCCGCGTTTGCCGGCAGATGCGGGCTTGAAGCGCGGTATGTACCAGAATTGAACTCATGCCCACCCAGACCGAGTTCGACCAGATGATCAAGTCCGGCGAGCTGATCGAGTCCCAGAACGAGATGACGCCCGAGTACAAAAAGGAGCTCAAGCACACGCTGATCGTCTCCGGCGACACCGAACTGATCAGCGCCCCGGCCTACTACCTGGCGGCGAAGAGGGCGCCGAGCATCAACGCCTTCATGACCGGCATCGCGATCATCCAGGACGAGCTGGCCCACGCCCACATCGCCTACCACATCCTCGAGGAGCTCGGCGAGGACCAGGAAAAGCTGATCTTCAGCCGCGACCCGAAGAGCTTCCGCTATCCCTACGCCTTCGACGTGCCCCTCGAAAGTTGGACCGAGCTCGTCGTCGCCAACGGCTTCTACGACCAGGCCGGCTTCTGCCTCCTCGGCGACATCCACGACCACTGCTCGTACGGGCCCTGGAAGCGCGGGCTCAACAAGGTGATGCTCGAGGAGAACTTCCACCTGCGCAACGGGCGCACCTGGATGAAGCGCATCAGCGCCGCGGGCGGCGCCGCCAAGGACGAGCTGCAGACGGCCGTCGACTGGATGTTCCCCCTCAGCGTCGAGTGGTTCGGCCTGCCGGACAGCATGAAGATGCACTCCACGCAGCTGGAATACCGGCTCAAGGGCCTGACCAACGACGGCCTCCGGCAGTGGTGGCTCTCCACCGTCGTCCCGTACTGCGAGCAGATCGGCGTCAATGTGCCGGCGCACAAAGAGACGAAAGACGGCAAGGACGTGTGGGAGCTGGACTATCCGTTCCCGTGCGAGTTCGACGCCGAGCACAAGCGCTGGGACTTCAAGCAGCCGATCACCTGGGACCAGGTCCTGGCGCGGTGGCGC
>DASSLL010000088.1:0-19587 GCA_035689485.1 Candidatus Dormiibacterota bacterium | reverse complement strand
CGATCCTTGGAGCCGAAGTGCTGGTACAGAGTCCGCTTCGTCACCCCCGCCCGCGCCGCGATCGCGTCCACTCCCGTGCCCGTGATCCCGCGCGCATATGTCAGCTCGCTCGCCGCCCCAAGGAGCGCGTCGTGCGCATTTTGCCGGTCCCTCATCAACAACAGTATACATACCGATCGGTATACCAAATGGTGATGGGGCACCCCCGCGTCCGGAACACGGGCGAAGACAAATAGTTGCGCCTCCGAACGCACGATCGTTCAAGACGGTCGACATCGGGAGCTCCTACGGTCCGACCTGTGACTCGACGGTCCTACGTTCGAAAGGGAGTCGCGCAGTTTGTCCCGCAGGCCGAGAGGAAATAGCGGAGGAGCGATTCATGCCAAAGACAGTCGGACCTTTCAGCGCCTGGCGTCGGATTGGCCAGACCATCGCCATGTCGGGTCAGATCGGCCTCGGCGAGGACGGGAAGGTGGTCGAGGGCGGCTTTGGACCCGAGCTCGAGCAGACGCTCCGCAATTTCAGCAACGTGCTCGCCGATGCCGGTGTGACAAGAGAACAGGTCATCAAAGTCAACGTGTACCTGGCGGACCTCGCGGACTGGCCGGCCCTTAACGGTCCATACGCTCAGTTCTTCGGCACTTCGCTGCCAGCGCGGACCGCCTTCGCGACCTCCGCGCTGCCGTTCGGTGCCAGGGTCGAGATAGAGGCCTGGGCCGTCGTCGAGGAGACGCGGTGATCGCGCTTGATCTTTACGCCGGCGAAGGTGCGCTCACCAGCCAGCTGTCGTCGCCGAGTGGGTCGGCGTGCGGGAGGTATGCAGTTGGACTTCCGCGTGATTCGAAAGCCCAAAAGGAAGAGGTGAATGAGATCCTCCACTTCGATCCGCTCACATGAGTGCATCTGATCTGGCGGACGAGTACGACGCGGTGATGGCCGACGTCATCGCGGTTGCCGGCGGTTGTTCACAGGCAGACTGGACGACGAGCTGCATCAACGAACAGCGGTCTGTTGGAGTCGTGTTCGACCACATCGCAGAGGGAAATCCACAATGGGTGCGTTGGGTCCAGGAATTCCTCAGCGGCCGCCCGGTCGAGATGACCCTCGAGACCCTGACGCAGCGCAACGCAGAACATGCCGGCAGGGCTGCCGCGCGACCGCGAGGTGAGACGGTTGCCGACCTGAAGGCCGGCTCGGCCCGCACCTCCGAGTTCATGCGTTCGCTGACCGACCAGCAGCTGGAGCTGACTCAGGAATTCGCATGGGCAGGCACGCAGAGCGTCGGCTGGGTGGCCGGCGGAGCGGTCCGCCATGCAAGGGGCCACCTCAAAAGCATCAAAGAAGCCCTGGGCCGTTAGCGCTGGACGCCGGGCTCACGAGTGCCGACTGCTATCAGCGGCGCCAGGGAGCGGCGACAGACGCGACGGCGGTGGATCTACGCCGTGACCATGTGGGGAGCGGAGGCCGCCCGCCTGACTTTGTGCGCTCCGAGCCACTCGAAAATGCCCGGCTTGACGCTTCGCCGCGGTCCGAGGTGCGCGCTCACGAACGCCTCGGCGGCAGCTTGACCATCGCGGTACAGCTGTCGGGTCAGGCCGAAGTCCCCAAACCTCGGTTGGGGGGCTGAGTTGCGTCTCAAGATTGCGACCCGGATCCCACGGCCGTATGCCTCGGCTTCGAGTTCGGTTTGGCGGCGGAGGACAACGCCCGCAGTCCGTTCGAGGATCGACTCTATGTCGAGGCTCTCATCGCCGAGATGGTCACCCATCACGTCGACCGCCAGCACGTCCGTCATCCCAGATTCGACCGCCGACTGCAGGTCGCAGTTCGCGACCAGCCCGCCGTCGACCAGTCGTATGCCGTCGATCTGGACCGCGGGCCACAAACCAGGGATGGCTGAAGATGCAAGTATCGCCGGCAGCAGCCGGCCGCCCCGAAGGACCATGCGCCGCCCGTGGGCGGCAACTGTCGCGGTCAGCGCCAGTGGGATGGCGGTGTCAGCGAACGTCACGTCCGCGCGAATCGCCAGCTGCAGGGCGCGGGCCAGGCCTTGTTGGGTCGTCAGGTGATCCTTGCGCTGGAGCAAGCGGCCGACCATCGGCACGGCGCCGTCCGGGAACATCGTTGAGCGGTCGCAGCGAAGCCAGAACTCAAGCAGCCGCTCGCCGACACCGGGATCCGGGTCGAGGGCCCAGAAGGCTGCGTTGATCGCGCCCACGCTCGTACCGACCAGGAGGTCGGGGACGATGCCGCGACGCGCGATCACGGAGATGACGCCGACTTCGAATGCACCGAGAGTGGCTCCTCCGCCCAGGACAACCCCCAGCCTTGGCTTCACAAGCCACCACGGCGCTCGCATTTCAGTGCGCCATCAGGTCGTCGCGGCGGGCGGAGTGGTAGTTCGAGTGGTGCGCTTCGTGCCGGTTGGCTGAATGAAGAGGTTGCCAGGTGGTGCTTCGCCACCAGAGGCCGGCGCCAACGATCGAAGCGCCGAGCAGCAGGTAGAAGGACCACGCGAGGCTCCCCCAGTTGACCAGCATCACCATCTCAATCGCGATCCATCCGATGAGAGCGGCGCCGCTTGCGATCGCCGCATAAGGAGCAATCGAAGCTCGCAACAACGTGAGTGCTGCGGCCACGATCGGGCCAACACCGATTACTGAAAAAAGGATCAGGCCAGGAATCAGATAGTCATGAAACGGCGAGCCGGCCAGGATCGAGGTCGGCATTGAGAGGAGGTGGCCATCAGGACCGAGCACTAGCGCGCCGCCGCCGAACATCGCTCCGACGCCGACGAGCACCTCCAGCCCCGCAGTGACTCGAGCTATCCGTGGCAGCGGGGGTTTGTCGGTGCGATTGATGCGGGGGTCGGCGGGCTTTGCAGTGGTCTGCATTCTCAGAAACGTCCTCACCGACCATTAGGCCCCCAAACCGATCATCAGACGAGGGTCGAAGGAGTGTGCTTTGCCAGGCCGTCCGACCCGCGGAGCTTTCAGGTGTGGCCGCGTCGTATCGCGTGGAGCACGTCGCTTGGAGCCTCATCCGAAGAACGCACACGAGCGAACCGAACTCATGCTGTTCGCGGCTTCTCGAAAGGACGAAAGGCCCTGGCGACGCAAACCCCGCCGACGCAGACTCGTGGCTGCGTGGCGCGCGAAATGCGCTGCGTCTGAAGGAGTTGGATTCTCAAATGAACAGCGTTGTGATCTATGGCTCGCATTTCGGCAACACCAAGAAAGTCGCGGAGGCGATCGCGACCGGGCTGCGACCGTGCGGGGACGTCCAGGTATTTTCGGCGGACGAAGCACCATCCCTGCTCCCGACTGGTACAGACCTGCTGATCGTGGGCGGCCCGACCGAAGGGTTCCGGATGACGGCGCCGGTGTCGCGGTTCCTCGAGCGCCTGGATCCTCGAACGGTCGACGGCCGCGCCGCGGCCGTGTTCGACACCCGCGTGCGGCCGCGGTGGTGGTTGCTTGGCTACGCCGGCTCGGGGATCGCGAAGAAGCTTCGGGGCATGGGGGCTCACCTCGTCGCGCCGGTGCAGGGTTTCTTCGTCGAGGGCGAGATCGACGAACAGGCGGGTAGGTATCCGGTGCTCGAGTCGGGCGAACTGGAACGAGCGGCCGGCTGGGCCAGGTCTATGGCTTCACTTGTCGCCGCGAACGAACCCGCGCACGTCTGACGCCTGAACGCCCCGACGGAGCAGGAGCACACATCACAGGCTCTTGCAGAGACGAAAATTAGCTTCGACATGGGTGACCTCCTCACATCGATCAGAAGCCGCCTGCCGAAGTTCCGTCTGGCGCCGGAGCTTCAGCCCATGGCACTGGCAGGCACTGGCTACGGCGCCGCGTTGGCCTCGATCTGCGCAGTGGGAATCGTGGCGGTCACAACGCTGGAGGCTCTGAAATTCGGCCCCAGCAGCCTTGGCGCGCTGCTGTTGATCCCGGTGGTGGCATCGGCATGGCTCTTGGGAGACCGCCTGGCTCTGGTCGTGTCCACGCTCGCGATCGCGGCGCGGCTGATCGGAGGCGTATCGGGAGTCGACTTCGGTACCGCGCTATCGGAGGTTTCAACCCTTGGTGCTCTTGCGATCGCCACGCGAGTCGCGGCAGTGCAGGTCGTCGAGGGTCGCAAGCGCGCGGCCAAGGCCGAAGGAGACCGTCGTGCGCTCGAGCTGTTCCGGCAACGCGAGCGGATTGCCCGCGCTGTCACCGACACGGCGACCAGAAGGCTATACGCGCTGACCATCCGCCTGCAGGCGCTTTCCGGCCGAGTCGATCATGACGAGATCAAGCCGGCGCTGACCGACGCGATCGCCGAGGCCGACGCGCTCACGGCAGAGTTCCGCGGCCTGATCTTCAATCTGGACGACTGACCGGCCAAGTCAAACTAATCGCGTCGCCCGAGGCGCCGTACATCCTCTGTAACAGCCAACGCACTTCGCGCTGCCTAGACGTGGTCCTGGGGCCGCCTCCAGCCTGAGGTGTCGATCGAAGCCGCGCTCGCGGGCTCCAGCACCCGTGGCGACTGTTTCGCGAATTCCGGCACGGCAACGGTGGCAACCCACTCGAGCATCTCGATCTGATCCTCGCGGGGCTGGTCGAGGATGAACTGGTTTACGCCGGCCTCCACGTAGGGCTGGATGACGTCGTAAAAGGACTCCTTCGAGGCCCATGGATCCTGGTCCGACTTCGGCACCCAGTAGTAAAGGGAGCGGTCCAGGGTCTCAGGGTCGCGCCCGATCTGGCGGCAGTAGTCGTCGAGCATCTGGTTGCGCTCGCGCATCTCCTCGGGCGTCCCGAACGCATTCCAGGTGTCGCCATACCGGGCGACGATCTTGAGCATGCGCGGTCCGAACGCGCCCAGGACCAACGGCGGCCGCGGCTTCTGAACGCTCGACGGGCGCGACCGTGCCGCCCTCAGCTTGTAGTAGACACCGTCGAACGAGCTCGTGTCCTCACGCGTCATCAGATCGACGACCTGGACCGCCTCGCCGAAGCGCGCGACGAGCTCCTTTGTCTCGGGGAAGTCGATGCCGAACATGGTGTGCTCGGGCTCGTACCAGCCCGCGCCGAGGCCGATTTCGAGCCGGCCGTCGGAGATGTGGTCGACCGTCACGGCCATCTTGGCCAGGACCTGCGGGTAGCGGAACGTGTTCGAGGTGACCAGGATGCCGACTCGGATCTGCTTGGTGACCGCCGCCAGGCCGGCCAGAAGTGTCCACGCTTCGAGGTACGGTCCCTGCGGACGGCTGGGCTGGATGAGATGGTCGCACAGCCATGCGCTCTCGTACCCCAGGCGCTCGAAGAGCTGCCAGCGCTCGACCGTCTTGTCCCAGGCCATGTTCTGGTCGGTGCAGATGCCGAAGCGAAAACGGCGCGTCATCCAGCCCGTCCGAGCCCTTTCTCTTCCACGTAGGCGGCGGTGAGACGCAGGTACCGGTCGATCGCTTCAGGTTCCGCGGCGCGGCCCATGTGGCCGACCCGAAAGATCTTGCCCGACAGGGGACCAAGCCCGCCTCCGATCCTGATGTGGTGCTCGCGAAGCAGCCAGGACATGTAGTCGGGCAAGTCCATGCCATGCAGGCCGTACGCCGCCGTGGTCACTGGGGAGGCGGTCGCGATCGGCGAGAGCATTGAGAACCCCATCTCCTCGAGGCCTTCGCGGACCCGGTCTCGGGCTCGGGCAAGTCGTCGCCAGCGATGCTCGATGCCCTCCTTCAAGAGGTCGCTCAGCGCCACATCGAACGCCTCGATGACGTTGGTCGGCACGGTGGTCGGGTGCGGATGCCAGCTGCCCCATTCGTCGGCGAACTTCTTCCAGGTGGCGAGGTTCAGGTACCAGCCGGCCGCCTTGGTGCGTCCGTCGCCCAGCGCCTCGAGGGCCCGCGGCCCGGCGGCGACCGGGGCCACGCCGATGGGCCCGCCGATGCACTTGTTGGCCACGGTCACGCAGAGGTCGACGCCCCAGGCGTCCATATCGAAGGGGACTCCGCCCACGGCCGAGATGCCGTCGACGACGGTGAGGGCGCCGTGCTCGCGGGCGACCCTGGCGATGGCCTCGACCTCGTTGAGGACGCCAACCGACGTCTCGTGATGCACCACGCCCACCGCCCTGGCGTCGGGGTGCTTCTGCAGCGCGTCGCGGATCATCGCCGCCGTCACCGGTTCGACGCCGTCAGGCCGGACCACGTGCGCGCGTAGTCCGTTGGCGCGCGCGACGTCGGCCATCCTCTCGCCGAAAAGCCCGTTGGCGCCGACCACCATCTCGTCACCGCGGGCGAGCACGCTCGCGATGCAAGCCTCGACGCCGGCCATGCCCGAGCCGAAGAGCAGGAAAACTTCGCCCTCCGTCCGGAACACCTCGCGCATTCCGGCCACCGCGTGCTTGTAGAGCTGAACCCATCCGTCGCCGTAGTGCGCGCGCACCGGCCGGGCGAGCGCCTCGAGCACGTCATCGTCGACGCTCACCGGGCCCGGGATCATCAGGAACTCGCGCTCGTCCACGTGTGGGCCTAAGTCTCCATCGTGCGGCGCACGGCCGCGAGCACCCGATCGATCGACGGCAGGTAGTAGTTCTCGAGCGAGGAAGCCGGGAATGGGACGTCGAAGGCGCCGACGCGCGCCACCGGAGCGTCCAGGTCGTAAAAGACCTCCTCCATCAGGGTGGCCGAGATCTCCGCTCCAAAGCCCGCCGAGAGCGGAGCTTCATGGACGATGACGCAGCGGCCGGTCCTCGCGACCACCGAGCATAGAGTCTCCACGTCCAGCGGCACGAGCGTCCGCAGGTCGAGGACCGCGGCGGAGATTCCTTCGCCGGCGAGCGCGTCCGCGGCGCGCAGGCACAGATCGACGGCGGCGCTCCAGGCGACGAGCGTCACGTGCTCTCCATCGCGTGCCAGCGTCGCCTTGCCGAAGGGGACGGTGTAGCCGCCGTCGGGCACCTCCATCCGCCCCGCGCGATAAAGGCGATCGGGTTCACAGAAGAGCACCGGGTCCGGATCGCGAATCGCCTCGATGAGCAAGCCCTTGGCGTCGTACGGGTTCGAGGGCATGACGATCTTGATGCCGGGCGTCTGCACGAACTGCGCCTCGACCGCGTCGGAATGGAACTCCGGGCTCCTGATGCCGCCGCCGAATGGAGCGCGGATCGTGACCTGGCAGTGATACCGGCCGCGTGACCGCTGGCGGTACTTACCCAGCTGGGGTCCGATCTGGTGGAAACCCTGCGCCGTGAAGCCAAGGAACTGGATCTCAGCCACCGGCACCATGCCCGCCACCGCCAGGCCGAGCGATGCGCCGACGATGCTGGCCTCGGCGAGCGGCGTGTCGACCACTCGCTCGGCGCCGAACTTTTCCAGGAGTCCGCTCGTGGTCCGGAAGACGCCTCCGAGCTTGCCGACGTCGAGACCCAGCACCATCACGCGCGGGTCGGCCTCCATCTCGTCGACGAGCGCGCTGTTGATCGCCTCGACGATGTTGCGTTCTGGCACCGTCAAGCCCCTCCGTCCAGCAGCTCGGACCTCTGCCGCGCGACGCGCGGGGGCTCGTCAGCGTAGACGTTGGCGAAGACGTCGGCCGGCTTCGGCCCGGCGGCCGCGTACGCCAGCTGCAGCGCGTGCTCGTTCTCCTCGCGCAGCTCGGCCGCCAGCGATGCTTCGCGCTTCTCGTCCCAGAGACCGAGCCCGGCGAGGTAGCGCTGGACGCGCTCGATCGGGTCGCGAATCCGTGCCTCTTCATGCTCTTGTGGGTCCTCGTAGCGGGAGGGGTTGTCGGTCGTGTTGTGGAAGCTCATCCGATACGTCACCGCTTCGACCAGGGTCGGGCCGCCTCCGCTCCGCGCCTTCTCGACGGCTTCGCACGCCACGTCGTACACGGCCATGACGTCGTTGCCGTCGACCTCGACGCCCTCGAAGCCGTAGCCCGCGGCCCGAAGCGCAAAGCTGCGCGTCGCCGACTGGACGCGCCGCGAGGTGGAGATCGCCCACTGGTTGTTCTGCAGGAAGAACACGATCGGCGCCTTGACCACGCCCGCCAGGTTCAGGGCCTCATGGAAGTCGCCCTCGGACGAGCCGCCGTCGCCGATGTATGCCATCACGACCGCGTCCCTGCCTTGGAGCCGAAGGCCCCACGCCAGACCCGTGGCCTGGGGCAGCTGCGCGGCGATGGAGACCTGGGTCGGAAGGACGTTGACGCCGTCGGGGATACGGGCGGGCGCGATCTTGCCGAGGTACTGGGCGGTGATCACCTCCAGAGGTAGCCCGTGATGCACGGTCGCCATCAGCTCTCGGTACTGGGGCACGATCCAGTCGCGCTGCGGGTCGAGCGCCAGCGCCGAGCCGATGATCGAAGCCTCCTGGCCGGTCCCCGGCGAATAGACGCCGAACTGTCCCTGCCGCTGCAGGGCGATGACGCGCTGGTCGTAGAGGCGCGATTTCAACATCCAGCGCAGGGCGTCGAGGAGCAGCTCCTCGTCCATGCGCGACGTGCCGCCCGGGGAGACCGTTCCGTCGGGCAGCAGCACCGAGCGCCGGCGTTCCACCGGCCTATTCTTGCCCGGCGGCCCATGACGGGGACGCGCGCGCGTCTTCCTTATCTATGTGGTTCGCGCCGGAGAGGGTTCCCAGACGTGCAGCAACGCAGGTGGTGAGTGCCGGACGGTCGCGTTCAAAGGCACCCGCCCTACCGCGCCTGACCGCACTACCATGTTCGGATTCGCACGGGATTCCATCTGGGGAGGGAAGCGCCATGAAGAAGCTTCGTCGCCTTCTTGCTCCGTTCGCGATCGCGATCGCGGCCCTCGGTGCTGCACCGCCCGTCGCGGCCGCGCCGCACGGCCAGCAAGGCCTGACGCCGATTGTCCTGTTTCCAGCGTTCCACTTCACCCGGCTGCTGGTCACCGTGCACGACCAGCACGTCGACGCGGGATGTCCGGCGAACGGCAGTTTCACCGACTCGTTCCTCAACGCCACCCCGAGCACGTCGTTCTCGCAGGTGTGCGAGGACGAGCTCATGACGTTGCGCGTGAACCCCGACGCGAGCGTGCCGATGCCGAAGCGCTTCAGCAACCAGCCGGGGGTGACGGTTTCGATCATCGACTACGGCATGACCGAGAGCGCCCCGTTCTACGAAGTGATGTACCGAACCCTCGAGGAGGCCGGCTACACACGAGATAAGAACATTCGCGTAGCCGGCTACGATGCGCGCCTCACACCCGACATCGGAGACTTCGTCAACCGCTCGAAGCGCCTGATCGAGCAGACCTATCGCGACAACGGCAACAGGCCAGTGCACCTGGTGGGTCACTCCAACGGCCCCATCTACGCCGAGTACCTGCTTACACACACGAGCCGCGCCTGGAAGGACAAGTACATCCACGGGTTCACGCCGATCGCCGGCAACTTCCCGGGCCAGGGATCGCTCTACCCGATCATGTTCAGCGGCCTCAACATCACAGACTTCTCCTTCCCGACGACGACTGCCAACGCGCTAAGCAGCGCGCGCATGTACCTGAGCGCCCCGTCCACGTACATCAGCTCCGCCGACCCGCGCATCTTCGGCAACAGCGAGACGGTGCTCGAGGACCTCTCCAACGGCAAGTCGTACACGCCGATCGACTTCCGCCAGATCTTCGACGACGCCGGCCTGCCGCTCGACAAGCAGATCGCGGAGTACTACGTCGGCTTTCTGAACATCAGCAGCCCGAGCTCGTTCCCGTTCGTCGACGTCTATGGCGAGCGCGGCTCCGGCATCCCGACGGTGGTGGGCGCCGCGCTGCCGAACCTCACCGTCGGCCAGGTCCTGGACCCCAACACCGCGCAGTTCTTCATCGCGGACGGCGACATCAACCAGGAGGACACGACCAACACTGCCATCCTCGCCTGGCAGGCGATGCCGTGCTTCCGCTTCAGCCTGACCGACAACCCCGGAGTCGACCATTTTTCGCTTCCCAGCAACGCCGACGTGCTCGCGCGCCTGATTGCCAACGCCGCAGCGCCGCGGTCGAGCTGCCGTTAGGGAGGAGACCAACCACGCCGTCATGACCTGAGCGGTAAAGCAGGGACTCTCTGGCTCTCTGGGCTCCGCGGAGCTTTCTACGGCTTTGGCCCGGATCGCGGTTCGATTCCTCCGATTGACATTCTCTGAACAGAATTAACCACGCCGCCGCCGTCACGTCGGCACGGCGCACGTAGCTTCGCCCCGTCGGCTCAGCGCTTCCCGCGTCGGGCGGTGCCGGGCGGGGGTAATAGTGCGCTCAGTCTTTTTCCAGACCTTTACGATCCAATCGCGACCGGCAGCTCGGATGTTCCTCGCAACCGTCGCGCTGTCGGGGCAATTCGCACTCATGTTCTTCGCCCATCTCGATGTCGCCGCGAGCACGTTCAGCGGAATGCGGAACGGTCGCACCCTGTGTCCGCACGCAGCGGTCTCCGCCGACAACTGCAGCCGGGACGGCGGCGACATCCTCCAGATGAGCGCTCGCGCGATACGAACCCAGGCCACGCACGTGATCAGCGGAATCACGTTCTACTACCAGGATCGGCCCCTCAGCTGCGAGGAGGCATCAACGTCGATGGCGCTCACGCACCAGGGGATCTATCTGAGCCAGGACCAGATCCTGGCCGACATCGGCGCAGACCGCCGGCGGATGTATGTGGACGAGGCGAGCCGGGTGCGCTGGGCCAACCCCTACGAGACGTTCGTCGGAAACGTAGACGGCAGCGAAAGCAACTACACAGGCTATGGGACGTTCTACCCACCCCTCGTCCGCGTCGCCGCCGCGCACGGCGCGGTGATCCTGAGCTACGGATCCATGAGTGCGGCGCGGATCTACGCAAGCGTCCTCGCCGATCACCCGGTGGTCGCTTTCGCCACATGGGACTGGCAGTGGCACCCGCGCCACGACTACTTGAGCTTCGACGGGAACTGGATCCCGTGGATCGGGCCAACGTATGCCTCGCACGTCTACGTGGTGGTGGGCGTGAGCCCGAGCCAGGTGCTCGTCAACGATCCGATTCGTGGTCAGTACTGGATCAACAAAGCGGCGTTTGAAGCCGGCTATTCGGACTTCAACGAAGCGATCGTCTTCGCCTAGCACTCAGCCGAGAGGCCGGATGGCTGCCGCCGAGCAAGACCGCGGACGATGACAAGCATCAGTCCAGTGCAGGAGGCAAGATAGGTCAAGTTGGCGAGAGTGCGAACGCGGGCTGGCTTGGCAGACAAGTTCATGCCCAGTCGCTGACTCGTGATCAGGCCTACCCCAAAGAGCGTGAAGGCGATTGTGCCGCCGGGTGGGAGAACTCGACGAGTCGCGACCCATGCCGGCAGGTCATGCCCAACCAGTCCGGCAACGACAAACGTCACCATCACCGCCACCGGCCGGGGTAGGTGACGGGCAGCGGGCCGGTACACGTAATACCCGAGGAAGTATCCGTAGACCGGATTCCAGCGCCGCCAAAACTCTGCGAACGACGCAGCAGTGAACGGATGCACGAAGAACCTGGCCCAGCGAGCCTTCCCTGGCGGACCAAGTCGCCGGTCCAGATAGTCTCGGAAGCTCGGCCGGCGCTGAGAATCCGGCCTATCAGACCGCGGCCGGCTCAAAGAGTTCGATGGGATTGCCGGACGGATCCTCCAGCAGAATCTGCTTTCCACCCGGCCCGCTCACGATGTCGTTCCGAAATCTCAGGCCGGCTTTTCGCAACCGGCCGACCTCGTCCACGATGTCCTCGACGACGAATTCGACCCTGTTCCAGCCGCCCGGCTTGGGACGCTCGCCGTTGGGCATTGGCCGTCCTGCGGAACTCTGAGGTCCACTCAGCAGAAGGCGCAGATTGCCCTTTACGACATCGGCGAATGCGGGCCCCGCGTTCGAGCGGAGCGAGAACCCGAAGTGTTTTGTATAGAACTCGACCGCTGCGTCAACGTCATCGACCATGTAGCGGACATTCACGATGGTATCGCCCACGTCATCACCTCCTGACGTTCGCGCGATTTCTGCAGCAACCATCCACCTTACGATCCGCAACACCAGCATCGCTCACCGAAGCGAGTTTCGTGCGAATCGGGTATCGCGAATTGGCATGGCTGAGAATCAGCAGCTGAAGATTCGCGCAGTGCCCCGCTTAGTTTTGGAGCCAGGAGGAGTCAACAATCGCATGAAGACTCACACTCTCGCGACCAAAGACGCCGACATCGTCTACGACGTGCGCGGCCCGCTGCCCACCGCCGACGGACGGCCGCCGCTGCTCATGATCGCCCAGCCCATGGATGCCAGCGGCTTCAACACGCTGGCGTCGTACTTCACGGATCGCACGGTGATCACCTACGACCCGCGAGGCATCGGCCGGAGCACTCGCAAAGACGGCCGAGCCGATAACTCGCCCACGGTCCAGGCTGAGGACGTGCACGCCGTCATCCGGGCCATCGGTGGCGGACCGGTTGACATGTTTGCCAGCAGCGGCGGCGCGGTGACCGCGCTCGCCCTGGTGGCGGCATTCCCCGACGACGTGGCTTGCCTGGTGGCGCACGAGCCGCCCATGATTCCAGTGCTTCCAGATGCGAAGGCCGCCCAGCGGGCCCAGGCCGGCTTTCAGGACGCGTACCGGCACCGGGGACGCGGCGCCGGCATGGCAGCCTTCATCGCCATGACGTCGTGGCGAGGGGAGTTCAACGACGCATATTTCGCTCAGCCCGCACCGGATCCGGCTCAGTTCGGGATGTCGACGGATGACGACGGCTCGCGCGACGACCCGCTTCTCTCAGGCCGATCCTCAGCTGTCACCAGCTATCGTCCCGATGTCGATGCGCTGGCCGCGGCACCAACACGCATCGTGATCGCTGTCGGCGAGGAGTCTATGGGCACGTTCACCGGGCGCACTTCGGCGGCCACCGCCGAGTTGCTTGGTCAGAAGGCGACGGTGTTCCCCAGCCATCACGGGGGTTTCATGGGCGCCGAGTTTGGATACCCCGGCCAACCCGAAGCCTTCGCGCGCAAACTCCGCGACGTGTTCGACCAAAGGTAGGGGACGACATGCATTTGAACTTCGCCGCCATCGTCGTCGCCGGCTTCGCGGTTTTCGTCGGCTCAGTCACGCGGGAAGATGTGCCCTGGAAGCTCGCAGCGATTCACGCCCGTCGCTTGCCAAGGTGGCGCCATTTCTGACCCGGCTGGCGCGCGACGAATCAATCCGTGGCCGCCACCGTGACGTGCGCCCCGACTCCGTTCGCGCTCACTTCGTAACGGTCGGTCGCTGCCTCCCAGCCAGGCGTCTGGGTTGTCCCATCGACATTGGTCCCGATGCCACTGGCGGTGGCGTGGTATGCGGTGCCCGAAGGCACGTTTACGGTCACACCAGTGCCGACGCCCGACACGTTCACGCTGACAACTCCAACGGGTGCGCCGGCCAGAAGCGTCACATTGCCGCCGACTCCGTCGTAGGCGAAGGAGTGCAGCTTGCCTTGGGTGAAATCGATCTTGGCGTTGGTGCCGGCGCCGTTGACATCGACCGTCCAGTCGACCGAACGGTTGAGCGTGAGGTCGATGATGTCCTGGCGTCGGTTCCAGATCAAGAAGCCGTTCTGGTTGGTCGAGATGTGGATCTTGCCGTCGCTGTAGGAGAAGCGGGGTGCGGAGCCCGCATAGTCGACCTTCGCCTGGTACAGCTGGTCACCGAAGTCGCCTGCGCGGATGTTGACCTCCGCGCCGGCAGCATCGATGGTGACGCTACCTGTGCTGACGTCCGCCCGCGGCGACGTCGATTGGAAACGCGTGTAGGTGCCGCTGGTCAGGGACGCGCCGGCCACCGCGTACGCGAAGCCACCAAGTGCGATGGCACCCACGAGCAGCAGCGTGACCAGAGGCACAGCGGCGCCGCGAAAGAGGTGCGGCACCAACAGCTCGACACCGACCATTACGAGCAGGAGCGGCCACAGTTGAAGCAGGCGCCAGCCAGAGTCGCTCGGCAGCGTGCCCATGTTGGCCAGCAGGATCAAGAGACCGCCGAGGACCAGGACGATCGGGAAGACCAAACCGTACGGCCGGCGAGCGGCAATCATCGGAACCTCCTAACGACGAGAATCAGGCCGACGCCAATCAGCATCAGTGGGCCCGCGACAGACCAGTTCCACCACGCGAGCAGTCCGGCGTTGACCGCGAGCAAGTAGGCGCCGACGAGGACGAGCAACCCGCCGAGCCAGGCGCCCTGGCGGTGTGGTGCCCCCGCGCGGAAGCCTTCAGCGGCCTGCTGCACGTCTTGCCGCACTCCCTCCAGGCCGGACTTGACCAGCTGGCCGCCGGCCGGCGGATTCTGGACACCTTCTTCGGGAATCAGGATCCAGAGCAGGATGTAGACGAGCAACCCGGCTCCCTGCGCCAGCGCGATCACGACGAAGATCAACCTGATGAGCAGCGGGTCGGTGCCGAAGAAGTGCCCCAGCCCGGCACACACGCCTCCGAGGACTCTGTCGGAGCGGCTTCTACGCAGCAACCGCTCTCGGGAAACCGTGCTCAATGCCAACACCTCCGCACGCAGCGTGCCGTCCGCAGCGCTGGGCGGACAGTGCCGGGAGCCCTGTTCTCCAGGCGACGAACGGACCATCCCATGACCATCCCGGATGGGCTTCTGGTGATCCGTAGAATGGCCGCCATTCAACTCCAGCCATCGCTTGCCTCATCTGCGCCACGCGCGACTTCTCGCCGCGGCGTCCTCACGTGGACTTTGCGTGCGATCGCGATCGTCCTGGCGATCTGGATCGCTGCGAGCTTCATCGGCGAACAAGTCAGCCTCCATCCAGAGCGAAGCGCGCCGCGTCAGACCCCAGATCAATGGGGCATGGCATACCGCGACGTCAGCTTCAGGACGGTCGACGGCCTGACCCTTCGCGGCTGGTGGATCCCTGGCGACGCGCACGCGACAGTGGTGATGATTCACGGTCTCGGCTCCAACCGTGACGAGCCGCTGGGCAAGTCTGCGTACCTGCACCAGGCCGGCTACAACCTCCTCGTCTTCGACCTGCGTGGACATGGCCTGTCGGACGGCGAGGGCACCATGGGCTATCGCGAGCCCGCCGATGCCGCCGCGGCGGTGGCCGAGGCCCACCGCCTGGACCCTGGACCGATAGCGCTGTTTGGCTATTCGCTCGGTGCGGCGATCGCGGTCGAGGAGGCGGCCGTGAATCCTGACGTCAGCGCCGTCATCGAAGACAGCGGATTCAGCTCGGTTGGCGATGTCGTGCTGGCGAGGTTCAACTACATCACGCACCTTCCGGACCTACCGTTCGCAGGAGCTGTCGTTGCCTCCACGGCCATCGACCTGGGGACTTCGCCCTGGAACGTCCAGCCGGCCGTCATGGCGGCGCGGATCCACAAACCGCTCCTCGCCATCGTCGGTGGCCGGGACACGATGGTTCCTCCCGCCGAGGGCCTCGCGATCTATCGAGCCGCTGCGGGCCCCAAGCAGCTGCTGTACGTTCCCGGCACCGGGCACGTGCAGGCGTATTACGCCGCGAACCGGCTGTACGAGACGACGGTCCTCGCCTTCCTGGCCAGCAGTCTGAAGAACCCGACCACCTGAAGTCGCGCCGCCATACCAGATACCCCTATAGGGTATCTTGGCCCATAAGCGGCAGGCCCGGCGGCTCTGGCTGCGATTCTCGGCCCCTCGTAGCTTCGAGTCATCAAAGCGGACGAAGGAGCTTTCGAAATGATGTGGCCTTACTACGGTGGTGGTTGGAGCTGGCTCTGGATGGCCGGCATGATGGTCGTCTTCTGGGGCGCCGTCATTGTCTTCGGCGCCTGGGCGATCAGGTCTTTTGCCGGGCCGAAGCCGGGCGGCGACGAAGCCATCAATACGCTGCGCCGACGACTCGCTGCCGGCGAAATCACGCAGGACGAGTTCGAGAAGACGAAGCGCCAGCTGCAGGGCTGATCCATAGAAGGTGAGCCGTGAACCTCGCCTGGCGCAACCTGATCCAGGACAAGACGCGAGCCGGCCTCAGCGTGCTCGGGGTCGCGCTCGCGATCATGCTGATCCTGGTCCTCGGCGGCTTTGTCTCGGGCCTGAACGTCCAGGTGACCCGCTATCTCGACCATGCCCCCGGCTCGATCGTGCTCTTGCGCACTGGGCTCCAGGGCGCCTCGAGTGTGACACCCACCAATACCCTTCCTGATTCGGCACTCACCGCCGCTCGTTCCACCGCCGGCGTAGCAGCGGCCGTGCCCGTGGTTTCCCAGACGGCGGTGCTCGACCTGGGCTCGGCCAAGCAGTTCGTGATCGTGGTCGGCTACGACCCTGCGCTGGGTGGGGGACCATGGCTCATGGGATCGGGCCGCGAGCCGATCGCCGACGACGAGGTCGTAGTCGACTCGGTGCTCGCCGCCCGCCGCGGCATCCACCTCGGTGACAGCCTGACGCTGATGGGCACCCCGTTCCGGGTTGCCGGGTCCTCCGATGAATCGACGACCTGGATGACCGGCTACGTGTTCATGACTCTGGCGGCCGCGCAGAAGCTCTACAGCGCGGTAGGCATGCTGACCATGATCTTCGTCACGCCTGCGCATGGAGTCGCCGTCTCAGACCTGATCGCACGACTGGACTCGATCGCGGATGTGGAAGCCCGCCCCAAGGCGGAGCTGATCAGCGACACCCGAAGCTTCTACCTCGCGACGATGGGGGCGCCGCTCAACCTGATGGCCGGCATCGCGAGTCTGGTCGGTGTGACGGTGGTCGGGCTCGTCACGTACACGGCGACGATCGAGCGCCGCCGTGAGTACGGCATGCTGAAGGCGGTCGGGGCCCGCAACCGCGTCCTCTACGCCGTCGTCGCTCAGCAGGCCCTGGTGGCCGCGCTGGCCGGCTCGATCGTGGGCGTCGCGGCCGCCCGTGGCGCCGCGTGGACGATCATGGCCTTGCGCCCGCAGTTCCTGATCACCGTTGAACCGTCTTCGGTGCTGACCGCACTCGCGGCAGGTCTCCTGATGGCGCTGGTGGGCGCGCTCTTCCCGGTCCGGACTCTGGGTCGCCTGGCCCCGGCCGAGGTCTTCAGAGGTTGACGTGATGCTGCGCCTGGCATTTCGCAACCAGTTCCAGAGCCGGCTCCGTCTCCTGCTCGCGACCGGAGGCCTGGCGCTCGCGCTGCTGCTTGTTCTCGCGCTCGACGCGATCTTCGCCGGCCTGAACGAGCAGGTGGCCGCCTACATCGACCATTCGGGTGCTGACGTCTGGGTCGCCCAGAGCGGCGTGCGCAACATGCACATGGCGGCGTCGACGATGCCGGCGTCCGTCGAGCGGCAGGTGAGCCAGGTGGCAGGCGTGGAGTCGGTCACCCCGATCGACTATTTCACGGGTGGGCTCGACATCGGCCGCCAGAGTCACATCGCCTATGTGATTGGGTTGCCCGCAGCTCCCATGGCTGGAACGGCGTGGGAGTTGGTCGCCGGCCGGTCGGTGCCGAGCGATGGCGAGGTCGTCATCGACAAGACCGTCGCCGACGCCGAGCGCATCGGTATCGATTCCGACGTTTACATCCTCAACCAGCGTTTCCGTGTCGCAGGCCTGACCAGGGGCACGCTCACCATCGTCAACTCGATCGCTTTCATCACGGCTCGCGACTTCGAGTCGATCCGCCGGACTTCCGGCACCGTCAGCTACCTGTTGGTGAAACGGAACCCGGCAACATCGGCGACCGCGCTGGCCGCCGCCATCAACCGGCAGGTGCCCGGTGTGACAGCAACCACAGCCACGCAGTTCGCGGCGGAAGAGCGGGCTGCCCTCGCGACCATGGTCACCGACCTGGTCAGCATCATGAACGTCGTCGGGCTGCTGATCGGGCTGGCGGTGATGGCGCTGTCCGTCTACACGGCGACCCTCGCTCGCCGGTCGGAGTACGGGGTGCTCAAGGCCGTGGGCGCCCGCAATCGCGACCTCTACGTCGCGGTCATCGGGCAGGCGGGCATCAGTCTGTTCATGGCCTTGGGCTTCAGTGTGGCTCTCACCGCGGTGCTCGTGGTCTTGGTCCCCGCCGCGCGACCGGGACTGGAAATGCAGATGAGCCTGACTTCGCTGGTCAAGGTGGCGGGGATGGCACTGGCCGTCACCGGACTGGCGGCGGCGCTGCCGATCTGGCAGGTCGCCAGGCTCGATCCGGCCCAGGTGTTTCGCAGGAAGGTGGCATGAAGCCAATCAGGCTCGAAGTCGAGCACGTCAGCAAGCGATACGGTTCCGGGGAGACCGCAGTCAACGCCGTTCGAGACATCTCACTCAAGGTCGCGCCCGGCGAGGTGGTGCTGATCATGGGGCCGTCCGGATCGGGCAAGACGACGCTCCTGTTGATGCTTGGCGCGTTGCTCAAGCCCAGTCAGGGCGAGATCAGGCTTGACGGCGACCTGATCACAGCCCTCGGGGAGAATCGCCTGCCAGGGATCAGGCTCCACCGCGTCGGCTTCGTCTTCCAGGACTTCAACCTGCTGTCGGCGCTCAGTGCGCTGGAAAACGTCGCCATCGTCGCGAAACTGGCCGGCGCCAGGGAAAAAGAGGCCCGCAAGAAGGCCAGCGGGGTTCTGCGCGGCCTCGGGCTTGGCGAACGCCTCGGGTTCAAACCGGAACAGTTGTCCGGTGGCGAGAAGCAGCGCGTTTCCATCGCTCGAGCCCTGGTCAACGACCCTACGTTGATCCTCGCCGACGAACCGACCGCCAACCTCGACTCCAAGATCGGACACGAAATCATGCACCTGCTGCGCAGGATTGCCCAGGAGCAGGACCTCAGCGTGGTGATCGTCTCGCACGACCAGCGGATCAAAGACGTCGCCGACCGCGTCCTGTGGCTCGAAGACGGCCAGTTCAAAGAAATCGCGACGATGGCCGTCGATCCGGTCTGCGGAATGTCGATCGACCGCGCCAAGGCCGCGGTCGGGGAATGGCGGGGACAGCAGTTCTACTTCTGCTCGCGCGGGTGTAAAGCCGAATTCATGGTCGACCCCGAGACGTTTGTCGCCCCGGCGCGGTCGGCCCTCCGATCGATGGAGGACGTCAAGTCATGACCATCCACATCGATTCGGGCGCAATGGTTCCGACCGTACATACCCTCCAGCGGTCTGATGACGAGGTGCGAGGCTATTCGAAGAACAAGCGGGCGGTGCTCTCCCGGCTGCGGCGGATTGAAGGCCAGGTTCGCGGCGTCGAGAAGATGGTCGACGAGGACCGTTACTGCATCGACGTCCTGACGCAGGTCAACGCGGTGCGGGCGGCTTTGGAGAGCGTCGCACTGCGGTTGCTCGCCGACCACACCGAGCACTGCGTCACCGAAGCGATTCAAGATGGCGGCGGCCGCGCGAAGGTGCGCGAGCTCAACGAGGCGGTCGAGCGCCTGGTGCGGAGCTGACATGGGTCTGGTGAATGTCGCGGACGGCCGGCCACCACCACCCAATCGATAGCCGGGAGGTCGCTGGGCCCATCGCCAGCCCTACTACCGACCCTATCGGTGGTGGCGCGCACCCCGCAAGCTGGAGCCATGAAGAGAGCCCTGATTGCGCTTGGAGTTGCGTTCGGTCTGCTCGTCCTTGGCTCCGGTTCAGTCCTGGCCG
>DASSLL010000087.1:0-10919 GCA_035689485.1 Candidatus Dormiibacterota bacterium | reverse complement strand
CCCCACCCGGCGCTTCGCGCCGACCTCCCCGCGTGGCGGGGAGGTGACTGCTTCCTCTTTACATCATGTCCGGCGACATGCCACCCGGCATACCGCCACCCTTCTTCTCCTCGGGCACCTCGGTAACCATGGCCTCGGTGGTGAGCACCATGGCCGCGATCGACGCCGCGTTCTGCAGCGCGGTGCGCGTGACCTTCTTGGGATCGACCACGCCGGCCTTGACGAGGTCTTCGTAGACCCCGGTGGAGACGTTGTAGCCGTCGTTGCCTTTGCGTTTCTTGATTTCCTGCACGACGACCGAGCCTTCCTTGCCCGCGTTGAAGCAGATCTGCTTGATCGGCTCCTCGAGCGACTTGCGCACGATCTGAACGCCGGTCAGCTGGTCTTCCTTCAGACCCAGCCCGCCGTCGAGCTTCTTCTGAGCGTTCAGCAGCACGGTGCCGCCGCCCGCGACGATGCCCTCTTCCACCGCGGCCTTGGTCGCGCTCAGCGCGTCCTCGATGCGATGCTTCTTCTCCTTCTGCTCGACCTCGGTGGCCGCCCCGACCTTGATCACGGCGACGCCGCCGGCGAGCTTCGCGAGCCGCTCCTGCAGCTTCTCCTTGTCGAAGTCCGAGGTGGTCTCCTCGATCTGAGCCTTGATCGCCTTGATGCGAGCCTGGATGGCCTCCGCCTTGCCCGCGCCCTCGACGATCGTGGTGTCGTCCTTGTTCACGGTCACGCGGCGCGCCTTGCCCAGCTGCTCGAGCTTGGTCTGGTCGAGCTTCAGGCCGAGGTCCTCACTGATGACCGAGCCACCTGTGAGGATGGCCATGTCCTCGAGCATCGCCTTGCGGCGGTCACCGAAGCCCGGCGCCTTGACGGCGACGGCGGTGAACGTGCCGCGCAGCTTGTTGACGATCAGGGTCGCGAGGGCCTCGCCCTCGACGTCCTCGGCCACGACCAGAAGGGGCTTGCCCATCTGGACGACCTTCTCCAGCACGGGGAGCAGGTCCTGGATGGCCGAGATCTTGCGGTCGGTGATGAGCACGAAGGGCTCGTCCAGCACCGCTTCCATGCGGTCGGGGTTGGTGACCATGTACGCGGCGATGTAGCCGCGGTCGAACTGCATGCCCTCGACCACCTCGAGCTCGGTGGCGATGGCCTGGTTGTCCTCGACGGTGATGACGCCGTCCTTGCCGACCTTGTCCATGGCCTCGGCGATGAGCTCGCCGATCTGCGGGTCCTGGGACGAGATGGCCGCCACGTGGGCGACGTCCTCGTGGCCCTTGACCGGCACCGAAAGCTTCTTGATCTCGTCGACGATGGCCGCGACGGCCTTCTCGATGCCGATCTTCAACTGCATCGGGTTGGCGCCGGCGGTGACGTTGCGGAACCCTTCGTTGATCATGGTCTGCGCCAGGAGAGTCGCCGTCGTGGTGCCGTCACCGGCCACGTCGTTCGTCTTGGTCGCCACCTCGCGCAGGAGCTGCGCGCCGGTGTTCTCCATCGGGTCCTTGAGCTCGATCTCGCGCACGATCGTCACGCCGTCGTTGGTGACGGTCGGGGCGCCGAACTTCTTCTCGAGCACCACGTTGCGGCCCTTCGGGCCGAGCGTGATGCGTACCGACTGGGCAACGGTGTCGATGCCCTTCTTGAGGTGCTGTCGCGCCTCAACGTCGAATGTGACTGTTTTTGCCATATGCGATCCCCTCTTCTCTGTTTACTTCTTGCTGTGTCCGGAGCCGGCGCCTGCCGGCTGCTTGTCTGTCACGCCGTTGGTGCCGACGACGGCCAGCACGTCCTTCTCGGACACGATCAGGTACTCGATGTCGTCGATCTTGAACTCGTTGCCGGCGTACTTCGCGTAGAGCACCTTGTCGCCGACCTTGAGCTCCATCGGCACCTTGGTGCCGTTGTCCAGGATCCGTCCCGTGCCCACGGCCTCGACGATGCCCTCCTGGGGCTTCTCCTTGGCGGTGTCCGGAAGGACGATCCCGCTCTTGGTCTTCTCCTCTCGCTCGACCGGCTTGACCACCACGCGGTCGCCCAACGGTCTCAAGTTCATGTGCAGCCCTCCTCAGCTGATCAGATGATTTAGCACTCCCCAGCCACGAGCGCTTAGCACTCTGGCAGGTCGACTGCTAAATATTAATACCTGGCTTCGGGCGGCCGCTAAACGTCCTCGGGAGGGGTTTTCTCGGCCTCTTCCTCGAGCTCCTCGTCGGACACCTCTTCCCTGGCTTCGTCGGCTTCTTTGACCCGCCGGCGGGCGTGGCCCGCCTGGTCGTCCGGGACGAGCAGCCGGGCCTCGGTGAGGTCGATGGGGGCGCCGTACCCGGTGTCGCTGAGCACCTCCGCCTGGACGCCGTCCGCCTCCAGGATCGCCTGGAGGAGCTCGGCCTGCAGCCTGGGGCCCCGGAAGATCACGCTCCAGCCCTTGACGCTCATGGTCAGTCCCAGCCTAACGACGGCTCGACGTCGGTGCCGCGGATCGGGCCGAACGAGCCCGCGGCGGCGATCATGGCCGCGTTGTCGGTGCACAGGATCAGCGGCGGCATCGTGAGCCGGGCGCGGCCCTCGACGACCTCGGCCGCCCGCCGCCGGAGCAAGGTGTTCGCGGCCACCCCGCCGGCGACGACGACCTCCGCCACCGGGTGGGCGTCCAGCGCCTCGTCCAGCTTCTCCAGCAGCGATTCGACCACCGATTCCTCGAAAGCGGCCGCCAGGTCGGCCCTGTCCTCCGCGGTCGCCCTGTCTCCCAGGTCGCGCAGCCGGTAGAGGAGCGCCGTCTTCAGGCCGCTGAAGCTGTATTCGAGGCCGGGCAGCGACGGCCGGGGCAGCGGCCGCCGGTTCGGGTCTCCGTGACGCGCAAGCCGGTCGAGCGCCGGCCCACCGGGAAATCCCAACCCGAGCATCCGCGCCGCCTTGTCGAACGCCTCCCCGGCCGCGTCATCGCGCGTACGCCCGATGACGTCGAAGCGGCCGTGCTCGGGCATGCGCACGAGGTCGGAGTGCGCGCCGCTGACGACCAGGCCGAGCAGCGGCGGTTCGAGGTCGGGCCGCGTGAGCATCGCGGCGTAGATGTGGCCCCACAGGTGGTTCACGCCCGTCAGCGGCTTGCCCCATGCCGTGGCCAGGCCCTCCCCCACGCCGACGCCGACGAGCAGGCAGCCCACCAGCCCCGGACCGCGGGTCACCGCGAGCAGGTCCACGTCCGACGGCTGAACCGACGCCTTCTCGAGCGCGACATCGAGCAGCGCCGGCAGCCGCTCGAGGTGGTCGCGGGCCGCCAGCTCGGGCACCACGCCGCCGAACTTCTCGTGCAGGTCGACCTGGGAGTGAATGACGTTGGCCAGGACGCGGCGGCCGTCTTCGACGAGCGCGACCGAGGTCTCGTCGCAGGAGGTCTCGATGCCGAGGACGAGCGCTACTGCTGGTCCTTCGTCAAAAGGTCGCGGCGCAAGCCACGAACGTCCGATTCGATGCGCAGCAGGTTGCCTTCGTACGCGCGGCGGAACCGCGGGGAGTGGATCGAGTCCGACCACATGACGATGGCGTCCTCGCCGTTGTCCGTGTAGTAGCCCTTGCGCCGGCCGATCACCTTGAACCCGAACGACTCGTACATCTTCATCGCGTTGTCGTTGCTGGTGCGGACCTCGAGCGTCACCCACTTGGCGCCCATGTCGTAGGCGGCCTGCACGAGGCCGGCGAAGATGATTCGGCCATGGCCCCGGTGCTGCAGGTCTTTGCGCACCCCGATCGTGGTCACGTGCGCCTCGTCGTACATGCGCCACATGCCGCCGTAGCCGAGGATCGTGGGATCGAAGTCCGGCCCGCGGAATCCGGCGGGCCACTCCGCCGACGCGTCCTGGCGCAGCACGACGTAGTGCGCGCTGGCACGCGACGCGAGCTCTCGGTAGTACGCGTTGCGCGGCCACGGCGTGGCGAAGATCTCGCGCTCGATCTCCTGCACGGTGTTGACGTCGGCCTCGCGCATGAGCTCGAGGCTGAGCTGCTGCCTCAGCTGGACCATCTATGCACCCTTGGGGGAGAAAGACTGCATGTACGTGATCTCGAGCTTACGATACGGCACTTCACGCGCCATCTCCAGCAGCTTCGCGGCCGCGTCGCTGAAGCCGTCAGGGGCCGTCCGCAGGAAACGGTGGCCGGCCGCGATGAGGGCCGACTCGAGGGCCGGCGGCACGCTGCCGACCAGCGGGTGGCTCGCCGGCACGTCGCCGGGGGCGCCGAGCGCAGGGTCGGCGCCCGGGACCTTGTAGTAGACGCGGCCCCTGCCCGCGTCGATCACCGCCGTCGCCGGCTCCTCGGCTCGCGCCGCCCAGAGGTCGAGCGAAGGCAGTGGGATGATCGGGATCTTCAGGCCCATCGCGAGGCCCAGGCCAAAGGCGACGCCGACGCGAAGACCCGTGAAGGAGCCGGGCCCTGTGGCCACGGCGACGCCGGTCAACTTCGTGTCCTTGATCAGCTCCCGAGCGGCGCGGGTGATCGCCCGATGGTCACGTGAGGCAACCGTCTCGCCTCGGCGGCCGTTGCCGATCAGCGCGAGGTGCGCCGTGGTCGACGCGGACGTGTCAATGACCAAGATCACGGACGGTCCTGATCAGGCGGCGGTCGCCGCCGAGGTGCTCGATGTGGATCTCCGCGGCGCCGTCGACCTCGAGGCGCTCCCCCCACTCCACGACCACCGCCCCTCGCTCCGCGAGCTCTTCCAGGCCCAGGTCGCGCAACTCGGCGCTGTTCTCGACTCGGTACAGGTCGACGTGCGCCAGCTGAACCCGGCCTGGATAGACGCGGACGAGCTGAAAGGTCGGCGACGCGACGGGCGCGTGCGAGCCGGTGCCCTGGGCGACGCCGCGGACAAAGGTCGTCTTGCCCGCGCCCAGCTCACCCGTCAACAACACCACGTCGCCTGCTCGCAAGCGCTCTCCGAGCAGCATGCCTTCGCGCTCTGTGTCCGACGGCGAGCTGCTCAAAGTGTCAGGCAAAGTGGTCGTAGCCCGTGCGTTCGAGCGTCGCGCCGATCACCTCGACCCGACCACCCGATGTCATCTCGCCGACGACGTGCAACCCTGCGGTGTCGATGACGTCGCGCGGCCCGACGCAGACGAGCTCCGCCTCCTCGCCGCCGGTCAGGGCGTCCTCGAGCGAAGCGCCGTCCGCGCGCGGCACCGAATGCGCGTCGAGCCTGCAGCCGGCGCCGGACATGGCCGCGAACTTCTCCATCTCGCGCACGAGGCCGTCGGAGATGTCGCCGGAGCACAGACCGAGCTCGTTGAGACGGCGGCCTTCCTCGATGAGTGGTGTCAGGCGAAGCGCCCGCCGCTCCCGCAAAGCCACGGCCGCCGCCCCGAGCGGTCCGGTCACGGCGACCGCCCATCCGGGCTGAGCCTCGGCGCGGGCCAGCGGCGCCGTGGACGTGTGGCCCGCCAGCGTGATGCTCAGCACGGCCGGTCCGTCGATGGAGCTCATGTCACCGCCCGCGAGCTGGAGGTCGTAGCGGCGTGCCAGCGCCGCCATGCCGGCATAAAGGCCGGTGAGGTGCGCGACCGGCCACGCGTTCGGGATGGCCAGCGCCGTCAGCGCCCACTGCGGGTCGGCGCCCTTGGCCGCCAGGTCGCCGAGCGCGAGGGCCAGCGAACGCCAGCCCACGTCCTCGGCCGTCATCCACCCCAGGTCGAAATGCACGCCTTCGACGAACGAGTCGGTGCTGGCGACGGTGAAGCCGGTGGCGTCGGCGATCACCGCCGAGTCGTCGATCCCGGCCATCCTCGACAGGTAGGGCTTGATGCGCTCCAGCAGGCCGAGCTCGCCGGCGCCCTGCACGCTCATCTTCAGTCCAGCATCGCACGCAGCCTGCGCGTGGCCGCCTCGGGGTCGGCCGCGTCGCCGACGGCGCGAATGACGCACACGCGGCGGACGCCGAGTGCGGTGAGCTGTTCGACGTTCGCTTCGTCGATGCCGCCGATGGCAAACACCGGGATCCTCACCGCACGTGCCAGCGCGGCCACGCCGTCCGGCCCGACGACGCCCTTCTGCGGCTTGAGCGGTGTGGCGAAGGCGGGGCCGCAGCCGGCGTAGTCCGCCTCGGGCGGCACCGCGTCGGGCGTCGACGCCGACACGCCGATGAGGAGGCGGTCGCCGGCGACCTTGCGCGCGGACGCGGCTGTGAGGTCGTCCGGACCGAGGTGGACGCCATCCGCTGCGCTCAAGAGCGCGATGTCCACGTGGTCGTTGACGATGAAGAGCGACTCGTCGATCCGCTCACGAAGCCGCCTTGCCAGGTCGAGGAGCTCGCCTCGCGCCAGGGACTTGTGCCGCAGCTGGATGACCTCGGCGCCTCCGCGCTGCGCCGCGAGGGCGACCTCGACCACCCGATCAGGAGAAGCGTCCGGCGTGATGACGTAGAGGCGCGCGGCCTCCAGCCTCAGCTGAGGATTTCGCGCAGCTTGTCCCGGAAGATCTTGGGCGCCCTGTCGCACTCGCACGAGCTCTTGACCAGGCGCTTGAGGTTTTGCTCGAACTCGTAGTGCTCCATGCAGTCGGGGCAGCCTTCGAGGTGGAGCTGGACCTCCAGGGCTTCGGTGTTGGTCAGCTCACGATCGACGAACCGATCGAGCTTGTCCGAGCACTCTTCACATCTCATCGCTGTGTCACCTGCGTGGTGCCGTCGGGGTGGACGATACCCGATTCGACGGCGTAGTCATAGAGGGATTTCTGGAGCTGCTGGCGGGCCCGATGCAGGCGCGACATGACCGTGCCGATGGGCACGCCCAGGGTGTCTGCGGCGTCCTTGTAGGAGAAGCCTTCGACGTCGACCAGCAGGACCACCTCGCGGTGCAGCGCCGGCAGCCTGTCGACCGCCGCGACGACCTCTGAGGCGGCGATCTTGTCGAGCACGTCGCCCTCCGGCCTCGCGCCCTCGTCGCGCAGCTTCTCGAAGAGGACGAAGTCGCCGACGTCGTCGAGGCTCACATCCTCCTTTCTCGAACCTTTGAAGCGGTCCCAGAAGAGGTTGCGCATGATCGCGAACAGCCAGGCCTTCATGTTCGTGCCGGGCTGGTAGCTGTGCTGGTAGCGCAGCGCGCGCAGGTACGCCTCCTGGACCAGGTCCTGCGCCTGGTCGGGATCGCGCGTGAGCCGGAGCGCGCCCCGGTACAGCGTGTCGAGATGACTCAATGCCTCTTCCGCAAAGGCAGTTTGTGCGGCGGGTTCCGCCATCAGTAAAGCCAGTTTAGGGTCACCTGCCTCGCACCCATCTGGAAGCCGGCGTGCCGCTAGGGTATTCCCGATCACATGTCGCTGGGTCCGCACCCCGAGCTGGCGGAGCTCTCCGCGATGGAGCTGGCGGGCAAGCTCGCCCGCGGCGAGACGTCGGCGGTCGAGCTGGCGATGATGTCGCTTGAGCGCATCGCGGCCATCGATGCCTCGCTGACCCGAAGCGTGATCGAGGTCAATCCCAACGCCCTGGACATCGCCCGGCGCCGTGACGCCGAACGGCGCCGCGGCAGCGCGCGCGGCCCGCTGCACGGCCTGCCGCTGCTGGTCAAGGACAACATCGAGACGGGCGACCGCATGCTGACCACCGCCGGGTCGCTGGCCATGACCGGCGCGCCCGCCTCGCGGGACGCGCCGCTGGTGACCCAGCTCCGGCGGGCCGGCGCGGTCCTGATCGGCAAGACCAACCTCAGCGAGTGGGCGAACGCGCGGTCGTTCCGGTCCAGCTCGGGCTGGAGCGGGCGCGGCCGGCAGACCCGGAACCCGCATTTCCTCGATCGGACACCGAGCGGTTCGAGCTCGGGCTCCGGGGTGGCGGCGGCGGCGGGATTCGCGGCCATCACGATCGGGACGGAGACCGACGGGTCGATCGTCAGCCCGTCCTCCGCGTGCGGCATCGTGGGCATCAAGCCCGGCGTGGGCGTGGTCAGCGGCCGCGGCATCGTGCCGATCGCCAGGAGCCAGGACTCGGCCGGCCCCATGACGCGCACCGTCGAAGATGCCGCGGCAGTGTTGGGCGTCATCGCGCAGCGCCCCACCGACTTCCGCCGCCGCTTGCGGAAGGACGCGCTTCGCGGCCGTCGAGTCGGCGTGCTGCGCCAGCCGTTCACCGGCTATTCGGAGCACACGGACCGGTGTTACGAAGCGTCGCTCGAAGCGCTCAAGAAGTGCGGCGCCGCGCTGATCGAGGTCGACTTTCCCACCGCCAAAGAGCTGCGTGAATCACGCTTCGAGCTCACGATCCTCCTGCACGAGCTGAAGGCCCACCTCAACGACTACCTGCGCACAAGGCGAGGCCTGGCGGTCCACACGCTTGCCGACGTCATCCGCTGGAACCAGCGGCACGCGGACGAGGAGATGCCCTACTTCAGGCAGGAGTTCTTCGACCAGGCGCAGGCCACCAAAGGCCTTCGCAGCAAGGCTTACGTCGAAGCCCGCGAGACCGCGCTGCGCCTCGCTCGCAAGGATGGCATCGACGCGATGCTGCGCAAGCAAAAGGTAGACGCCCTCGTGGCGCCAAGCAACGGGCCGGCGGCGGCGCTCGACGTGGTGGACGGCGAGAAGCATCTCGGAGGCAGCACGCAGCCTTCGGCGGTTGCGGGGTACCCGATCATCACCGTGCCGGCGGGGACCGCGTTCGGCCTGCCGCTCGGTCTCAGCTTCTTCGCCGGGCCGGGGTCAGAGGGGCGGCTGCTTGGCTTCGCCTACGCGTTCGAGCAGGCGACCCGGGCGCGAGTGGTGCCGAATTTCGTCCGGGCTCTCGAGCTGACCTAGCAGCCGACCCAGCCGAACAGCTGCTGGACCTTGATGCGGTCGAAGCCGCGGATGATGGCGTGATTGCCGAAGCGCAGCATGGGCAGGCGCTCGCCGTCGAGCTGCTCCCATTCGCGGTTCGCTCCGGGGTCGTGGTCGACGGCCCGGTACTCGAATTTCACGCCGAGCTCGGTGAGGAGCTCGACCATCGCCTTGCACTCGCCTTCGTTGTCACAGCCGTACAGGACGGCCTGTGTGTCGCCCATCTCGTTGAAGTAAACGCGCCGCACCGCCCATAGATCCAATCAATTGTTTCGATCCAACCGATAGGTTTCGTCGATGCGTCCGCCCGCGCCGCCGGATCGGTTAACCTCTTGGCGCCCAACCGGGGCAACACGAGGAGGCTACGAATGCGTGGAATTCGCAAGTTCGTCGGTGGTGTCAGGGTCGCGGCAGGCTTGGGGGTGGCGGTCGCGCTCGCGCTTTCCGTCCAGACTGCTTCGGCGCACGTCGTGGGTTCGCCTGCCGGCGCGCCTTCGACCAACTCCGTCTCGCTGAGCCCGGACTGCCTGGCGGCCTTGCAGGCGATAAGGGACGCGCTCGTCGCCGACCGCCAGGAGGACTCGGACGAGCTCCAGAACCCGAACCCTTCCGGCGAGGCGGTGGAGGATTCCGCGGAGGCGGGTCAATTCGCGCCCCTGATCTCCAACCTGCGCACCGCATGCGCGACGGTGATCGCGGCCATCAAGGCCCAGGCCAGCGTCCCGGCCACGACCACCACGCCGCCGTCAGCTTGCGTTTCGGCTGTGCAGGCCTGGAAGGCGTTCGCCCGGTCGCTCTGGCTCCAGCGCACGCCTCCGACGGCGGCGCAGCAGGTGCAGCTGCGCACGCTCACCCAGGCGGTCCGCTCGGCATGCGGCTTGAACTGGGGGGACTGGTCGTTCGACCACAGGTAACCCGCCTGGGCTAGACTTCTAGCCGGTCGAACGTGCGTTCGGGTGCGCTTCGGGTGGGCGGCGGCGCTCGCGCGGTGGTGCTTCGCCGGTGTGGCGGCGCCTGCGAGTCGTGCGGCCTCGAGTGGCCGTGGCAGCTCTACGTCTTCCTGGTCGACCCGGTCATGCCCGCCCGCGCCGGCAACCTGCGCGTCCTCTGCGGCCCCTGCTCGACCGGCCTCGACGGCGCCTTCGCCCCGCTGCTGACGGAGCTTTCGCTGCGCGACCGGATGCGCGAGGCCAACAACCGGCGGACCGGCGCGGTCAAGCTGACCGGGGCTCGCCGCCGCCGGCTCATCGAGGCACGCGGCGGTTGCTGCGAGATCTGCGGCGTGCCGGGGACGGCGCGCCAGCTGCAGGTGCATCACCGCCGGGCTGTGCTCCGCGGCGGCGACGACTCCGAGGCAAACCTGCTCGTCCTGTGCTTCGCGTGCCATCACCAGGTGCAGCCCTGCGCGAACGCGTGCGGGCACTGGGTCAAGAAACCGCATCGGGTGTGCCGGCACTGCCTCACGCAGCAGCGGCTGGAAGAGCTGTCCAGCTACGGGCGCGGGATGTAGGTCAGCCGACGGCAGGCTTCAGACCGGCAGGCGAGCGCCGGCCGCGCAACCACGTTCGGACTTCGACGATCACGATCAGGGCGGCCCAGGCCATAACGCCTGTCGAGACCATGGCGGCAACCAGGCCGTGCGCAGCCGCCGTGCCGGAGAAGAGATTGTAGGTTGCGTGCCAGACGGCAACGACGAAGACACTGCCGCCGGAAGCCCGGTACAGCCATGCCAGGAAGATCGAGCCCGCAACTATTCCCAGAAGGAAGCCTGGGATGAAGGGCAAGCCCAGCTCCCGATAGTTCTCGATCACGAACATGCTGGGCACATGCCAAAGCGCCCACAAAACGCCGACGATCAACGCGGTCCTCAGGAGGCTCCTTTTCTCGAGGAGGCGGGGTACCGCGAAGCCCCGCCAGCCGGTCTCTTCGGGGAAGGCGTTGACGAGCAGCATCACCACCCACATCAAGGGCGCGATCATCACCGGGAGGCTGCTGAACTTCCCGAGCTCCGCGAGATCGGGCCATCCTTGCCCGCTCACCGCCATGATCACCGCCGCCACAGCGAAGAAGGCCAGCGGGCTGAGTGCGGCGAGATACCACTTTGCTTCTGTGCGCCACTTGAACAT
>DASSLL010000086.1:0-12117 GCA_035689485.1 Candidatus Dormiibacterota bacterium | reverse complement strand
GCGGCCATGAGGGCGACCATGCGCTCGACCTCCTTGGGCGTCATGCGCTTCTCTTCGTCCTTCGCGGGTCGGTGGGGGACGCCGAAATCGGTCGACACGTCGCCTTGCTGGCGCTCGACCACCTCGAAGTTGGTGACGTCTCTCGGGAAATCCACCTTCGCGAGCTTCGCCACCGGCGCGTAGCGCGGGGCGTAGGCGGCGAGATTGACGAGCGCGCTTGCCTCGTCCTTCCCCGCCCGGCTCCAACCCGGCCAGTCCGCGGCGCTGGCGAAGGTCTTCTTGTTGCCGGTCTCTATGTAGACGCGAGTCTTGGCGGCCAGGCCTCCCATTTTTTCAGGCCGGGGGTTGGAGACGCGGCTCGACTGAGCTGAGCCGCGTCCCCTCTCTCTTGGAGCTAGCTAGCCTCCGGTCGTGGCGGCCGCCGGGCTGGGACAGGCTGCGTTCTCGGCAGCCTCCTGGGCCGCGGTCTCGCCCTTCTCGTGGGTGGCGTCCTCGTTCGAGTGTCCGCCGCACGGACGAGCGCCTGGACCGCCGTGGTGCGCGGTGCCGTTGTTCTCGGCCGCTTCCTGCGCGGCGCTCTCGCCCGCCTCGTGACTGGGGTTCTCGTTGGACTGCGGGCTCGGCGAAGCGGCGGCCTGCGCCGCGAACGCCGGCGCGTACGCGACTCGCGCCAGAACCGTCGCGCCGAGGACGCCGCCGAAGACCATCGCCGCGGCGACGACGGACGCGAATATGAGGATCCGGTATCTGTCCATGCCACGCATGATCAGCACGCATCCTCAGAACAGCCTTGGATTCCGCTGCGAGTTTGGAGCCGGATCTATCTTTTAGGGCGACGTTGAAAGTCATCGAACCCGCCACCGAGAAGGTCCTGGCCGAGGTCGCGGAGGCGGACGTGGAAGGCGCCGACCGCGCGGTGGCCCGCGCGAAGGCGGCTTTCCCGGCCTGGCGCGCGGTCACGCCCGCCGACCGGGCGAAGCTGATGCGCGCCTTCGCGAAGGCGGTGGCGGACCGCGCCGACCACCTGTCACGCCTCGAAGCCCGGAACGTCGGCAAGCCCATCGGCGACGCGCGAGGCGAGGTGGGCATGGTCGTCGACGTCTTCAACTACTACGCGGGGGCGCCGGAGCGGCTGCTCGGCAACACGATCCCGGTCGCCGGTGGGGTCGACATGACGTTTCGGGAGCCGCTTGGCGTCGTCGCGCTGATCGTCCCCTGGAACTTCCCCATCGCCATCACGTCGTGGAAGCTCGGTCCTGCGCTGGCCGCCGGCAACACAGTCGTCCTCAAGCCGGCGGCGCTGACGCCCCTGACCGCGTTGGAGCTGGAGAAGCTGGCCCTGCAGGCGGGGATTCCCGAAGGCGTGTTCAACGTCGTGGTCGGAGCGGGGCGCACGGTCGGCGAGCGCCTGGTGCAGCACCCGGACGTGGCCAAGGTCGCGTTCACGGGGTCGACCGACGTCGGCAAGCGCATCGGCGCGCTGGCGGCGGAGTCGATCAAGCGCGTCACGCTCGAGCTCGGCGGGAAGTCGGCCAACATCGTCTTCGCTGACGCCGACATCGAGAAGGCCGCCGCGTCGGCGCCGCTTGCGGTGTTCGGCAACGCCGGCCAGGACTGCTGCGCCCGCTCCCGGATCCTGGTCGAGCGCCCTGCCGTCGACCGCTTCATGGCCGCGCTCGAAAAGGCGATCCACGCGTTGCGCGTGGGCGACCCGCTCGATGAGAAGACCGAGATGGGACCGCTCATATCGGCGGACCAGCGCACCAAGGTCGCGTCCTATGTGACCGACGGAGCGCCGGTCGCGATTCGAGGCAGCGCTCCCACCGGGGCCGGCTACTGGTTCCCGCCCACGGTGCTCTCGCCCGTCTCACCCTCGGACCGCGCGGCCCGCGAGGAGATCTTCGGACCGGTGGCGGCGGTCATTCCCTTTGCGGACGAGGCGGACGCCGTCCGGATCGCCAACGACACCATTTACGGTCTGTCCGGCTCGATCTGGACCAACAACGCCGGCCGCGCGATACGCGTGGCGCGCGCGCTCGAGACGGGGACGATCTCCATCAACTCGAACACGTCGGTGCGCGTGACGACGCCGTTCGGCGGCTTCAAGCAATCGGGCGTGGGCCGCGAGCTCGGCCCCAACGCGCTGGACCACTACACCGAGCTCAAGAACGTCTTTCTGTCGACGGGTTAGACGCCTGGAGCGGGCGATGGGAATCGAACCCACGTAACCAGCTTGGAAGGCTGGCGCACTGCCATTGTGCTACGCCCGCATGGCGCGAGCAGGAGACTAGGTTAGCGGCAGGAGGTCGTACGCCTCAGGCTCTGGCGCGCATCCTCAGGACCTCGACCAGCTTCACCGCGAGAAGCTGGGGCGGGGTCTTCGTCTTCTCGAGCCAGGCGAGCGCGCCCGCCTCGAACACCCTGTCGACGTGGCCGTCGAGCTGGTCCGGGAAGTTGCTGAGCATGACGACCGGTAGATGCGCCGTCGCGCCGTCGGCGCGGAGCCGCCAGAGCACTTCGTCTCCGCGCTGGCCGGGCAGGTCCCAGTCGAGCACGACGATGTCCGGAAGGCGAGAGGCGAGGGCGACGAACAATCCCGCTCCGTCGCCCTCGACGCTGACGTCAAAGCCAAGCTGCTCGAGCCCGTAGCGGTACATCTCGGCCGTATCCCGGTCGTCGTCGACCAGGATCACGGTCCGCCTTGGGCGAACGTCAGCTCCCGCCCTCCCCCCTTGCAACCCCGTCTCGCGCCCCTCCACGATTGCACTACGATACTTCTACATAACCTACCTGTCAAGGCGGGAAGCGGGGCACTAGCTACACAGCGTTTCCACAACTTATACTTGAGCATCGAGGCATAAGTGGCGAGCGAGGATCGAGCCGTCTACTCCATCGGCGCTGTGGCGCGAATGCTGGACATCCCGACCGCGACCCTACGGGCCTGGGAAGACCGGTACCAGCTGATCACGCCTGGACGGAGTGCGGGCGCGCAGCGGCTGTACTCGAGAAAGCAGGTGGAGCAGCTGCGCCACATCAAGACGCAGATGGAGTCCGGCATGAGCGCTGCCGACGCCCATCGCCTGCTCGCCGCCGACCTGACCGGGGGACACGTCCCGATGGGGGTGCCGGAGGCGGTGAGCAAGGAGCGCCCGCTGATCTTGATCGCGGAGCGCGACCCCTACGCCGCCGACCTGGCCGAATCCTTCCTCCGCACGGAGGGCTTCGAGGTCGTGATCGCGCTCGACGCGACTCAGGCTTCGCTCCATTTCGAGGAGCGCTCGCCTGACGTGGTCGTCATCGACCTGCTGATATCGGGTGGCGCCGGCTACCGGCTCCTGCGGGACTTCGTCGCGGGACAGAAAGCGCAGGTCGTGGCGGTGTCGGCGATAGACAGCGCAGAGGAAGCGACCCGCGGCGGCGCCGCGGCTTTTTTGATCAAGCCACTCGAGCCCCTGATGCTCGTGTCCACAGTGCGCGACCTTCTCGGTACGAGCGAGCTCGTTCGCAAGACCAGCAGGACTCATCGAGTCAGCCGTTGACCGACCGTCTGCCTACAGGGAGCGCACGTCTCGACGAGATCCTCCACGGCGGCCTGTTGCCCAATGCCGTGAACCTGATCACCGGCGTGCCCGGTAGCGGCAAGACGATCCTCAGCCAGCAGATCGTGTTTCGAAACGCCACGCGAGAGCGGCCCGCGCTCTACCTGACCACGCTGTCGGAGCCGCTCGACAAGGTCCTGCGCTACGGCCAGTCCCTCGAGTTCTTCGACCACGCGGCACTCGAAGATGGCCGCGTCGTCTACGACGACATCGGCGCGATAGTCGGGTCCCAGGACCTCGACAACGTGCTGGCGACCATCGACCGATATCTGAAGGATGTGCGGCCGGGCATCGTGGTCATCGACAGCTTTCGCATCATCCGCGTCATGTCCCCTAACCTCGCGACCTTCCGCCAGTTCCTCTACGACTTGCTCAGACGTTTGAGCGCCAGCCCAACAACCTCGATCTGGAACTCGCCATATGCGCGTGACGCGGTCCTGGAGGAGGCTGAGGCGGCGGTCGCCGACGCAATCCTGGCGCTCGACATCAAGCAGGTCGCCGAGCGCGAGGTCAGGGTCGTGCAGGTTTTGAAGCTGCGTGGGAGCTCGTATCGGTCAGGTGAGCATGGCTACAGGATCACGAAGGCGGGCTTCGAGGCTTTTCCTCGCCTGGCGGAGGAGCAGATCCGAGAACCGTTTGAGCTGAGCGAAACGCACGTCGGCACCGGCATCCAGGCGCTCGATGAGCTGCTGGCCGACGGCGGTTACTGGGCCGGGGCCACAACGCTCGTGGCAGGGCCCTCAGGCATCGGCAAGACGTTGATGGGCCTGCATTTCGTCTACCGCGGTGCGGAGGCCGGCGAGCCGGGGATCGTCGCGACCTTCCAGGAAAGCGCGGCTCAGCTGCGCAGAATCGTCACGAGCTTCGGCTGGTCGCCTGACGATCCGAACGCGCACGTTCTCAGCCGAGGCGTGGTGGACATCAACATCGACGAGTGGGTGTACCAGCTGATCGAGCTCGCGGAAAAGACAGGGGCGAAGCGGATCGTCGTCGACAGCCTGGCCGACGTCATCGCCGCCGCACGCGACGTCACCCGTTTTCGCGAGTGGATGTTCTCGATGACGCAGCGGTTCAGCCGTGCGGGCGTGAGCCTGATGCTCATCATCGAGGTCCCCGACCTGTTCGAGCTCCAACGCATCTCGGACGAGGGCATCTCGCATCTCGCGGACAACGTGATCCTTCTCCAGTACCTGCAGGAAGGCTCGCGACTCTCGAGGGCGCTGACGATCCTCAAGACCCGCGCCATGCGCCATCAGCCGACCGTCCACCGCTTCGACATCACCCCCGATGGATTTGTGCTGGGCGACGAGGTCTCGTTCGTCCGCTAGGCCGGCGCTGCAGTGGGAGCCGGCCGGAGAGTGGCCCGTACGGGCTTCGAACCCGTGATCTCCGGCTTGAAAGGCCGGCGTCCTAGTCCACTAGACGAACGGGCCGAGCCTGATGGTGGGCGGCGAGGGTTTCGAACCCCCGACCTCCAGCATGTCAAGCTGGCGCTCTTCCAACTGAGCTAGCCGCCCCCGTCGGGAGTAGGCGGAAGGAACGACTTATTGTAGGAGCGATGGCTCCATACATCGGCCGGCGCATGCGCCGCGTCGAAGACGAGCGACTCATCACCGGACGGGGTCGCTACGCGGGAGACATCCAGCCCAACGGCCTTCTCCACGCGGCGTTCTGCCGCTCGCCCGTGGCGCACGCGCGCATCGGGGACATCGACACCGCCGCCGCGAGCGCGATGCCGGGCGTCGTCGCCGTCTGGTCGGCACGCGACCTCCCCGAAATCGCCGGCGGGCTCACCGATTGGGGACCGGAGGACATGGTCGCGCGGCCGCGGCCGATCCTCAACCGGGACGAGGTGAACTACATGGGCGAGGCGTTTGCGATCGTCATCGCCGAGTCCGAGTACGCGGCTCGCGACGCCGCCGAGCAGGTGGTCGCGGACCTCGACCCGCTGCCGGCCGTGGGCGACGTGATGACGGCAACGGCCGGCGGCGCGCCCGTGGTGCACGCCGACACCAAAAGCAACCTGGCGCGTTCGCACGCTGTCACTTACGGCGACGTCAAGTCGGCGTTCGGACCAGGCAGCGTCACCGCGAGGATCCGGCTGAACACGTCACGGGTCGAGGGCGCGGCCATGGAACCGCGGGCGGTGACCGCGGCGCCCGACCCCGACACGGACGGCCTGAAGGTGTGGACGTCGACGCAGAACGTGTTCGGAGTGCGTGAGGCAATCGCCGGAGCGCTCGGCCTGGAGGACGGCAAGGTGCGTGTCGTCGCAGAGGACGTCGGCGGCGGCTTTGGCGCCAAAGGCTCGCCCTTTCCGGAAGAGATTTTGACCGCGGTCGCGGCGTGGCGGCTGAAGCGGCCGGTGCGCTGGGTCGCCACGCGGAGCGAGGACGGGGCGACCACGGCGCAGGCCCATGGCTCGGTCATCGAGGTCGAGCTGGCGGCAACCCGCGACGGCAAGGTGCTCGGCCTTCGGGGCCGGCTGGTCCACGACCTCGGCGCATACGCCGGGTCTGGAGCCGGCCAGCCGGACATCATCGTCTCGCACATGCTGTCGGCCTACGTGCTGCCGGCCATGGACATCGAGGCGCAGCTCGTCTACACGAACACGGTGCCGAGCGGATTCATCCGCGGTGGCGGCCGGCCGCTCGGCAACTACGCGATCGAGCGCGTGATGGACAGGCTGGCGCGGGCGCTCGACATGTCGCCGGTCGAGCTGCGCCGCCGCAACCTGGTGCAGCCGGAACAGATCCCGTTCACGACCGGATATCCCGGCGGACGACGAGGCGTCGTCTATGACAGCGGCGACTACCCGAAGCTGCTGAACCTCACTCTCGAGAAGCTCGGCAATGCCTCGGTCGACGGCTCGGTGGACGGCCGTCTGGTGGGCGTGGGCTTCGCGTGCTGCGTCGAGTCGACCGCCTTCGGCGGCCACGAGCCGGCGAGGCTGCGCGTCAATCGCGATGGCACGGCCGAGCTGTACGTCGGCTCGACGCCGCAGGGCCAGGGCCATCAGACGATGGCGGCGCAGGTCGCGGCGGACCGCCTCGGCTGGCCGATCGAGAAGATCTCGGTCACGGCGGCGGACACGAGTCACGTGCCGTTCGCACTGCTGACGGCGGGCAGCCGCAGCGCGGTCCAGGTCGGCAACGCGACGGCCATGGCCGCCGTCGCCGTGCGCAAGCAGCTCCTCGAGCGAGCGGGCGAGGTCCTCGAGGCAGATCCTGCCGACCTCGTGCTCGAGGACGGCGTCATCTCCGTGCGCGGCGCACCGGGCAAGAAGATCCCGGCGACAGATGCGGTTCCTGATGGCGGGCTCGAGGTCCTCGAGACCTTCGACCCCAAACGGCCGATCACGTTCTCCAGCGGCTGCCATGCTGCCGTCGTCGCCGTCGACGCGGAGACAGGACAGGTCGAGGTCTTGCGCTACGTGATCGCGCACGACACCGGCCAGCCGATCAACGAGATGCTGGTGGAAGGCCAGATGCACGGCGGTTACGCGCACGGCCTCGGCTACGCACTGTTCGAAGCCGCGGCCTATGACCCGGACGGCACGTTCCGCACGCCGAGCTTTCTCGACTACGGCATCGTGACGGCGGGCGAGGTGGGCGCGGCGCCGGAGCTGGTGCACATATCCACGCCCACCGACTCGAACCCGGAAGGGTTCAAAGGCGCCGGCGAAAGCGGCACGATACCCGTGCCGGCCGCCATCTCGAACGCGGTCGAGGATGCACTCCGCAAGCGCAAGCCCGACGCGGTGGTCGATCACCTGCCCATCACGCCCGACCGCATCGTCGAAATACTGGGCGCCTAGAAGCTGGCCAACGATCCGGCCTACTCGACCACGCCGCCGATCAACGCGGGCGGCGTCAACTGGCGGCGCAACCTCGCGGCGCTGTGGTTTGCCGAGTTCATGGCGATCTTCGGTTTCAGCTTCGCGTTTCCGTTCCTGTCGATCTTTCTCAACAAAGACCTCGGGGTTCCGTCCGGCCACGCTCTCGACCTGTGGACGGCGGCGTCGGCGAGCGCCTCAGGCCTCGCGATGGCCATCGCCAGCCCGGTCTGGGGTGTGCTCGGGGACCGTTTCGGCCGCAAGCCGATGCTCATCCGCTCGATGCTCGGCGGCGCGATCACGGTCGGCCTGATCTTCTTCGCGCAGAATCCGATCGAGCTGGTCGTCCTGCGCTTGCTGCAGGGAGCGACCAGCGGGACCGTCGCGGCAGCGACGGCGCTGGTGGCGGCGGAGACGCCGCGATCGCGGGTCGGATGGGCGCTGGGCGTGGTCACGTCGGCGGTTGCGCTCGGTGGAGCGATCGGGCCGGTGGTCGGGGGATTCGCCGGCAACCTCTTCGGCCTGCGTGTGGTGTTCCTCGCCGGCGGCGTGCTGCTGTTCATCTCGCTCGCGCCGGTGGTGGCCGTCGTGCGCGAGAGTCCGATACCACGCCGGTCCGGACCCCGGCTCAGCACCCTGGCCACGATCCAGCACGTCCCGGGGCTGCGGCGCCAGCTGGCGGTGCTGATCGGCGCCCAGGGGCTGATCAACGTCTGCACCTCGGCCACGCAGGTGCTGGTCGTGCTGCGATTGATAGAGATGGTGCCCCGGACCGTGTCGGCGGTGAGCGGCATCGGCTTTGGGCTGGCGGGGCTGGCGAGCAGCGTGGCGGCCGTGGGCTATACCCGCGTGACGCGCCGGTTGGGCTACGTGGGCACTGCTGCGGCAGCGGCCGGGTCGGTCGCGTTCGCCGTGGCGTTGATCGGGGCGTCACCATGGGCGGCCCTGGTCGTGGCCGGCGTCGGGCTCAACGGATTGTTCAGCGGCGTGGTCATCCCGGCGACGGCGAGCATGATCGGGCTCGACACACCGCACGAGGCGCAGAGCACCGTGTTCGGGTTGAACGCGAGCTCGGTCGCGTTCGGGTTCTTTCTCGGACCCCTGATCGCGGGCACGATCGCCGCCGCGACGGGGGCGGTGCCGCCCGCGCTTTTCGTGGTCGCCGGGCTAGCGGTGTTCCTGGCGGCGATGCTGGGGGCGTGGGCGCGCGAGCCGGCGCGCTGAGAGGCCGTAACGGGCCATAGTCGCGACTATGGCGGGGTTTCCAGCCGCTGAGTGGGCGATAGTCGCGACTATCGCCGATGGAGAGGACGCGTCCTTATTCGTTGGCGAAGGGCGACAGGTGCTCGACGTCCTTCTCGTCGAGCTGCGCGAACAGCGCGGCGTCGTCGCTCCGGTCGAGGAACCGCCGGGGCAGGATGACCTCCTTCTTGAACAGACCCTCGGGCCTGAGCACGACCCCTACCAGCTGGTCGCCGTCGAAAAGCACGTCCTTGACCGAGCCGAGCCTCTTTCCCGAGCGGCCGAGCATCACCGGCTCGCCACCGTCGATCTCCAGCTCCGAGTCGGGCTTGTTCGCGACCTGCTCGAGCCAGTTCGGAATCTCCGGCCCCGACCCAAGCACGCCGGCAAAGTCCTCGGCTTCTTCGGCGACCGATTCTCCCTTCTCGCGATAGCTCAGATAGGGCGGCATCCGGCGCACGGCGGATGAATTGGCGGAGAGGTCGACGCGGTCGTGTGTGACCGCCTTCACGGCCTCCTTCGGCACGATGACCTCGTCGGCGATGAGCAGCGACCCCGGCGCCAGGCGCCGGCCCGCGAACCCCGCGCCTTCCTTGACCACGAGCGCCTGCAGCGAGTAATCGGCCGCGACCAGCACGTGCACGAGCTTGCCGACCTCCACGCCGTCGCTCGCGTGGACGTCCGCGCCCAGATGAAAGTCCTTCGCGCTCCACATCGGTTCGTTCGCGGCCACGGGCGACCTTCAGCCTACGCGATCCTTTAATGTGGATCGTCCGCCATGGAAGACCGGAAGACGCCTCCGCCAAACGTGATCGACGCGGCCAAGAAGTACAGCGTCACCGTTCACACTTCGCGCGGCGACTTCGTGATCGAGCTCGTCGACGCCAAGACCGCGCCGCAGACGGTGAACAACTTCGTCTACCTTTCGCAGAACCACTTCTACGAGGGCCTCAAGTTTCACCGTGTCGTGCCTGGATTCGTGGTCCAGGGCGGCGACCCGCTCGGCAACGGCACCGGTGGGCCGGCCTACAAGCTCCCCGACGAGAGCAACCCATCGAAATGGCCGCGCGGCACCGTGGGCATGGCCTCCAGCGCGGCCGGCGTCAGTGGGTCGCAGTTCTTCATCACCCTCGGCGACGCGCCGTTTCTCGCCAGCAACGGCGTCTACAACCACTTCGGCCGCGTGACGTCAGGCATGGACGTCGTGGACAAGATCCAGGTCGGTGACACGATGAAGTCGCTCGACGTCGCCTCATCGTGACGAAGGGGCTCCAGGCCGTCCTCGCTCTCGCGGTCCTGACCGTGATCGGCACGGTGGCGTGCGGCTACTCCGACCCTTACGCGAGCAACGGCCCGGTCGCCAACGAGAGTCCCGGGCCGTCCAATCGACCGACGCCCACGCCCGGCCTGGACGACTTCAACGCCGGCGGCGGCCTCAGCTCCTGCTCGCGCAGCGCGAAGCCCGCCTGCGTGACGTATCCCGACGGCCTTCGGGTCATCGACCTCACGGTCGGCACCGGCACCGTGGCAGTCAGCGGGATGAACGCCGAGGTCCAGTACACCGGCTGGCTCACCGACGGGACGTCGTTCGACTCGAGCCGTAACCCCGGCCGGACGACGTTCACCTTTCAGATCGGCCAGTCGCAGGTGATCGGCGGCTGGGACGAGGGCGTGCCGGGCATGAAGGTGGGCGGCAAGCGCAAGCTCGTCATCCCGCCGTCGCTGGGATACGGCGCGTCGGGCCAGACCGACCCCAACACGGGCGCCCAGACGATTCCGCCCAACGCCACGCTGGTCTTCGACGTCGAGCTCATCAGCCTGAAGCCGGGACCAAGCCCGTCGCCCAGCCCGAGCCCGTCTAAGTAACGGTCAGGGTGCCCTTCATGCCGAGGTCCGCGTGGCCCGGCTGGGTGCAGATGAACGTGTACGACCCGGCGGCCAGGTTGTTGACCGTGAACGCCGTCGAGTCCCCCGCCGAGATCAACTCACTCGTGGACACGGTGTTGCCGGAGCCGTCGCGGATCGACATGTCGTGGGACTGGCTGCCCGAGTTGACGAGCCAGAAGGTCACGTTGCCGTGGGCGACGCTGATCGTCGACGGGTCGAACTGGAAGTCCGTCATGGTCACCTTCGTCGAGCCGGCGGGCTGACCGCCTCCGCCGCCGCTGCCGCCGCACGCCGCCAGAATGGCGATCGCCGCCAGACCGGCCGCCAGCGTCGTCCTCACTTCGGGCTCAGCGCGACGCCGATGTAGAGGATCCCGAACAGGAACACCCAGACGATGTCGACGAAGTGCCAGTACAGCGTCACGGCCGCCGGTCCGACGTGGTTGCGGGAATCGAACTGGCCCCGGGCCGCTCGATACAGGATCAGCGTCAGGAGGATGAGGCCGCCGAGCACGTGGGCGCCGTGGAATCCGGTCATTGTGAAAAAAGCGCTCGCGAACGTGTTCGCGGTCAGGTTCAAGCCACGCCCGAACGCCGCTATGAACTCATAAAGCTGGCCGAATTCGAACCCGAGTCCCAGCACGATGGTCGCGATCTGGAGGAAGAAGAAGCGGGCGCGGTTGTTGTGCGCCAGCGCGTCCAGCGCGAAGTGGCACGTGACGCCGCTCGAGAGCAGAACGACGGTGTTGATCGCCGGCACCGGAATCGGGCTCACGTAGAACTCCGGGCGCGAGCTCGGCGCCGGCGGCGGCCAGGCCGGATGGGATCCGAAGAGATAGAAGTACATCGCGAAGAGGCTGCCGAAGAACATCACCTCGGAGGCCAGGAAGATGTACATGCCCATCATCCCGGGCTTGATCGACGGGTACTGCGGCGCCTGCTCCGGACCTACGGTCGCGACCGCCATCAGTGATGCACCTCACCGTGCGGCTCGACGCCGCCCGACGCCGGGAACATGCGGACGTCTTCGACCAGCACCCACCCGATCACCCCGTAGAGAAAGATCAGCCCGCCGATGACGAGCATCACGATCCGCGTGACCGCCGAGAATGGGATCGCGGCCAGGCCCAGGAACAGCGAACCGACGCAGATGACGAACGGAAAGTTGCTGCTGGGGAAGATGTGGATCCCGAGCTGGTGCGCCCGCTCGGCGTAGTCGATCTCGAGCTCGGCCGGTGGCGCGGGAAGCTCGAGGTCATAGCGTGATGCGTTCGCCCGTGAGGGGTCGGCGTCACGCCATGCCTTGAATGCGGCCGACGCAACCTCGCTCGAGGGCCACAGCTTGTAACCGTCGTTGCGGCACAGGTCGAGGAATCGCTGAGTCACGAGCCCGCAGCTCGGACAGATGACCGAAAGACTGGGGTTGGAGACGTCCACGTAGCGGGGCTTGCTGGCTACGGCCACTGTCGTTTTGGATTTTATCGGTTCGGCCGAGCAGGCAAGACCGGTCGCGATTTCGGTCGCCGATATACTTCAACCTCGTGGCTCATGGCGC
>DASSLL010000085.1:0-17701 GCA_035689485.1 Candidatus Dormiibacterota bacterium | reverse complement strand
TCGATCGGCGCCCTGCAGATAGACAACGCTGCTCGCCGCGTCAAAGTCGGTGATGACGAGATCACGCTGACGATGACGGAGTTCAACCTGCTGGCGGTGCTGGCCGCGAACCCCGAGCGGGTGCTGACTCGGGCGCAGCTGCGCGACAAGGTGTGGGGCTACCCGCACGACCTCGACGACCATTCAGTCGACCCACACGTGCAGCGCTTGCGGCGCAAGCTGTCGGAGCGCTCCAACACCGGGGTGAGCCTCGAAGCGGTGCCGGGCCTGGGCTACCGGCTCTCCGTCAAGTCGGCTTGAGGGAGCAGACGGCAGAGCTTTTCGGTCCCGTCGCCCGCGACCTGGCAATCGTGGAGTCGGAGCTCCGCAAAGAGATCCAGGCCGATCCACCGGAGGTCGGCGAGCCCATGGCGGACCTTTTCGAAGCCGGGGGCAAGCGTATCCGGCCCGCTCTCGTCCTCCTGTCGGCGATGTGCGGAGGCACCTACGACCTCGACCGCCTCATGCCGGCGGCGATGGCCGTCGAGCTGACGCACGCGGCGACCCTGGTCCACGACGACGTCATCGACCGTGCTGCGGTCCGTCGCGGACGGCCGACCGTCGCGGCGAGGCTCGGCGACGAGCCCGCGATCGTCATCGGTGATCACTACTTCGCCAAGGCGTACGAGCAGGCCGCGCGCACCGACGACGCCGAGATCGTGGCCATCCTCGCCCGCACGGTGATGGCGATCTGCGCCGGCGAGGTGCGGCAGCAGTCCATCCGCTACCACTACGCCACCGACGTCAGCGAGTACATGCGCCGCATCGAGGCCAAGACGGCGATGCTCCTGGCTGCGTGCTGCGAGATCGGCGCGGTGCTCGGCGGCCTCGACGACGCGAAGCGGACGGCGCTGCGCGCCTACGGCCGCGATCTCGGCCTCGCCTTCCAGATCGCCGACGACGTCCTCGACTACACGGCCACAGAAGGTGAGGTCGGCAAGCCGATCGGGCACGACGTCGTCGAGGGTTTCGCGACCCTGCCGCTCATGCTCGCCGGCATCACGATCGAAGACGACCGAAAGCTCGACGCGGCGCAAGCGCGGAACATCGTCGACGCCGTGCGGCGCAGCAGAGGACCGCAGCTGGCGCTCGACCAGGCGCGCCGTCACGCGCAATCCGCGCGCGAAAACCTCGATGGACTCGACCGCAGCGAAGCGACCGCGGCGCTCGCGTCGCTGGCGGACTACGTGGTCACCCGAAAGCTCTAATGTGTCTCCCCGTGTCCCGGGTGGGAAGGGCATGGGTGGCATGAGCAGGGTCAGGCTCGTCGGTGTGGGACCAGGTCATCCCGGCCTGGCAACAGTGCAGGCGGTCGACGCGATCAAGAACGCCGACGTCATTCGCAACTGCGACGGCTGCGGCGCCGCTCTCTTGCACCTCGCACCCGCGAACGCGGATATCGCGCCGCTGGAATCGGTCGACGAGGTCGTGCGGCTGGCGCGCAACGGCCGTCGCATCGCGGTGCTGTTCCCAGGCAATCCCTACGCCTTTTCGAACGGCAGCGCGATAGCCGAGCGCCTCGAGCGCGCGGGCATCGACTTCGAGGCGATACCGGGCCTGATCGTCGAGCTCGCGGCGCCGGTGATGAGCGGCATCCCGCTGACGATCGAGGGCCTCTCCGCGTCCATCGGTTTCGGGCTGGTGAGCGGCGGCGAGACGGTGGTCCTGCGCCTGGCGTCGGGCTGGTGGGAGTCGGGCATCGCGGCCCTGCTGCAGAACGGCCGCAAGCCCGAGACCCCCGCCGCGCTGATCCTCAACCCTGGCCAGCCGGGGCAGCACCGCGTCAGCGCGCCCCTGGGTGAGCTGGCGCGCAAGGCCGCGACGTACGGCCTGCGCGGCGACGCCCTGCTCGTCCTCGGTCCGGGCGTCGACGTCTCGGAGCGCCTGGACACGCTCTCCCGGCGGCCGCTGCACGGGCGCCGCATCCTGATCACGCGCGCCCGCCACCAGGTCGACCCCATTCGCCGCGAGCTCGTCGACCTCGGCGCGGCCGTGGTGGAGATTCCCACGCTGGAGATCCGCCGTCTTCCGACTGACGACCGCGTTCGCAACGCGATCAAGAACCTCGAGCGGACCGCGCTGGTCATCTTCGCCTCGGCAAACGCCGTCGACATCTTCTTCCAGATGCTGATCACGACCGGCCAGGACGCGCGCGCGTTCCACAACTCCAAGCTGTGCGCCATCGGCCAGGAGACGGCCGAGGCGCTGGCCGCACACGGCCTCACCCCGGAGCTGGTCACTTCCGAATACACCGCCGAAGGTCTGGCCAAGGCGCTGGAAGGGTGGGACCTGGAACGCATGCGCGTGCTCGTGCCTCGTGCGGAGATGTCGCGCGACGCCCTACCATCGCTGCTTGCAAACAGAGGTGCCGAGGTCGAGATCCTGCCCGTCTACAGCTCCGTGTGCCCCGCCGATTCGGGGCTGGCGCTCATGCGCCTGTTCGAGGGCGAGGGGGTGGACGTGATCACGTTCACCAGCTCTTCGACGGTGGTCAACTTCGTGGGCGCGTTTCCGCCCGATCAGCTACCGGCGGTGCTCGGCGACGCCGAGATCGCTTGCATGGGCCCGGTCACCGCCGACACCGCGCGGAAGAAGGGACTTTACGTTTCGATCGTCGCGCGCGAGTACACGACCCACGGCCTGGTCCATGCGATCGCGGAGGCCGCGGCGCGCAAATGAGCGAGCGCAGGTCCTCGCGCCGGCAGGCGATCGCCGAACCGGACGAGCTCGAAGCGGCGGCGCCACGCGGCCGTCAGGCGTGGACCGCGCTGCTGGTCATGGCCGTGCTCATCGCCGCCGTCATCGGGTCGGGCTTGCTGATCCGCCACGCCGTCGAGCCGGCCGTGCCCGCGGCGCTCGCCAACTGCCGCACGTCGACCCAGATCGCGCCGCACACCTATCTCGGCCGGCAGCCGATGTGCATCACCGCCAATCAGAAGCTCGAGGCGACGATCACGACCACGCAGGGTGACGTGGTCGTGCAGCTGCACCCGGAGGTCGCTCCGGTGACGGTCAACAACTTCGTCATCCTGGCGACCCACGGCTACTACAACGGCCTCACGTTCTGGGATTCGCAATCGTGGGAGATCCAGGGCGGCGACCCGTTGGGCAACGGGACGGGGGGTCCCGGCTACGACCTGCCCGACGAGCCGCAGGCGACGCCGTGGGCTCTAGGCGCGATGGGCATGGCGAGAGTTCCGGGCGGCGCCATCAACGGCAGCCAGTTCTTCATCGAGAAAGGGGACTGGCCGAGCCCGGGTCCGACGGCGGTCTACAACCGCTTCGGCACGGTCATTTCCGGCATGGAGCACGTGCAGCTGCTGTCGACGTCGGACTCGATCATCTCGATCACGATCAAGGTTTCCTGAACCGAAGCCTATAATCGGCTCGAGATGCCATTTCACCCGCTCTGGCTGGTCGTCATCCTCGCCGTCGTGTTGATCATCTTCGGGCCGGGGCGCTTGCCAGAGCTCGGCGGAGCGGTCGGCAAGGCGATGAGGGAGTTCCGCAAGGCCACCAGCGAGATCACCAACGAGGTGACTTCGGCGGCCCAGGCGAAGCCCGAGCCGGTTTCGACCGACAAGGCTTCGACGTCCGAGACTAAGCCCTCGAGCAACTAGGCCCGCCCGTGGCCCTCCTGGACAGGGTCCTTCAGCGCGGCCCTCGGCCCAAGTTCCCGGTCGAGGAACAGCGCATGACCGTCATCGAGCACCTCGAGGCTCTGCGTCGTGTCCTGATCATCTCGCTGATCGCCTGGGGCATCGCGACCGTCGCCGCGGTCTTCATCGCCGGTCACGTCATCACCTTCCTGGCCGACCGAGCCGGCCTTACCCACCTGATCTACTTGCAGCCCGGCGGCGGCGTGATCATCCAGCTGAAGATCGCGTTGTACATCGGCGTCGTCCTGGCCTCGCCGGTGATCATTCAGCAGGTCTGGTGGTTCGTCAGCCCAGGGCTCCACGCCAACGAGCGAAGGTTCGTGCTGCCGCTGGTCATGGCGACGATCGTGTTCTTCATGATCGGAGTCGGCGTGGCGTTGTTCGCCCTGCCGCTCTACATCAAGATCCTGAACTCGCTCGCGCCCGCCCAGGTGACGTATCTGCCGGACGTCGGCGAGCTGGTCGGCTTCGTGCTGATCATGTGCATCGGTTTCGGGCTGGTGTTCGAGCTGCCGGTGATTCTCTTCGTCCTGGGAATGATGCGCATCATCAGCTCGCGCTGGCTGTACAAGCGACGTCCGTACTGGTTCCTCGGCCTCGGCATCCTGGCCAACTTCTTGACTCCAGGCGTCGACCCGCTGACCCCTATGATCATGTTCATTCCTCTCTACGTCTTCTTTGAGGCCACAGCGCTATTACTGAAACTTCTCGGACGATGACGGGCACGGCCGCGCGCCGCGACGGGCGCGCGCCGGATCAGCTGCGTCCCGTGAAGATCGACCTCGGCGTCAACGTCCATGCCGAGGGCTCGTGCCTCATCGAGATGGGGCGGACGCGTGTGTGGGTCACCGCGAGCGTCGAAGACCGGGTCCCGATGCACCGCCGAGGAAGCGGCCAGGGCTGGATCACGGCCGAGTACTCGATGCTGCCGCGGGCCACGCACGACCGCGGAGCGCGGGAATCGATCCAGGGACGCCTGGGCGGGCGGACGCACGAGATCCAGCGGCTCATCGGCCGCTCGCTGCGGGCCGCCGTGGACATGAAGCAGATCGGGGAGCGCACGATCACGCTGGACTGCGACGTCCTCCAGGCCGACGGTGGCACGCGGACCGCCTCCATCACCGGCGCGTTCTGCGCGCTGTACATGGCGGTCAAGCGGATGAAGGACGTGCGCATGATCGGCGAGCTGCCGGTCCGCCAGTACCTCGCCGCCGTAAGTTGCGGCGTCGTCGACGGCACTCCGGTGCTCGACCTCGACTACACCGAGGACTTTCAGGCGTCGACCGACATGAACTGCGTGATGACCGAGGACGGGCGGTTGGTGGAGCTGCAGGCCACCGCCGAAGGCGCGCCGTATTCGCGCGGTGAGCTCGACGCCATGCTCGGGCTGGCGTTCAAAGGCATCAAGGAGCTGATCGTCGCGCAGAAGCGCGCCCTCGCGACACTTGCCTGAGCGTCGCCGCCTGGTTGTCGCGTCGGGGAATGCCGGCAAGATCGGGGAGTTTCGAGAGCTGCTGAGCGGCGCCGGCGTCGAGCTGGTGGCTTTCGACAGCGAGGTCGACGAGTCCGGCGGCTCGTACACGGAGAACGCGGCGCTGAAGGCCGAGACGGCGTCGTCGCGCACCGGCCTGCCCGCGATAGGCGACGACTCCGGCGTCGAGGTGGAGGCCCTGGAGGGCTTTCCCGGATTGCGGTCGGCACGCCTCGGCCCGACGCAGAAGGAGCGCACCGCCGAGTTGCTGAGGCGTCTGGAGGGGGTTCCCCGCCCATGGCACGCGCGGTTCGTATCCGTGATCGCGCTGGCGGTGCCTGGCCGGAAGACGCTTTTCTTCGAAGGCGAGGTGCGCGGCGAGATCGTGCCCGAATGGAGGGGTACGGCGGGCTTCGGGTACGACCCGATCTTCGAGGTGCCGGGAACGGGCAAGACCTTTGGCGAGATGCCGGCGGCGGAGAAGAGCCGGTACAGCCACCGCGCCCGCGCGGCGCGCGCGCTGCTAGAGTCGGGCGCGCTCCGGTCTCTCGTTCAATCGGAGACGCGCGGGCGGTAGCTTAGCTCGGAAAAGCGCCTGGTTTGGGACCAGGAGACCGCGAGTTCAAATCTCGCCCGCCCGACCAACTCTGGCCCACTGTGAGGTTTTCTCATCGCTTTCCTTGGAGCGCGTACGGCGCTGCCGGTGTAATAGAGGAATGCGACATGCAGGCTTAGTGCTCGCAGTAATCGTGGTTGCCTGCTCCCAGGGCGCCCCGGGGCCGTCAGCGGCGTCGAGCATTCCATCGAGTTCACCCACGCCGCTCCTGGCGCAGGTGCCGCCGGCAGGTTCGCATTCGATGGACGCGTCGTGTGGCGCGACCGGTGTGTATAGAGGAGGCGCGCTCCCAGACTGGGCGACGGTCAACGCCCCCGCCGACCTGCCCTACGTCGTCGCGACGCCCGGCCTGGCCGTCGGCTATCTCTTCACCTACCCGCTGCAGGCCGGGGACGCCGCCAACACGAAAATTCTCTGGTACGTCGCCACGCCGCGCGACGGCTTTCCACTGAACGCCACGGGCCATCCCGTGGGCGCGACGGCGCCGACGGCGCAGTTCAGCAAGGCGGCGGATTCGTTCCCAGGCGAGATCTATCCCAGCGGACCGACCGTGCCGTCGGCCGGATGCTGGCATTTCACACTGACGTGGCACGGCGGCGACAGGCAGGCGGAGGTCGATCTTCTCTTCCGGTAGGCAAGTAAGCTGCACGCCATGCAGGCGATCGGCGACGTCGGCAGGAGCGTTCCGGCGGCGGCCTCGGCCCTCAGGCCGGATCCGCTTCGTGAGCTGAAGCACTGGGGCGGGGCGGGCGTCGTGCGCCGCAAGCGGGTGCTCGACCTCGGCTGCGGCGACGGCCGGTTTGCCATCGGCGTGGCGTCGCTTGCGGCCAGCGTCAACGGGCTCGATCCCGACGCCGGCAGCATCGCCGCGGCGAAGAAGAACGCGCGCCAGACGGGACTTCGGAACACACGTTTCACGGTTGGCGCGGCACAGCGTCTGCCGTACCCCGACGGCGCCTTCGACGTCGTGATCCTCTCGTGGACTCTTTGATGAATCGCACGTCAGGGCATGGTCCATGCCCTACGCGAAGTCCACAGGGTCCTCGTGCCCGGCGGGGTTCTGGTCGACGCCCGGCCTGACTCCCGAGTTCCGGCCTACGCCGAACGCCGAAAGTCGCGCGGCTTTGAGACCTTCGGCATCGTGAGGACGAACCGGTTCGAGCTCGCCAGCGACCAGGCATCGGACCGGGCCATCGCCCGCGCCGTCCGCGCCGGCCTCTTCAAGAGGCGGCGCCGCGGCCGTTTCTGGCACCTCGTGCCGTTCGAAGGCCTGGCCGCGCTTCGCGTGTACCTGTCCGAGCATCTGCGCTTCGTCCACCGCGCGAGGTGGGTCGTCGACGCGCCGACACGCAGGCGCCACGCGAGCGACGAGTTCGTCATCCGGCGCGCCGTCCGTTACGAGCTGCTGGAGCGGACGAGGTAGTCTCGGGGGAGTTGGCGACACGAGCCGAAGTCAGGTATCTCGACAACACAGGCCGACCGGACGTGCTCGGCGGCGGCGTGCGCATGATTCCCATCACCACGCCGAAGGGCGACTTCAAGGTGTGGACCAAGCGCGTCGGCAACAACCCGACGGCCAAACTCCTCCTGCTCCACGGCGGGCCCGCGGCCACGCACGAGTACTGGGAGGTGTGCGACAGCTTCCTGCCCGCGGCGGGCATCGAGTACTACTACTACGATCAGCTGGGCTCGGCGTACAGCGACCAGCCGGACGACGACGACCTGTGGACCGTGGAGCGGTTCGTCGACGAGGTGGAACAGGTCCGCCGGGCGCTCGGCCTGGACAGCTCGAACTTCTACCTGGCGGGCCACTCGTGGGGCGGAATCCTTGCCACCGAGTACGCGCTCGCGCACCAGCAGCACCTGAAAGGGCTGGTGATCTCGAACATGATGATGAGCATCCCGGCGTACAACGAGTACGCCGACCGCGTGCTCAAGCCGGCGATGGACCAGGCCAAGCTCGCCGAGATCGAGCGCCTCGAGGACACCGGCGACATCAACAACCCGCGGTTCATGGAGCTGCTGATGGAGCAGCACTACGTGCACCACATCCTGCGTCTGCCGGCGAGCGACTGGCCAGACCCCGTCAACCGCGCATTCGCGCACCTGAACTACAAGGTCTACACGCTGATGCAGGGCCCGAGCGAGCTCGGCGCCAGCGGCCGGCTCGTCGCATGGGACCGGACGGACGACCTGCAGCGCATCAAAGTGCCGACGCTCGTCATCGGCGCGACGTACGACAGCATGGATCCCGCGCACATGGAGATGGTCGCGAAGCGCATACCCGGCGCCCAATTCCACCTTTGTCGCAACGGTTCGCACATGTGCATGTACGACGACCAGCAGAGCTATTTCGAAGGCCTGGTCGGGTTCATCCAGGGCGTCGAAGCCGCGGGATAGCGCTCCCCGGCTGCGCAGAGGTATGCTCGGGCTGACCCGGCGACCACCTGCCGGCAGTGTGTCGCCATCAGACGCTTGGCTCTAACCAAGGAGGCGTCATATGGGGGAGACGAGAAAGATCGTCGAGCAGAACATCAAGTCGTGGAACGCGCACGACAAGGCTGCTTGGACTCGCGACATCAGCGACGACTGCGAGCTGACCGCCGTGGGCGGCGTGAGCGGCAAGGGCCGCGAGCTGCGAGACATGTTCTACTCGATGTGGACGGACGCGTTTCCTGACAACCAGATCAAGCCGACCACGATCATCGTCGACGGCGAGAACGTGGCGCTGGAAGCAACGTTTGAAGGCACGCAGACGGGAGTGCTCAACGCGCCGAGTGGCGCGATTCAGCCGACCCGCAAGCACGTGAAGGTTCCGTTCACCTCCGTATCGAAGATCCGCGGCGACAAATTCGCGTCGCTGCACCTGCTCTTCGACCAGGCCGAGCTGCTGACGCAACTCGGCTTGATGCCGACGCCCGTCCGGGCCTAGGCCAAACCGGCCACGGGGAACGCCGGCGCCCCGTGGCCGTTTACGCCTTACGCGTCTTCTTCCCGTACAGCGCCCGCAGCTCATCCTTCGCCGCTTCGAGCTTCTCGCGCCGCTGCTTCGGCAGATTCTTCCCGGCCCGGTTGATGTAGAAGGTCAGCATCGACATCGCCGAGCGATATGGGTCGCTCTTGCGTCGATGGCTGTGCTCGGCGGACCGCTTGAGCGACGACGCGATGGCTCGAGGGCTGTCCTTGGTGAACACGCTCGGCTCGAGGTCGAGCGCGTTGCTGTTCTCGGTCACGTGCCGCGACCAACGCCTGGAGTTCGCCAATTCGCACCTCCCGTACTTTGGTTAGAACGCCTGACCCGGACGCTTCCTTATGAGGTGCCCGGAGGCCGAACAAATGTGCCGCGGAACCGCCGTCGCTCTTGCGTTCCTTGCGCTGCCGCTGCTGGCGGCGGCGTGCAGCGTCGTACCTTCGAGCGGCCGCGCCGACCTCCCGCCGACGCTTTCGTTTCAGGACGAGCCGGGCGGCGCGGTGCCGTTCGAGTCCGGTCAGCCGGTGCCGACCTTCGACCGCCAGCCGCGCGTCAGCGAGGAGCTCGGCGGCACGTGGCGGTTCGACCCCGAGCCGCTCGACAGCGACCTCAGCCTGGCCAACCGTGACCGCTCGCTGAGCGACATCACGGCCGAGGTGGGGCGGCGCGCCGAGGTCATCTACGACGATTCGCAGTGGCAGTCCATCGACGTCCCCGGCACGTTCAATCCGCCGAGCGACCGCACGACCACCGGCGGCTACTACCGCACCGAGTTCTATCTCGCGCCGGAGTGGTCGGGCAAGTACGCCATGCTGAAGTTCGGCGCCGTGCGCTACATCGCCGACGTGTGGCTGAACAACCATTACCTCGGCTACCACGAAGGCGGTGACACGCCGTTTGCCCTGGATGCGACGCAAGCGCTCCAGCCGGGCGCGTACAACAGCCTGCTCGTGCGCGTCGACAACCCGGAGTGGGGGACACGCGACGACATCGTCCCCTGGGGTCTGGCCGACTGGTGGAACTATGGCGGCATCGTCGGCGACGTGTGGCTGGAGGCGCCACCTTCGCTGAGCGCGGTGCGCGCCGACGTGACACCGCACCTCGACGGCGCCGATGTGTCCATCGTCGTCCAGCACCGTGGCAGCGACAGCGTGAAGGCGGCGCTCGACGTCAGGCTGTGGCCCGCGCAGGTCAACGCGAGCAATCGCCTCGACCCCGAAGCGGCGAGCCTCATCCCATCCGACGCCCTGCCGTTGTTCGAGCGCAACATCGACCTCGGCACGGTGGGCGGGGATTCGGTGTTCCGGGTCGAAGCGCCGTTCGCGATCCGCGAGGCGGACCTCTGGACGCCGGCCATCCCGGCGCTTTACGTGCTCCAGGTGACGGTCATCGCCAACGACCAGTCCGTCGACGACCTCTTCACGAGCTTCGGGCTCCGCCAGATCAAGGTCGACTCGACGGCGCCTCGGTTGCTGCTCAACGGACTGCCGGTCGCCTTTGACGGCGTCGCCCTGCACGAGGAGCGTCAGGAGCCTCCGCGCAACGGCTGGCCGGCGGGCGGTCCGCTGACGTCACCGCAGGACATCTACTCCGTCCTGCAGCGTGCGCTCGACGTGCACGCCGACCTGGTCCGCGTCGACCACCACCCGCCGAACCAGATGCTGCCCGTGCTCGCCGACCGGCTCGGCCTCGCGCTCTGGGAAGAGGTTCCGCTCTACCACTTCACGCCGCAGACGTTCGGCATCGCGATGGACCGAGGCATCCCGCAGCAGATGCTCACCGAGATGGATCTGCGCGACTTCAACCGCCCGAGCGTGATGTTCCATGGCTTCGCCAACGAGTCGACCGGCGGCTCGGCGCGCGCGAGCGCGCTCAACGCACTGCACGCCCTGGACAAGCGCATCGACGGCACGCGCCTCACAGGCCAGGCCGCGTATGGCACCGACCCCGCCGACCCCACGAATGCGAGCCTCGACGTCGCCGGCTACACGTTCTACTACGGCGTCCTTTACGGCGGTGGGCTGTCTGGAGCGGTGATCCAGGACGCGCTGATGCGGGCACATGCGGCGTTTCCACACAAACCGGTGATGGTCATGGAGTACGGGCACTGGGCCGACGATGCGCGCGACGAAGTGCGACAGGTCCGTGTGTTCGACACCTACTACACGCAGATCTCGCCCGACTTCGACACCGAGCAATCGGGCTTCATCGGTGCGGCCGTGTGGTGGACCCTGGACGATTACTGGACCCAGCGGCCCGGCCTGACCGTGGAATCGTTCGGCCTGTACCGGCCGGACGGCTCGCTGCGTCCGGCGGGCGTCGAGGCGGCGAAGAACTATGCGCTGACCGCGCCGGCGGCGGCCCGCACCGTGCGCTCGGGCGGAGTGGCGGCCGCGATCGTCCCCGGCGAGAAGAGCACGAGGCTTTTGCCGTACATCGCCTACGGGTTCGCCGTGCCGGCCGCGTTCCTGCTGGCGCTGATCTTCGTGCTGTCGCGCGTCCCGCGAAGGCGGCCCACATGGTGACCGACTTCATGGTCCGCCTCTCGATTCGCAGCGCGATGTTCGCGGGCGCGATCACCGGATTTGTCTTCGGGCTTTTCGCCGGCGCGACGCTCGGCGCGCTCGTCAGCTGGTTCTCGGGCGCGATCATCGAGTGGCAGGCCCAGCTCGGGTACAGCCTCGGCATCGCGCAGCAGCTGCTCCCCCTCGGCGGGCAGATCAAGTCCCTCGAAACCATCGCCGACCGCTGGTATCTCGTGATCCCGGCGATCGGCCTTCTCGTCGGGCTGCTGGGCGCATTCATGGGTCTGCTCGCGGGCGGGCTGTGGGCGGCCCTTGTCAACATCGGCGTGCTGCCCATCGAGGTGCAGGTGTACAGGCGGGAGGAGCCAGGGGTCGAGCCAGGGGTCGAGCGACGGGCGAGCACGCGGAGGGCGCGGTCGGAGCGCCGGCGAAGGAAGGCCGTCGGCGAGTAGTACCGTTACGGCGTGATCGAGACCCAGGTTCACGGTTCCGTGGACGCGCGTTTCGAGTCCGTGCGAGAGGCGTTCGCGGAAAACTTCGAACGCCACGGGGAAAAGGGTGCGGCGTTGTGCGTCTACGCCGACGGCAAACCGGTCGTCGACATCTGGGGTGGCACCTATCGCCAGGACACGCTCGAGCTGGTCTTCTCGACCACCAAGGGCATCACCTCCATCGCGGCGCACATGCTCGCCCAGGAAGGCCGCCTCGACTTCGACGCGCCTGTGGTCGACTACTGGCCCGAATTCGGCGCCGCCGGCAAGGAGAGCATTCCTGTGCGCTGGCTGTTCAGCCACCGGACCGGCCTCCCTGCGGTCGACCGGCCGCTCGACCTCGATGACGTGCTCCTGTGGACCCCTGCGGTCGAAGCCCTGGCCGCGCAGCGGCCGCTGTGGGAGCCGGGATCTGCGCACGGCTATCACGCCTGGACGTTCGGGTGGCTGACCGGCGAGGTCATCCGGCGCATCACCAAAGGAAAGGTCGGTGAGTTCGTCGCCGACCGCATCGCCCGTCCCCTCGGGGCCGAGTTCTGGATCGGTCTGCCGGAGCGGCAGGAGCCGCGATTTGCGCCGGTGATACCGCCCAGCCCGCCTGCGCCTGGCGCGCCGCTGGACTCGTTCCTGCAGCGCCTGCTCGACCCGACCTCGATCACGTCCAGGTCGTTCGTCGCCATCCCGCCCGCTCTGTACAACGAGCATCCCATCCACGCGGCCGAGCAGCCCGCCGGCACCGGCATATGCACGGCGCGAGCCCTGGCCAGGATCTACGCCGCCTGCATCGGCGCGGTCGACGGAGTCCGCCTTCTCGAGGAGGCCACGCTCGCCGGCGCCATGAAGACGCAGGCACGCGGCGACGACCTCGTCCTCACTTTCGAGACCCACTATGGCACCGGATTCCAGCTCCCCTACCCGTTCCGGCCGATGGCGGGCGAAGGCTCCTTCGGCCACTACGGGAGCGGCGGTTCCGTCGGCTTCGCGAACACCCGGCTGGGGTTCTCGTTCGGATACGTGATGAGCCAGATGCGTCCGGTCTACGGCGCCGACCCGCGGACCAAGAGCCTCGTCGAAGCCCTGGTCGCCTGCCTGTAGACTCGCTGCTAGGAAGGGTATGAGCACCGCGGATCTCGTCTTCGGCGCCTGCCTTCTCGTGGGCGGCGGCCTGCTGCTGCTGACGCTGATCTTCGACGACCTCCTGGGCGGCGTCCTGAACGTCATCCACCTCGGGAGCTTCGACCTCGGCGGCGTGTCGCCGACGCCTGTCCTCCTCGGGTTCCTGGCCATGTTCGGCGTTGGCGGCCTGTTCGGGCTGCACAGCCTCGGCCAGGGCCCCGGCGGCGCCTCGCTCATCGGGGTGGTCGCCGGCGCGATCGGCGGTGGCGTGGTGCTCGGCGCCTTCAGGCTCCTCGGGGCGGCGCAGTCCACCGAGAGCTTCAGCCTCCAGGACATGGTCGGGTCGACCGGCCGCGTCTCGGTGGGCATCCCGGCCAACCGGTTTGGCACGATCCTCATCAGCTTTGCCGGCGCGTCGCACAACATGACCGCGACCGCCGACGTCGACATTCCCGCGGGCCGCATGGTCAAGGTCGTGGCCGTCGCGGGCAACAACCTCGTTGTCGAATCCGTCCCTGTTTCCAGCACTGAAGGAGCACGGTCCGATGTCTGATTTCCTGGCATCCAGCCCATTTCTCGTCGTCGTCGGCGTCGTCGTCCTGATCCTGCTGATCGCGTTCGTGGCGAGCCGCTATCACGTCGCGGGCGCCAACGAGGCGTTGATCGTCGCCGGCTCGCGTGGCGCGAAAGTCCGCGACGAGCGGGGGCAGGCGGTCTCGGCGAAGGGTGACAAGGGCGTCAAGGTCGTCGTCGGCGGGGGAACGTTCGTGATGCCGCTGGTCAACCGCGTCGGCCGGCTGAAGCTGACAGCGCGACAGATCAGCGTCCAGCTCACGGACGCCGTGACGAGCCAGGGCATCAAGGTCCAGGTGCAGGGTGTCGCGACTTTCAAGATCGGCCGCGACGTCGAGTCGCTGCGCAACGCGGCCGAGCGCTTCCTGGACGCCAAGCCCGAGCAGGTCGACTCGATCGTCAAGAACGTGCTCGAGGGATCGCTGCGCTCGATCGTCGGCACGCTGACCATCGAGGAGCTCATCCGCGACAGGCAGAAGCTTCTCCAGCAGGTGCAGGACGCGGCCAAGGGCGACCTCGCCACCTCGGGCCTCCTGATCGACGCCTTCACCATCCAGAGCTTCTCCGACGAGTCGAACTACATCGAGCTGCTCGGCAAGCAGAGCGTCGCCACCGTCGCCCGAGACGCCCGTATGGCTCAGGCGTCGACGGACCAGGAGGCGGCGGTCCGAGAGGCCGAAGCCCAGCAGGTGAAGATCAACGCCGCCCGCGACGTGTCGCTGCGGGAGGCGGAGACGAAGACGCAGGTCGCGGCGGCACAGGCCCGCGCTGACCAGGCGGGGCCGCTCGCCATGGCGCAGGCGCAGCAGGAGGTCGTGCGCAAGCAGACCGAGCTCGCCGACCTCGAGGCGCAGCGCAAGGAGAAGGAACTGCTGTCGACGACCGTCAAACCGGCGGCCGCCGAGGCCCAGGCCGTGATCGCCAGGGCCGAAGGCGCGAAGCGGGCGCGGATCGCGGCCGCCGAGGCCGACGCCGAGACGACCCGGCTCGAAGGTGGCGCCGAGGCGCAGATCGTGCTCACCAAGGGTGAGGCGGAAGCCAAGGCGCTGGCCATGCGCGCCGACGCCTACAAGCAGTTCAACGAGGCGGCCATCATCCAGACCGTGCTCGCGGCGCTGCCGGAGATCGTCAAGGCGGCGGCCGAGCCGATCGGGCACATCAACTCGCTGACCGTCATGAGCGCCGACGGCGCCTCCGACGTGGTCAAGAACGCCACGCGCGCGATCCTGGAATCGACCACCGCCATCAAGGGCCTGACGGGCCTCGACGTGCCAGGCCTGATTGGCGGCACGTTGGGTAAGACGGGCTTCGGCGAGCGGCCCGGGAACGGCGACGGCGGGGGGGAGTCGGCGACCGACCGGATAGCCGAGATCGCCGGCGCCGGCCTGACCTCGCTCAAGGCGTCTGAGGCGGCCGCCGCGGCGCGTGCCGCGGCCGCCAAGGCGGAAGCCGAAGCCGCCGCCGCCAAGGCGGAGGAGGAGGCGCGGCGGATCAAGGAGGAGGTCGAGAAGGCACAGGCCGTGGCACCGGCCAAGGTCGTCGCCGCCGCCGCCAAGGTCGTGCCCGCCGACGGGAACATCGCCCAGTGGGCGAAATGGCTCGCGGACCAGCTGCGGCGGATCCCGGACATCCAGGTCTACGACGCCCTCCACCTGGGCGACCTGGAGACACGCGGGCCGGCCGCGGCTCGGGGAGTGTGGCTGACCGCCAAGGCGGCGCTGGCGCGGGAGTACGGGTCGCTCACCATCGGGGACCTGCTGCAACGGTTCGGCCAATAGCCGTCCCGAAAGCGGAAGACCCAAACGCGGGCCGGATCCATCTGGAAAGCGGAAAGGCCGCTTGCGCGCCCATGCAGCTGAAAGCGGAAAGGCCGCTTGCGCGACCTTTCCAAGGCTGGGGTGGGGGCGTGGAGTCGAAATTTAACGCCGCTTTACCGGCGCTCGATATGGTAGCAGAGTGTTATTGCGTCCACAAGATATAGACAGCTTGGGAAAACTTCGGTGAAGCTGCCGCTGCCCCTGGACATGGAGCCGATGCTCTCCGCGATCTCGGAGGACGGGATCCCGGACGGCAGCCTGTGGGAGTACGAGCCGAAGTGGGACGGCTTCCGCACCCTGGTCTACCGGGACGGCGAAGAGGTCGAGCTGATGAGCCGCGGCGGGCGGCCGATGACGCGCTACTTCCCGGAGCTCCTGCCGGCCTTCCGCAAGCTCAAGGAGCCGAGGTACGTCCTCGACGGCGAGGTGGTCGTGGCCGGTCGCAACGGCCTTGACTTCGGCGCTCTGCAGCAGCGGGTCCACCCGGCGGCGTCACGCGTCCGGATGCTCAGCGAAGCGACGCCGGCCTGGTTCGTCGCCTTCGACCTGCTCGCCGCGGGTGACGAGGACCTGCGCAAGCTGCCTCTGGGCGAGCGCCGCAAGCGCCTCGAGAAGCTGCTGCGGGGAGTGAAGGGGCCCGTCTTCCTCACGCCGTACACCCGCGACCCGAAGACCGCCGCCGACTGGTTCGACAAGTTCGAGGGCGCCGGCCTGGACGGCGTGATCGCCAAAGCGTGGGATGGCCCGTATGTCCCAGGCAAGCGGCTCTGGGTGAAGATCAAGCATCAGCGGACCGCCGACTGCGTGGTCATCGGGTGGCGCAAAAGCTCGGACGGCAAGACACTCGGCGCGCTGCTGCTCGGCCTGTACGACAGGAAAGGCACGATGCACTACGTCGGGCACACGTCGTCGTTCAACGCCGCCGAACGCAAGGAGCTGATCGCCAGGCTCAAGCCGCTCGAGACCAGGATCTCCGAGGACGAGTGGCAGGCCAATCCCGGCCGAATGCCGGGGGGCGTCAGCCGCTGGTCACGAGGCAAGGGCACGGAGACGGAGTGGGTGGCGGTGAAACCGGTGCTGGTCTGCGAGGTGACCTACGACAAGCTGGAGGCCGGCGAGCGGTTCCGGCACGCGACCGGGTTCCTCCGCTGGCGCACCGACAAGAAGCCGAAGCAGTGCACGTTCGAACAGATTCAGTCAGTCGCCGATTTCGACGTGCGGGGGATCTTCGGCAGCAAGTAACCGGGGTCGCGCGCCCGGCCCGCCCGGCCCGTAGTACCGCATCGCGGCCCGGCCCAGGGCCGTAACCGCCACCCAGTCGAAGCCCGCCCCGACCGCGACGCCCACCCCCAATGGGATGAGGCGACCCGCGACACGGGTCACACGCGTCGCGACCGTCTTGGAAAGCACTTTGGAGATCAAGCGCAGCGCCAGGCGCTCGCCGCTCACGACGAGCACGTCCTCGCGGAGCTTGAGGGCGCCGCCGGCCAGACCGACGACGACCAGGGCCTCGAAGACGCGCCCTTCGGAGCCGCGCAGGTCGTGGCCGTAGATCGTCGCCACGCCGAGGACGAGCTCGATCTCCTGCTCGAGGGCGTAGAGAGCCTGGCTCGTCACCGTGCCGAGCGCGAGCGCGGTGCCCAGCCCGGGGGCTATCGCCGCCGCACCGCTGACGGCGCCGGTGCCGGCAACCCGACGCCGCGTGGAACGGATGAGCAGCCGCGCCAGTTCCTCATTCGTGGCCACCGGATGTGTCGCCCTCAGCTGCCCGACTTTGGCCAGGATCGCCGGCTCGCGGCCGTGAACGGCCCCCTCGAGGTGGCGGAGGACGGCGCGAAGCTGAGGCGGCAGGTCCTCGGGATCCACTCCGTCGAACTCTACCGAGCGCTAAGTTGCGACTGAGTCGCAATAAGGGTTAGGCTCGTCGAAGAGTGGGTGAGCGCCAGCGGCTGGCCGGGTTCTTCGGGCTGGTCGGTCTGCTGCACGTCGCGGGATGGGGTTTGCTGCTTGCCATCGCCGGGGGCCGGCCAGGCTTCCTGGCCCTCGGCGGGTTGGCTTACACCTTCGGCCTGCGGCACGCCTTCGACGCCGACCACATCTCGGCCATCGACAACACGACACGCAAGCTCCTGCAGTCCGGGAAGAAACCGGCGGGCGTCGGTTTCTTTTTCTCCGTTGGCCACTCCACCGTCGTCCTTCTGATCGCGGTCGCCCTCGGTCTGGCCGTGCGCTGGGTCGTGCAGGGCGTGGTTTCCAACAGCGGCGAGCTGCGGAGCATCGGCGGCGCGGTCGGCACCCTCGTTTCGGGCAGCTTCCTGATCCTCATCGGCGTCCTCAACCTGGTCGTCCTCATCGACATCCTTCGCGTCTACCGTCGCATGCGTCGCGGCGAGTTCGACCGCGCCGGGCTCGAGCACGAGCTG
>DASSLL010000084.1:0-2945 GCA_035689485.1 Candidatus Dormiibacterota bacterium | reverse complement strand
GGTCTTCGCGGCCGGCCTTCTCTTCGCGCTGTGGCGGTGGGCGTGCCGGGACCTGGTGGCGCCGATCATCGGCCACGTGATCGCGGACCTCGCGCTTTGAGGAAGGCCGCCTGGCTGGCCGCCGCCGCCGCGGTCTACGTGGTCGCGGCGTGGGCTGTGGCCCCTGGGTTCTACGACGGCTTCGGGCCGCCGCAGCCCTACAACTTCACCTGCCCGCCGCCCCAGGCCGGCGCCAACACCAAGCCCAGTTCGGGGCACGCGGACATCAAGGTCATCAACGGCGTCAGCGACGCGAACTCCGCCTTCACGGACGACGGGCAGATCGTGCTCGGATTCCTTCCGGGCTCATTCGACGTCGCGGGCAAGACGAGCATCTCGGTCGACATCACGCCGCTGGACACGTGCCCGCAGCCACGTGGCCTGCAGTTCGTCACCAACGTCTATCGCGTCGTCGCCGACGCTCCGCTGGTGAAGCCGGCCTCGCTCGCGCTGCGCTACTCGAATCTCGAGCCCGATCCCGCCGCCGTTTACGAGGCGTCCGACCCCAATGGCTCTTGGAGCAGCATCGGCCGGTCGGACCAGGCGCGGCCCTTCACCGTGGTCACGCAAACCTCGACGCTTGGCTACTTCGCCGCCGGTTATCCGGCGAGCTCGCCAGCGCCGGGCGCGGTGACGGTGGGCGGCGGGCAGGTCCTGCCGATCGCCGTCGCGGTGGTCATCGTCGTCGTGGTGCTGGCCGGCCTGCCGCTGGCCGTGGTGCGGCGACGGCGCGGCGGCGGTTCCGAAGAGGACTGATGCGATCGAGCAGTTCTGGAGACGCCCGCGCCCTGGCTGCTGCCTAGCATGAAGGCCGTCAGACCAGGTATCGATTAGGAGAGCGAGACGAACCATGCCCACGAAGACCGCGACGAAGAAGGTGAAGGCGTCCAGGGTGTTCACGTCCGAGGAAAAGGCCGCGATGATGGACCGCGCCAAGGAGGTCAAGGCCGCCGGAGGCAAAGAGGAAGGAGAAGAGGTCGTGCTCGCCAAGCTGGCCGAGATGACCGAGGCCGACCGCGTTCTGGGAAAGCGGATTCACGCCATCGTCATGGCCAGCGCGCCGGCGCTCACGCCGACGCTCTGGTACGGGATGCCGGCATACAAGAAGAACGGCAAGCTCGTCTGCCACTTCCAGCCCGCGCAGAAGTTCAAGACGAGATACGCGACGGTCGGTTTCAGCGACAACGCAAACCTCGACGAGGGCGCGTTGTGGCCCGTCGCGTACGCGGTGGGCAAGCTGAGCTCGGCCGACGAGGCCAGGCTCGCCGCGATCGTCAAGAGGGCGGTGAGCTAGGAGCCGGCGCTCTCGCCGTATTTGATCGCTTCGAACAGCGTGCCGCATTTGCGGCAGCGGTACTGAAGCGTCATCGCCTGGGTGCCGAAAAGCGAGATGACCTCCGCGTCGCGCGCCTTGCAGTGCGGACAGGCCGGGTCAGGCCGAGGCTTGTTTAGCGGCGGGCGGCGCGTACTTCTTCTCCTCGAGACCGCGCAGCATGCCGAACGTGTGGGCGTCGATCGCCCCTGGCGTCGTCCTGCGGCGCAGCGGATCCCATGTCTCCCATCGAATGTGCACGTCTGGTGCTTTTGCATCCAGCTGTTCTTCCAGCCTGGCGCGCATCTTGTCCGCATCCGCGCCCAGGCCATCGGTCGCCGAGCTGGGCGGGCCGAAGAACTCCAGCGCCTCGCGCCAGGCCCGCTCGAGCGGCGCCTGGTCGATGCCCGACCGCAGCCAGCTGCGTCCGTGGAGGAAGTGGTAGCGCTCTTCCATCAGCATCTTGCGCAGGCGCTGGCGCAGCACCTCGACCGGACCGTTCACACACGCTTCGATCGCCACGGTGAACGCCGTGTCGAGGACCGCGTTGGCGGCCACGAACTGACTCCATTCGGTCCACGGCTCGTCGAAGTAAGCGAGGTTGCGGATCGTCGCCGGGTCGGACTCCCGTTCCGGGCGGCGCGGGTCGGCGCCGAGCGGCTCGAGGCAGCCGTACAGGACGCGGCTGTGCCCGAGGTCGTCGAGGCCCATGGCCGCGGCGGCGATGTCCGCCTCGAGCGAAGGGGCGCGCGTGGCCCACTCGGCGTAGCGCAGGCCGAGCATCTGCTTGTTGTCGGCGAGGCTCAGGACGAGGTCGCTGACGCTCACGGCTCTCCCGGCTGCCAGAGCTCGATGACGTGCTCCTTCCGGACGATGGCCATCTCGCACCAGCGCTCCTCGTCGTAGGTCGCGCGCGCGTAGGCCATGGCCAGGTCGTCGTCGGGCGCGACGACGCTGCCGACCTGGCGGAGCGGCTCCTCGCGCGACTTGCGCGCGAACACCTCGTACTCGACGGCGTCGCCGCTGACGCGCTTGTAGCCGTTGTGCTGGCCCATCAGACGGCGAGGCCCCACGACTCGAGCGCGTCGCGGCCGGCCTCGGTCATGCGCGCCGTGCTCCAGGGCGGGTCCCAGACGATGTTGACGCGGACGTCGTCGACGCCGGGGATGTCGAGCAGCCGCTCGCGGACGTCGTCGAGGATGAAATCGGACGCGGGGCAGCCCATGGCCGTGAAGGTGAGGTCCACCTCGACCGTGCCGCCGTCTTCGCGCACGTCGTAGATCAGGCCGAGGTCGACCAGGTTGACGGGCATCTCCGGGTCCTGGACCTCGGACAGCGCCGCCCACAGATCGGTCAGGTGCGCCCTGCGCGCGCCCGGCGCCGTCATGACTCTCGGTGGTGAGTCTTGCGGAAGTTGTGGAACTCTTCCTGGAACATCGCGACCATCTCCTGGTTGCGTGGGCCGCGGGCGCGCCACCGCGCCAGGACCTGGTCCCAGGTGATCGGCTGCTTGAAGTCCCAGCGCTTGTGCTCGGCGTCGAACTCGCACGGGAACGGATAGTCCAGCTCCCACACGTCCTTGCCGTCTTTCGTC
>DASSLL010000083.1:0-15807 GCA_035689485.1 Candidatus Dormiibacterota bacterium | reverse complement strand
ATCTAGCCCTGCGCGAACGCTCGACCGGAAGTCGCCTTGGCGCGGGATCGGCGGAGCAGCGCGAGTGTCCCCGCTGCCAGAATCGCCAGCGCGCCCGGCACGCTGATCAGGAACAGGTCGAGTGCAGGCGGTTCGAAGTAGGTCGGTGGCGGCGTCACATTGCTCCAGTAAATGAGGGTCTGGATCGTCTTCACCGTCCCAAGAAGCAGTACGAGCACTCCATAGAGGACAGCCACGACCGCTGCGCCGGTGCGCGGCTGCGGCTTGAAACCCAGTGCTATCGCAAACAGCACGACTGGCACTGCCGCGATAGGACCGGCAATCGGGATGCCGATCAGGTATATCCCTGGACTCGTCACAGTCATGAACAGCGCCACGTAGACGGCGCAACCCATCGCCAGGACGATGACGCCGACGGCGCTCAGCACCAGGATGCGGGTTGACAGCGACCACTTACGGAAAGCCATGCCCATAATCACCTCGAGACCAAGCTAGGTCGCCCAACTCTCGCCCGTCCAGGGTCATTCGACCCCGAGCCGCAAGGCACTTGGGTCTGCGGGGCATTCGCCTACTGAGGAACCGGCTCGCCCGCGCCGGCGCTGACGAAGCCGAGCTCCTACGACGGTTGTTGGAGAAGCACGACCAGCGCAGGACCGAGGAAGACGATCCATAGGGCAGGGAAGGTCAGGAACATCGTGGTGGCCGCGATCAACAACGCGCCAATCGGCCATCTGCCTCTTCGGGACAACCGGATCGCGTACTCGTTCACTGCGTAGGCGCTGGCGGTTAGCGCAATCCAGAGCGCGAGCAGGAGCCAACCAGTGGGACTCCGGAGCATCTCCGTCTGGTAGCTGGGGGCTACGAAGAACATGGCGATGCCAAGCGGAATCGGCAACACCGACCAGATGCGGACGCCGGTGACGACGCCCAAAGCGACACTGCGCGGAAGCTCGGCTGGGAAATCGGGTCTGGTGGTCACGATCACGCACTCGATACCGCTGGCCGTGCCGTAACCGCCTGGCGCCACGCAGCGATCACCGGCTCGGGCTTGATGATCCCGTTCATGCCCCGGATCGGCCAGACCTGCCCACCGGCGCTGATCAGGATCGTGGGATAGGCGTTCAGGATGCCGCCGGCATGGAGCCGCATCTGCACCTGGCGCGGGTCCGCCGCCAGCAGCACCTTCTGCGGATGGCCCAACGGCTTGTCGTTGGCGAGAACGAGAACATGCCCCGCCGTGACTACGACTCCATACCCTCCCCACGTCCAGCCGATCAACAGCTCTGCGAAGAGGCCGACGTCTGCCGCCATCACCGGCTCGTTGGGCCCGAGCAGATACCCCGCCGCGGCGTGCAGCTGCTCGATCGTCCATTCCCTGTAGGTGCGGAATGCGCGGCGGTACCAGAAAAGCCATCCGAAAATGAGAGGACCAAGGTCGACGAACGACCCGGCGAGGGCAGCACTGTCGAGCGCCTTGAAGCGGGCCACCCGCGGTCCCAGCTCCTTCGCGTGCTCGGTTGGTGGCAGGTCGGGAATGACGATCTGCGAAGTGGCGATCCACGTTGTACCGTCCCACCACCACTGGCAATCGTCGGAAAAGCCGGCCATTCGGGCGAGATTATGTACAGCGTGAAGCTCCACATCACAGAGTTAGGCGGCGGTGACAAGACCGCCATCCTCGTCCACGGGCTCCTGTCGGACCATGGAGCCTGGTGTCGCGTCGCGCCGGAACTCGTCGCCCGCGGCTATCGGGTCCTGATGCCCGATTTGCGCGGCCACGGCCAGAGCCCGCGCGGCGAGTACACGCCGCACGCATGGGCCGGCGACCTGGTCGACACGCTGCCCACGGGGGTCGACCTCGCCGTCGGCCACTCGCTCGGCGGCATGGCGCTTGCCCTCGCGGTCGAGCGCCTTGCGCCGCGCCGGGCGGTCTACGTAGACCCCGCATGGAAGATCCCCGCCGACCAGCATCCCCGTCACGCTTCCGGCTTTCGTGCCGAACTCGGGTTCGACGATGCGCAGCTCCGGCGGGCGCACCCGCGATGGGCCGACGAAGACATCGCCGCCCGCCTTGCCTCGATGCGTCGGTTCGACCCCGCCTGCATCGACGGCGTGCTCGCAGGCGACAGTCACGACCACTCGCCCAGGTCGCCCGTGACGAAGTCTCTCGTCATGCTCGCCGACCCGAGCGACCTCGTGCCGCCGCAGGATGCCGCAGCGCTGCAGAGGGCCGGCTTCGACGTCGTGACGGTGCCCGGCACCGGCCATTCGATCTTCCGCGACGACCTCGCCGGGTTTCTGGCCGTGCTGGACGCCTGGCTGGACGTTTAGATAGAGGGGTATGGGTGAGGCCTCCGGTGCGTAATCCGACGCCCGACTTCGGGCGCATCACCGGCGAGCACGCCCCGACCTTTGTCGCGATCATGCAGATCCTCCACAGCGAGCCGATCGCCGACGCCTTCGGCCGGCTCCTGAAGAAGAGCCTGGAGAGCGACGATTACGTCCTCCTCGCCCACCTCTTCGAAGAGATCAGCGTGCTCGCGCTGCATCACCTCATCCCCGAGGCGCTGCTCTTCGACGCCTTCGCCTTCGACCTCTACTGGGACGAGCTGCGCGAGGACGTGATGGGCCTGCGCGCGGGCACCGGGAACGACAAGTTCTGCGAGAACTTCGAGATCGCGGCCGAACGCGCACGGGCATACCGGGCCGACCGGCCGCCGAAGACGCGATGGATGCACGGCGATGAAGGTCCCCAGCCGCCAGGTCCGCACGGTGGCGGGGGACGGCCCGACCGACCCCCGGAAGGCAGCCCGTCCACTCCCCCTGCCCGCCCTGACCCCGCGCGCGTCCGGTGATCGTCCGGTCGCTGGGCGGCCTGACGCTTCTCCTCCTCCTGCTGTCGACCGCCTGTGGCGGCGGCACGGGATTGCTCGCGCGAGGCCGCGTCGCGCCCGTGGCCGTCGCCTCCAACCACCTCCGCTGGGGCGAGTGCGGCGACGGTTTCCAGTGCACGTCGCTCGAGGTGCCGCTCGACTACTCCAGACCCAGGGGACGCCAGATCTCGCTCGCGCTGATCCGCAAGCCCGCGACCGGAATGGGCCACCACGTCGGCTCGGTGCTCATGAACCCAGGTGGGCCCGGCGGCTCCGGGATCGACTTCCTGCGCTCGGCGGCCAGTGACTTCGTCAACCTGAACACCTTCTTCGACCTGGTGTCGTGGGATCCGCGCGGCGTCGGCATGAGCGCGCCCGTCAGCTGCTACGACGGACCTCACCTCGACACATACTTCGCGCTCGACTCGGTGCTCGACGACGCGCAGGAGAAGGCCGCCTTCGTCCAGGCGGTCAAGGACTTCACCGCCGCCTGCGCGGCGAACAGCGGCGACCTGCTGCCTTTCATGGACAGCGAGAGCACCGCGCGCGACATGGACCGCATCCGCGAGGCGGTCGGCGACTCGAAGCTCACGTACCTCGGGTTCTCCTACGGCACCTACATCGGCCAGTGGTACGCCCACCTCTTTCCCAAGCGCGTGCGCGCGCTGGCGCTCGACGGCGTGGTCGACTCGACCGAGCCGGGAGACCAGTTCGCGATCAGCCAGGTCGCCGGGTTTCAGAAGAACCTGGATGCGTTCTTCGCGGCATGCAGGTCGGAACCGTCGTGCACATACGGCCGCTCGGGCGACCCCGCGGCGAAGCTGCCGGCGCTCATCGCCTCGATCGATGCGTCGCCGGTCAAGGTCGGCAGCCGCGAGCTCACACGCAGCCTTGCGCTCCGCGCCATCCTGGCCTCGCTTTACGACGAGTCCTTCTGGCCTTACCTCGATGAGGCGCTGGCCGCGCTGGAGAAAGGCGACGCCAGGCTCATGCTCGAGTTCGCCGACAGCTATGACGGCCGGTATCCCAACGGCACCTACGCCAACATCGGCAACGGCGCGAATCAGGCGACCGCGTGCCTCGACTCTGCGGCGCCTGTGGACATCGCGGCCTACGACCAGATGGGACCCGCCCTCGCCAAAGCGTCGCCGCTGTTCGGCCCCTTCACCCAGTACGGCGGGCTTGAATGCGCTTTCTGGCCGGTCAAGCCGAAGCATGCTGACGTGCATCTCACGATCAAGGGCACGGCGCCGATCCTGCTGGTCGGAGCGACCAACGACCCCGCCACGCCGTATGCGAACGCGCAATCGGTGACGCGCCAGATCCCCGGCTCCGTCCTGCTCACGAGGGAAGGCAACGGCCACACTTCATACGGCGCCAGCCAGTGCATTCAGAACGCCGAGGACTCATACCTCATCAGCCTCGACCTGCCTCCCACCGGCGAGGTATGCCGGGCCTAGCACCGCGCCCTCACCGCTAGACTCCATGCAGTGACGAGTCGCGTCGGGGTAATACTGGTGCTCGTCACGTTCCTCGCCGTGGCGTGCACGAGGAACACACCCACCGCCTCGCACACATCCCCATCCGCCCCCGTGAGCAAGATCACCTGGGCCGACTGCGGAGGGGGCTTCCAGTGCGGAACGCTGATGGTCCCGCTCGACTACGACCACCCGACCACCCGGAAAATATCGCTCGCGCTCATCCGTAAGCAGGCGGTCAACAAGTCCACTCGCATCGGTTCCGTTCTCCTGAACCCCGGCGGCCCTGGTGAATCGGGCATCGAGTTCCTACGCGGCGACGTCACCTCGCTGAGCAACCTGAACCAGCGCTTCGACCTTGTCGCGTGGGATCCCCGCGGCGTCGCCGAGAGCACGCCTGTGACATGCGTCGACGCGCCGAAAGAGGACGCCTATCTCGCCATCGACTCCGTGCTCGACGACCCGGCGGAGAAACAGGCCTACATCCAGATGCAGAAGGACTTCGCCGCCGGCTGCCAGTCGCGGAGCGGCGACCTGCTCCCGTTCATGGATACGGCGAGCACCGCGCGTGACCTGGACGAGATCCGCGCCGCGGTCGGCGACCAGAAGCTCACGTACCTCGGCTTCTCGTACGGCACGTACATCGGCCAGTGGTACGCGCACCTCTTTCCCACCCACGTGCGGGCGCTTTCGCTGGACGGGGTCGTCGACCCTACGGTGTCAGCCAACGACAGCCTCTACAACCAGGTCGTCGGCTTCGAGAAGAACCTCGAGGCCTTCGTCGCCGACTGCAAGGCGCGCACGTCGTGCACCTACGGCCGCAGCGGCGATCCGGGCGCCAAGATCACGGCCGCCATGAACCGCCTCGACCAGACGCCGCTCAAGGTCGGCACGCGCGAGCTCACGCGGAACCTGGCGATGACCGGGCTGCTGCTGACGCTGTACGACCAGAGCTTCTGGACCTACGCCGACCAGGCGATGACGCTGCTCGACCGCGGCGACGGCACGCTGCTGCTGACGCTCGCCGACGCTTACAACAACCGCAATCCCGACGGCACGTACAAGAACCTCTTCAACGGCGCCTACCACTCCACCTACTGCCTCGACTTTCCCGCTCCGTCGGACATCAGCGTTTACGACGCGCTCGCCGCGAAGTACACCGCGGCCTCGCCGCTCTTCGGTCCGTGGAGCGTGTACGGGAACCTGCAGTGCGGTTACTGGCCGGTGAAGCCTAAGAACCCGCAAGGTCCTCTCACCGTCGATGGGGCGCCGCCGATCCTCCTCGTCGGCGGCACCAACGACCCGGCGACCCCTTACTCCGAGTCCCAATCCGTGAACCGGCAGATCTCCGGCTCGGTCCTGCTGACCCGCGAGGGCAACGGGCACACGTCATACGACGCGAGCACCTGCGCGCACCAGGCCGAGGACGCGTACCTGATCAGCCTCACCGTCCCCGCCGCGGGAACGGTCTGCACCACCTAGACCTCAGGCGACCGTTTCGGCGGCGCGGGCCTTCGCCTTCTCGAACGCGAGCTCGCCCTTCTTGACATCGACTTCGACGACGTCGCCCTCGCTGAACTTGCCGCCGAGCAGCAGCATCGCCAGCGGGTCCTGCACGAGGCGCTGGATCGCGCGCTTCAGCGGCCGGGCGCCGTAGACCGGGTCCCAGCCGCGTTCGATCAACAGCCTGCGCGCGGCGTCGGTGACGATGAGGCGGATCTTGCGCTCCTCGAGCCGCTTCTCGAGCCGCTTGAGCTGAATGTCGACGATGGCGCCCAGCTGCTCCTGCGTGAGCTGCTTGAAGACGACGATCTCGTCGACGCGGTTCAGGAACTCCGGCCGAAAGTGGTCGCGCAGAACGCCCATGACCGCCTCGCGCACGTCGTCGAAAGGCCGGTTCGACATCTCCTGGATCAGCTGGCTGCCGAGGTTCGAGGTCATGATCAGGATCGCGTTGCGGAAATCGACCGTGCGGCCCTGGCCGTCGGTCAGGCGACCGTCGTCGAGGATCTGCAGCAGGATGTTGAACACGTCGGGGTGCGCCTTCTCGATCTCGTCGAAGAGGACGACCGAGTACGGGCGCCGGCGCACGGCCTCGGTCAGCTGTCCGCCTTCGTCGTAGCCGACGTAGCCCGGAGGCGCGCCGATCATGCGCGCGACCGTGTGCTTCTCCTGGTACTCGGACATGTCGAGCCGGATCAGCGCCTGCTCGTCGTCGAACAGGAACTCCGCGAGCGCCCGCGCCAGCTCGGTCTTGCCCACGCCGGTCGGCCCGAGAAAGATGAACGAGCCCACGGGGCGGTTCGGGTCGGAAAGCCCTGAGCGGTTGCGGCGGACGGCGTTGGCGACCGCGCTCACTGCCTCGTCCTGGCCGATGACCCGCTCGTGCAGGCGCTCTTCCATCTGGATGAGCTTGGCGACCTCGCCCTCCATCAACCTCGAGACCGGGATGCCGGTCCACTTGGCGACGATCTGGGCGATGTCCTCCTCGGTGACCTCTTCTTTGAGCAGCGGGTGGCCGCCCTGGAGCTGCCCCAACCTGGTGTTCAGCTCGTCGATCTGCTTCTGCATCTCGACGGCCTTGCCGTAACGCAGCTCCGCCGCCCTGGCGAAATCCGCGGCCCGCTCGGCGCGTTCGGCGTCGCCCCGGACCTCCTCGAGCTTCGCCTTGTGCTCGCGGATCTTGGTGATGATCTCCTTCTCCTGGTTCCACCGCGAGCGCAGCCCGGTGCGCCGCTCGGTGAGCTCGGCCAGCTGCTTTTCGATGCCGGCGAGGCGCTCCTTCGACGAGCGGTCCGACTCCTTCTTCAGCGCCTGGCGCTCGATCTCGAGCTGGCGGATCTGCCGCTCGAGCTCATCCAGCTCGGCGGGCATGGAGTCGATCTCGGTGCGGAGACGGGCCGCCGCCTCGTCGATGAGGTCTATTGCCTTGTCGGGAAGGAAGCGGTCGGTGATGTAGCGGTTCGAGAGGACGGCGGCCGCCACGATGGCCGCGTCTTTGATGCGCACACCGTGGTGGACTTCGTACTTCTCGCGCAGGCCGCGGAGGATGCTGATGGTGTCTTCGACGGACGGCTGGTCGACGAGCACCGGCTGGAACCTGCGCTCCAGCGCGGCGTCCTTCTCGATGTGCTTGCGGTACTCGTCGAGCGTGGTCGCGCCGATGGCGCGGAGCTCACCACGCGCGAGGGCGGGTTTGAGGAGATTGGCGGCGTCGATCGCGCCCTCGGCGGCGCCTGCGCCGACGAGCGTGTGCAGCTCGTCGATGAACAGGACGACCTGACCGTTGGACTCCTCGATCTCCTTGAGGACGGCCTTCAGCCGGTCCTCGAACTCGCCGCGGAACTTCGTCCCCGCGACCAGCGCGCCCAGGTCGAGCGCGATGACCCGCTTGCCCTTCAGGCCTTCGGGCACGTCGCCCTGCGCGATGCGCTGGGCCAGGCCCTCGGCGATGGCCGTCTTGCCCACGCCGGGCTCACCGATGAGCACGGGGTTGTTCTTGGTCCGCCGGCTGAGCACCTGGATCACGCGGCGGATCTCCTCGTCGCGGCCGATGACCGGGTCGAGCTTGCCTTCCTTGGCGAGCGCGGTCAGGTCACGGCCGTACTTCTCGAGCGCCTGGTACTTGGACTCGGGGTTCTGGTCGGTCACCCGGTGCGCGCCACGGACCTGGCGCAGCGCCCCGAGCAGCCGGTCGTGCGTGACGCCCGCGTCCTTGAGGATCTTGTTGTCGGTCAGCGCGAGGAGCAGGTGCTCGGTCGAGATGTACTCGTCCTTCAGCCGCTCGGCCTCGCGCTCCGCCTGCTGCAGGTGTTTGGTGAGACTCTCGCCGAAGTAGGTCTGGCCGCCGGACACCTTCGGCAGGCGCTCGACGGCGGAAACGAGCGCAGGCTGGAGCGCCTGGACGGACGCTCCGGCGCGCTCGAGGATCGTCCGCGCGATGCCTTCGTCCTGCCGGATCAGGGCCAGGATCAGATGCTCGGGCTCGACCGCCTGGTTGCCGCTTTCACGCGCCAGCTCGGCCGCGTCCTGCAGCGCTTCGAGGGCCTTCTCGGTGAATCGTTCCTGCTTCATCCCGCTTTGTTTTTCCCACCGGTCGGAGGGCGCCAAACGGGTTTGTCCGTATCTTGCACCCATGCCCGAGCTGCCCGAGCTGGAGGCGCTGCGGATCCGCATCGCCCCGCGTGTCGAGGGCAAATTGATCACCGCGGCATCGGTCAATCCGGCGAAGGCTCACCTGCTCCGATACCCGGTCGACAATTTTGCCCTGGAGCTGCCGGCGCGCCGGATCACGTCCATGACGCGCCGGGGCAAGCACCTGGTTTTCGCGACCGAGCTGGGCGGCGGCGGCTCGCCCCGGTGGCTCGTGATCAACCCCATGCTGGGCGGCCGGTTCGCAGTCGCCTCCGGCTCCGACCCGGCCAGGGCGACCGAGGTGTTCTCGCTGCGGGTCGAGGGCAAGGTCGAGGTGCGCTACCTCGACTTCCGCGACATGGGGCGCATCTACTGGGTGTCCGACTGCTCGCGGGAGGTGCCGGCGTGGGACGCCCAGGGTCCGGAGGCGGACTCGGTCTCGTCGATGGGCCTGGATGTGTTTCGCAAACGGCTGCGCCGGTTCCGTGACGAGCTGAAGGACCTGCTGCGCAACCAGGAGTTCCTGGCGGGGATCGGGAACGCCTACTCGGACGAGATCCTGTGGGAGGCGCGGCTGCTGCCGCTGCGGCGGCGGGCGTCGCTGAAGCCGGAGGAGGAGGAGGCGCTCTACAAGGCGATTCCCCTGGTTCTATCCCGCGCGATCGAGGCCATCCTCGCCAACCCGAACTACGAGGAGTCGAAGCAGGACCGGAAGTTCATGGGCGTGCACATGAAGGGCGGCCAGAGCTGCCCGCGGTGCGGCCACCGGATCAGCCAGCTGGGAACGAACCGGGAGCCGCTGAACTTCTGCCGGGGGTGCCAGTTCTAGGCTGCGCGAATCGGCGATAGTCGCGACTAACGACGATTTTCTCCCGCCACAGCGGGCGATAGTCGCGACTAACGACCTAGTTGAGGGCGCTGTGGGCGTGCGCAGACGCGCCCGGCAGATTGACCGCGATCGAGTCCAGCAGCCGCTGCGAAGCGCGGGCGATCTCGTCCACCGCCTCCTCGAACGCAGCCTCGTGGCGAGTCGTCGGCTTGGAGAAACCGCTCACCTTGCGCACGAACTGGCGCGCCGCGGCGCGGATCTCGTCGTCGGTGGCGATGACGTCGGCGTGACGCAAGGTCTTGATGCTTCGGCACATGTTTGACAACGATAGAGAAGCGCTCAGCCGCCGCGATGAGGCGGGAGCTCCGGCAGATCCGGTGGCGGCAGCCGCTTCGGATCGAGTCCGGCGCGGCGCATCATCGCGCTGGCCAGACGCTCGTAACGATGCTCGACCAGGTCGCCCACCGGGTCGGCGCTCGCGCTCATCAGCTGGCGGAAGCTCAACGTGCTCACCGCCCGATAGGCCAGCACCGCGCGCGCCGCCTCGGCCCGCCCGGTGACCGCGGCGATCCGCACAAAAGCGAGCGCGGCGCCGGTCTCGCGCATGTCGCGCCAGCGCCAGCTCAGGTAGGGCACCAGGACGAGCAGGATCGGCGGCAGCGCGACCAGCAGCGCAAGCGTGATCGCCACGCGCAGGATCGCGTCGTGTATCCCCTGCCCCGCGGCGACGAGCTGGTCGCCCGAGTAGTGCTTCAGGGCGTCGGCCGTGTCCTGCAGGAACTTGGTCAGGATGGGGATGCCGCCGGGTATCGCGCTGCGGAACGCGGCGATCCACTGGTTGAAGGTCGTGCCGGTGTTCTTGATGCCGTCGGCGATCACCTCCAGGCCCATCACCGTCGAATAGATGAGCCAGCCGAGATACGCCCAGGCCACGGTCCAGACGAACGACGCCGTGTCCGACAGCACCCGGAGGAGCGCGGGCCAGCGCCGGTCCGGGTACAGCTTCAGCATCATGGCGCAGGGGACGATAAGCCACAGGCCCGCCAATCGCGCCACATTGGGAGTCGGCTAGAATTCCGCGAACAGCAAATGGAGTTCGACCTGCGCTTTCCCGCACACCGCGTCATCGAATCGCCCAGCTGCTTCTGTACCTGCTAGGTCGCTAGCCCCCGGGACTTCCAGCCCGGACCGATAGGCGACCTTCCTTTCGTCGACACCAAACCCGTTGACTCGGGCTTTTTCGAAAGGAGCAAGCAGATTGGCCACCACCCTGTTACGTCCAGACCAGACCTTCTACCCGTCGCCGCGGCTGGCCGCGGAGGCGCCGGTCGAAACGCTGGCCTACCTGGTCACGTTCGACCCCGAGCGCAAGAAGCCCGACGGCCTCGTCACGCTCGACGTCGACCGCGCGTCGAAGACCTTTGGCCGTCAGATCGGGCGCGCCGATGCGCCTCACGTGGGTGATGAGTTCCACCACTTCGGTTGGAACGTGTGCAGTTCGGCGCTGTGCCCGTACGCGTCGCATCCCCACCAGGAACGGCGCTACCTGCTCGTTCCCGGGTTGCGTTCCTCGCGGATCTACATCTTCGACGTCAAGCCCGACCCCGCACACCCGAAGCTCGTCCACACCATCGAGGCCAAGGAGATCGCGGACCGCGCGGGATACAGCCGGCCACACACCATCCACTGCGGACCCGACGGCATCTACGTCAGCGCGCTGGGCAACCCCGATGGCGACGCGCCTGGCGGCATCTTCGTCATCGACCACGACACTTTCGCCGTCAAAGGCCGGTGGGAGCTCGACCGCGGGCCGCAGCAGCTTGCTTACGACTTCTGGTGGCACCTGGGTTACGACACGGCCATCACGAGCGAATGGGGCACTCCCAACCAGGTCGAGAACGGCGTCATTCCCGAACTGCTTCTGGCCGGCGGGTACGGGCATCGCCTCCACATCTGGGACCTGCCGAAGCGCCGCCACCGCCAGGAGATCGACCTCGGCGCGGAGCAGCAGATGGTGCTCGAGCTGCGGCCGGCGCACGACCCGAGCAAGGCGTACGGGTTCGTCGGCGTCGTCGTGAGCCTGAAGGACCTGAGCTCGTCCATCTGGGCCTGGTACCTCGAGGGCTCGACGTACAAGGTCGAGAAGGTGATCGAGATCCCGGCCGAGCCGGCGGACCCGGATCAGCTGCCACCGCTGCTGAAAGGTTTCAAGGCAGTGCCGCCCCTGGTGAGCGACATCAACCTCTCGCTCGACGACCGCTGGCTCTACGTCTCGGCGTGGGGCACCGGCGAGTTCCTGCAGTTCGACGTCAGCGATCCTTTCAAACCGAAGAAGACTGGCAGCGTCCACCTCGGTGGGATCGTGCGCAAGGCCGCGCACCCGACGAGCGGTCCTCTCAACGGCGGCCCGCAGATGGTCGAGCTGAGCCGCGATGGCAAGCGCATCTACCTCACCAACTCTCTGTACGCGGCCTGGGACCAGCAGTTCTATCCCGACGGCATCAAGAGCTGGGCGACGCTCATCAATGCCGCGCCGGACGGAGGCCTGAGCCTCGACGGCGGCTTCTTCAGCACGTTCGAGCAGCGCACGCACCAGGTCCACCTGCAGGGAGGCGACGCCTCCTCCGACTCGTACTGCTACTCGTGACGGCCGCGCTCTGGCCCTGGGCAGCGCTCGCGCTGCTCGGGGCCTACCACGGGCTCAACCCCGGGATGGGTTGGCTGTTCGCGGTCGCGCGGGGCCTGCAGGAGAAGAGCCGGCGCGCGGTGCTCGGCTCGCTCCTTCCTATCGCGATCGGTCACGAGGCGTCAATCCTGGTCGTCGTCGTCGTCGTCTCGTTGACAGAAGAGCTTGTGCCGCCGTTCTTCGTGCGCCTGGTCGCGGCTCTCGTCCTCGTGAGCTTCGGCGTGTACAAGATCGCGTTCCCGCGCTCCCATCCCGCCGGCTTCGGCATGCGCATCGGCCCGGCCATGCTGGCCATGTGGTCGTTCCTCATGTCGTCGGCGCACGGTGCGGGACTGATGCTCGCGCCCATCTTGCTCGGCCTCCCCGTGTATGCGCCTTACCACAGCCTGCGGGAGATCTCTCTCCAGGCTGTCGGCGCGGCGTCATTACACGTGGCGGCGATGCTGCTCGTGATGGGCGTCGTGTCGGTGCTGGTCTACGACAAGGTCGGGTTGAGGATTCTTCGTCGCGGCTGGTTCAACCTCGACCTCGGATGGAGCTTCGTGCTGATCGCCAGCGGCGCGGTCACCCTGCTGACGGCGGTTTGATCTAAGCGATCGCGAAGTCGACCTCGACCGTGACCTGGATCTGCAGGACGCCGACCGGGACCTGCGTGGGCACGGCCGCCGCGCCCGCGTAGCTCATCGGCTGCGGAACGCGCGCCTGCGTCGAGAGGTCGCTGACCTCGATGACCTGACCCAGCCTCACGCCCGCCGACGAAGCCATCGCCGATGCCTTGGCCTTCGCGTCGGCGATGGCCAGCGCACGGGCTTCCGCCTGCGCCGGCTTCGGGTCGTTGAGGCCGAAGCTCACCGAGATGTTCATCGCGCCGCCTTCCTGGACGATGGCGTCGAGGACCTTGCCGACGCTGTCGACGGTGTGCCATTTGGCCACCAGCTGCTCGCTCGCCCGGTAACCGGTGATCGAACGCCCGGTCGGGTCGTACACGGGGCCCACCCAGTACCCGGCCGTGCTCAGGTCCGAGTCCGGGACGCCGAGCGCCTTGATCCGTGAGATGAGCTGGCCGGCCTTGGCGGCCAGGTCGCTCTGGGCGCCGGCGGCGGTGCTCTGGTCGGACTGGACGCCGGCGGACACGATGGCGAGGTCAGGCTTCTTCGTCACCGTCGCGTCGCCGCTGGTCAGGATCGCGGGGGTGATGGTCGAAGAGACGACGGCCGAGGGGTTGCCGGTGAGGACGACAGGGCGGCTCAGCGCCGTGACGACCGCGGCCACGACGATGGAACAGGCGACTGCAACGCCGACGGTGACGAGCGAGTTGTTGCGCATTTGACCCACGCAACGCCGCTCGCCATGGCGGGGTAACGCAGCTCAAATACCCTTATCGCGTGCTCGCCAACGCGCTCACGTGGTCGCGGGTTGTGCTGGCTCCTGGAATCGTCGCTTGCGCAGCGCTCGGCGACGGCCGCCTCGCCCTCGCCGCGCTGGTCGTCGCCGGCGCGACCGACGCGCTGGATGGCCGCATCGCGTGCGCGGGCTCTCCATTCGGCGCGCGACTGGACGCGTTCGCCGACTTCATGATCCTGTTGGCGACGGCCGCCGCCCTGGCCGTCCTGCACCCGGAGATGGTCGCGGACAACGTCCCGCTGCTTGGCGTCACCGCCCTCGTCTACATGGCGTCGACCGGCGCGCCGCCGCGCTTCTCGACCAAGCTCGCCGGCGGCCTTCTCTACGGCTTCGCGCTGTTCACGCTGGCGACCGGCGCCTACGTGCCGGCGCTGCTCTGGATCGCGGCCCTGGGCTTGGCCGGATCGTCCGTCGACGGCATCCTGCGCGCCATCACGACGAGGCTGGTCAGGCCGAGCAGGAGGATGACGCGCTCCCATGCACCCCACTCGTTGAACGGCGCCGCGAGCAGCACCGCGGCCACCGCGAGCATCGCCAGCTCGGCGGTGCCGAGCGCGAGCAACACGCGACCGTAGACCCGCCACATCGCGAGCGGCGCGGCGGTGAGGCCGAGAACGGCGACGGCGGACGCAGCTCGGTGTGACCACGTCGCGGCCGAGGAAGCGGGGTCGAGATGGACGACCGCCGCCACGAGGAATCCGCCAGCGGCTGCGAGCAGCGCCGCGCGTGCGACTTCGATCTGGATCCCGAGGGCCAGGCACGCAATGCCGGCGAGGGCGATCGCGAGGTCGACCTCGAAGGCCGCCGGCATGCCCGGTGCCGCGAGGCGGCTGACCGTCCGCGTCATCGGGTCATAACCGGGCGTGAGCAGCCCCGCGACCAGGACGATGACTGCGGCCGCCGGCGGCGCCAGCATCCCCACCGCGCGGCAGATGGTCCTCATTCTTCGGGCCAGGCCGGCGGATCGAAGCCGACGTTCGGCACGCTGCCGGTTCGCCAGTACACGCCGTGCCGGCGCTGCATGAGCTCCTCGTCGACGAGGTGCCTGCGCAGCGCCCAGAAGTCCTCGTGCCGACGACCCAGGATGCGATTCACCTCCGACTCGGGGTAGAGCCGGCCGGGCTGAAAATCTTCGGCCAGCCAGCGCAGCACGACCATCCTCTTCTTGCGCTGCACCGGAATGGCCACCAGCCGGCCCGACGCGTCGACGAAGTTTTCGAGGACTCGATCCTCGGACACCGGAACGAAGTTACGACGCCAGGCTCACCGCGTCGACGGCCGCGGCCGTCCCGAGGACGTGGACGGCGTCGAATCCTTCCGCGGGCAGCCCCACAAGCCCAAGCTTCATCTGCTCGTGCTGCCGGCGCACGACGCCGTCGGTCAGCGATCGCGATGCACGGTTGCGATTCCGTTCGAGGCAAAGTTTCAGCGGCAGGTCGAAGACTATGGCGACCGTCGGGACTCCATACCTGCGGGCGCTGGCGATCAGCGGTTTGCGCGACATGGGTTTGACGTTCGTCGCGTCCACCACCGTCATCCGGTGCTGGTGCATCCGCTCGCGCACGATGGCGTGGAGCACGCGGAAGGCGGCCGGAGTGGCGGCCTGGTCGTTTTCGTCGTCGGCGACCAGGGCGCGACATTCGTCGGACGACACGACCTCGGTGGGCCGGAAGTGTTTGGCGGCGAAGGTCGACTTGCCGGCGCCGGACGGCCCGATGAGGACTATGAGGGCGACATTGGGGATGGCCAGGCTCATCGCGGTTGTTTGTCTGCGTACGCCTTGAGCGCGGCGAGCGTGCGGGCGCTTTCGTCGCGAAACTGGGCCAGCACCACCGATGCGAAAGGCTTGAGCTGCCACGGTAACCCCACGGTCACGACGCGCCGCACGTGGGTGCCGTCGCCATTTGGCCTCAACGTGTAGCGCACCGTGACGTCGATCACGCCCGCACCGTACTTCATGGTCATGGGCTGGTGAAACCCGACCCTCACCGGACGCTCGAACTCCGTCACCTCGCCGTTGCGCACCCCGAGGGGGCCGGGTTCGCGGTACGTGGTGCCAAGGGTCACGGGGTTGGCCGAGATCTCGTGTGTCCCGTGGTAGGCGGACGACGTTGTGAGCCACCGCGAGTAGCCGTCGAAGTCGATGATCAGGTCGAAGACGCGGCCGGCGGAGCAGGTGACATCCGCCTCGGAGGGAAATTCGACGGTTGACGCCACTGCGGGCAGGTTACTGCGCGTTACCATCGGCCGGCCCGATGGCCGGTGCAGCGCTCAGCCGCTTGTGGGAGACGAACCCGAGGATCGCGTGCTTTCTGCAATCCGCGATCTGCGTCATGGTCGCGGCGTTCGAGATCGGCTTCCTCGCGGGGCCGAACAAGGACTGGACCGTGATCATCATTCTTG
>DASSLL010000082.1:0-57661 GCA_035689485.1 Candidatus Dormiibacterota bacterium | reverse complement strand
GGAGTCCCTCGACGAGGAACTGAAGAGCAAGTACTTCGAACCGCAGGGCTCGCGTTTCGCCTTCCGGTCGTCCCTCCGGCGCGGCCTCATCTTCGGCCGGCACGACCTGATGCAGGACGCGCCCATCTCGCGCCTGGACCTCCTCGTCTGCAGGAACACGCTCATGTACTTCACGGCGGAGTCGCAGGGCCGCATCCTGGCTCGCTTCCACTACGCGCTGAACGATGACGGCTACCTCTTCCTCGGCCGCGCGGAGATGCTGCTCACGCACGGCTCGCTGTTCGCGCCCGTCGACCTGAAGCAGCGCATCTTCTCCAAGGTGGCGAGGCTCCAGCTGAGGGAGCGACTACTGCTGCTTGCGCAGTCCGGGAACACCGAGGCCAGCAACCACGTCGCGCGGCAATTGCGCGTGCGCGAGCTGGCGACGGAGGGCGTGCCGTACGCGCAGCTCGTGGTCGACGCGCTCGGCGTCCTCGTCAGCGCCAACCAGCCCGCCCGGCGCATGTTCGACATTCCGCCGGGCGACATCGGCCGCCCGCTGAAAGACCTCGACCTCTCGTACAAGCCCATCGACCTCCGTTCGCCGATCGACCGCGTGGACCGCGAGCGGAGGTCGTTCTCCATTCAGGCGGCCGAGTTCCCGCTGCCCGACGGCGGCACGCGCATCTATGACGTGCACGTGTCGCCGCTCATCGACGACGACGGCTCGGTCGTCGGGACCAGCGTCAGCTTCGTCGACGTGACCCACACGGCGCAGCTGCGGTCCGAGCTGGAACGCTCCAAGCAGGACGTCGAGACCGCCTACGAAGAGCTGCAGTCGAGCAACGAGGAGCTCGAGACGACCAACGAAGAGCTGCAGTCGACTGTGGAAGAGCTCGAGACGACCAACGAAGAGCTGCAGTCGAGCAACGAGGAGCTCGAGACCATGAACGAGGAGCTCGAGTCCACCAATGCCGAGCTGCAGAGCATCAACACCGACCTCCGCCTGCGCACCGACGAGGTGAGCAAGCTCAACACCTTCCTGCTCGCGGTCACCGGCAACATCGAGCTCGGCGCGGTCGTGCTCGACAGGGAGTTCAACGTCCAGGTCTGGAACGAGCGCGCCGCCGACCTGTGGGGCCTGCGCTCCGAGGAGGTGGTCGGCCACGCTTTTTTCGACCTCGACATCGGCCTGCCCGCGAAGGAGCTCCAGACCATGGTCCGCACCGTGCTGCGCGGCAAACCGGCGCACGACGAGGCGACCGTGGACGCGCTGAGCCGGCGGGGCAAGAGCATCCGGGTTCGGGTCATCGCCTATGCGCTTTCCGACGGCCAGCGCCCCAGCGGCGTGGTGCTGGTGATGGAGGAGTTGAGGGGGGGAGAGAGCCGCGAAGGGCTAGCGGTCAGCCAGTCGCGGCCGTCATCGACCGCCGCATCGACTCCGTCCAACCGTCGACCACCGTCTCCAGCATCTCCACGTCGGCCGATATCTCGTAGCGCTCGGCGGGAGAGAGGTCGAGTGCCGCCGCCCTGAGCTTCCCAGTGAGCACCTGGCCCATCTCGATCAGCCGGCTGTACGCGATCACCCAGTAATCCTTGTGCTGGGGCGACCCGAGGCGGAGCACGGCCGCGCGGTAATCGTGCTGGGCCTGGCTCGCATCCAGCCGCATGCGCTCGACCCGTCCCTGCAGCGACTCCATCCCGACTTCCCCGGCCCGCCGCTCCAGCGAGTGCAGGAGCAGCCGCTTCGACTGCAGGATCAAGAGCCGCGACATGATGATCTGCTCCGCGGAATGGGGCCTCATTCGGTCCCCTTCGCCAGCGTCGCCGCGACTCCGTAGCCGCGGTTGCGGACGACCGTGATGACCTGCTCCAGGCCGACCTCGCGGAGCCGGACGCGCAGCCGCATGATGTAAGTCCGCACCTGCGCGTCCGAAAGCCGCGAGTTCTGCCACGCCAGCGTCGCGAGCTGCTTGCTCGTGAAGGGCCGGCGCGGGTGGCGGAGCAGGAAGTCGAGCAGGTCCGCCTCGCGTCGCGTCAGCGAGAGAGTCTTGCCGGCGTACGTGAGGACGTGCGCCTTGCGGTCGATGACCACGCCCGCGAGCTCGGCGTGGCGGTCGCGCCACACCGCCAACCGCTCCTCGATCGAGGCCAGATCGTGGCGCATCTGTTCGACCTCGGGCGTGCCGTCCGCGCGCGTGAGCACCGAGCGCAGGACCGAGGCCATCTCCTCGTAGATCGAGATCCAGCCTGCCACCTCGGGCAGGACGGACGTCGTCAGGTCCTCGCCTGGAAGCTCGGTCCACTCTTGGCGCGGTTCACGCAAGCTCGTGCTCACCCCCATCTGACGACATTACAACGGCTAGCCGAGTTCGGGAGGCGAATTTTAGACCCCTAATGTTGCGCTCCCGCGTCTAGCGTTGGCGCCGGTATGGCTGCTGGGGGCAGCAACGTCATGTCGAAACGAAGCCGGGGGGCACACACAGGGCAAGGGGTCGTTGCCCAGAGGGAGGGTACGGCCCCTTTGCCGTCTCTGGAGATCTTCGTGCCGGCGATCGACAGCCTGGAGGAGATATGCGGCTGGCTCGGGACTTTCCGAGAGCGCATGCGGCTGTCCCGTTCCGAGGAGCAGACTGAGGTCGCCGTCGTCGTCCAACAGCTCGAGGCCCGTTATCGGTTGAGGCGGGCCGAGCTTTCCTGAGACGCAGGCGATGAGCCAGCGCACGACCCGGGTGGTCATCGTTGAGAACCATCAGCTCGTCTCCGAGAGCCTGGGCCTGCTGCTCGACGGCCAGAAGGACATGGAGGTGGTCGGCAAGGCGGCCTCGGTCGGCGAAGCCATGAGCCTGGGGCCGAATGTGCGGCCCGACGTGGCCGTGTTGGACTTTCATCTCGACGACGGGAACGGTCACGACGCGGCCGTCGCGATCCGCGCGTTGTTCCCCAACGTGCGCTTCGTGTTCCTGAGCCGCGACGGCAGCGACGACGCTCGCCTCGCCGCCGTCGAGGCCGGCGCAAGCGCCTACATCCACAAGTCGAGCCCGGCCGGCGAAGTGATCGCCGCCATCCGCAAGGTGGCCGCGGGCCAGAGCCTCATCTCGCCCGCGGCCATAGCCCGGCTGGTCGCGACCGGCAAGGACCGCGAGCACATGCGTGCGAGCCTCAGCCCGCGCGAGCGTGAGGTCCTGCAGCTGCTCGCCGACGGTGTGGGAACCCGTCAGGTCGGCCAGCGGCTGGGGATCAGCTACTCCACCGTGAGGACGCACATCCGCTCGATCAGCGCCAAGCTCGGCGCGCGGACGATGGTGAACGCCGTCGTCACCGCCCGCGAGCTGGAGCTCGTCACCTAGAGGGCCGAGACCGCCACCTCCACGCGCCGCGTCCGCGGGCCGTCCCACTCGCACAGGAAGATCGCCTGCCACTGGCCGAGCGCAAGCTCGCCGCCGCGCACAGGCGCGGTGCAGGACGGACCGACGAGCACGGTCTTGATGTGCGAGTCGGAGTTGCCCTCGGCGTGCTCGAACGCGCGCTCCTTCGGCACCAGCTCGCCGAGGTGGGTCTCGATGTCGGCGGCCACGTCGGGGTCGGCGCCCTCGTTGATCGTCACGCCGGCCGTCGTGTGCGGCACGAAGACGTGACACAGGCCGTCGGCGACCCCCGACCTCTGCACCGCCTCCGACACGCGCTGGGTGATGTCGACCAGCTGCGCGCGCCGGTTGGTCGTGACCTGAAACGTCACCCAGCCACCCATCAGCGGATCTTCAGTTGCGCGCCGGCACCCGCTCGATGACCTGCAGCGACTCGCGCACGAACGCGGGGATGTCGGACGGCTGGCGCGAGGTCACCAGGTTGCGGTCGACCACGACCTCCTGGTCGACCACGTCCGCCCCGGCCTTCCGGAGGTCGCCCTGGACGGTCTTCCACGCCGTCATCCGGCGGCCCCTGTACTCGTCAGCGGTGAGCAGCAGCTGCGGCCCATGGCAGATCGCCACGACCGGCTTGCCCGCCCGCATGAAAGCTCTGGCGAAATCGACGGCCTCGGCGTGGGCGCGGAGCTTGTCCGGGCTCCCTCCACCCGGGATGAAGAGGGCGTCGAAGTCCTCGGGCCGGACGTCCTGGAACCGGCGATCCACCGTCGCCGTGACCTTGCCCTTGTCGCCGTGGAGCTGGGCCGGCGCCTCGAGCCCGACCACCGTCACCTCGTGCCCCGCCTTGCGGAAGGCGTCGTACGGCTCCTGGAACTCGGAGTCCTCGAATTTGGGTCCAAGCGCGCATGCAATCTTCATGGCATCCACCTTACCGAGGCGGCATGGCGGAACAGTTTGTGCCGCGGGGCCGTTGGGTAAATCTGTACTCGCATGCAACTCCAATCCTCCGTCTCACTGTGGCTGGACTCGTCCGACGACGAATCCCAGGCGGATTCGGCCCGCCGGCAGGCACCTGACCTCGCCGAGTTCATCTCCGAGATCGAGCATGCGCCGAAGGCGCCGGCCGAGACCGCCCAGACGGACGCCGACGACTCGCTCGGCGCCTACCTCCGCGAGATCGGCCGCGGCACGCTCCTGACCAAAGAGCAGGAGATCGAGCTCGCCAAGCAGATCGAGAAGGGCTCCCTAGAGGCCCGCCGGCGCATGACCGAGGCCAACCTGCGCCTGGTCGTGTCGATCGCCAAGAAGTATCAGGGCCGCGGCATGCCGCTTCTCGACCTCATCCAGGAGGGCAACGTCGGGCTCATGCGGGCGGTGCAGAAGTTCGACCACCGCCGCGGGTTCAAGTTTTCGACCTATGCCACGTGGTGGATCCGGCAGGCCGTCCTGCGCGCCATCGGCGACCAGGCACGGACCATCCGCCTGCCCATCCACATCGGCGACCAGACCAACAAGCTGGTCCGCATGTCGGACCGGCTGCGCGACGCGCTCGGCCGGCAGCCGACCGACGAGGAGATCGGGGAGGAGCTGGGCCTGACCGCCGACGAGGTGGAGGGCCTCCGCCGGACGGCGCGCGACACCGTGTCCCTCGAGACGCCGATCGGGGAGGAGGGCGACACCGAGCTCGGCCACCTCATCGAGGACGCGACCGCGGAGTCGCCCGCCGCGGCGGCGCTGCAGGCCGACCTGAAGGACCAGGTCGACGGCGTGCTCGGCATGCTTCGCCCGCGCGAGCGGCGCGTGATCCAGCTGCGTTTCGGCCTGGGCGACGGGCATCAGCGCGCCCTCGACGAGGTGGCACGGCGCATGGGCACGAGCCGGGAGACCGTGCGGCAGCTGGAGCGGCAGGCGCTGTCCAAGCTGCGCCGAAGCAACCGCGCCGGCGAGCTGCGCTCCTACTCGGCCGATCTGGACTGACGCCTCCGGCGGGCGCCGGAAACCCGCCAGTGCTGCCACTCACGGTTCTCACAGTCGGAAATTTGCCGCGAGTGGCAGCAGAAGCGGGAAAAGGGCCGGGCACTCGGCCCGGCCCTTGACGACGAGATCTGCTCTTACTTCTGCGACTTGTTCGCCGCGACCAGCTCCTTCTCGGAAGCACCGGTCACGGGGATCTTCGTCGGCTGCGGCGCCTGCATCTTCGGCACGTCGACGATCAGGATTCCGTTCTCGAAGCTCGCCTTGATGTCCTTCACGTTCACGTCGCCGGGCAGCTGGATGCTGCGGGCGAAGTTGCCGAAGGTCATCTCGCGGCGAAGGTACGTCCCTTCTTTGCGCTCGGTCTCGGACTTCCTCTGCGCCTTGATGCTCAGCACCTTGTCCTGGAACGTGACCTCGATGTCTTCCGGCTTGAAGCCGGGGACGGGTGCCTTGACCTGGTAGGCGCTGCCGGCGTCGACCACGTCGAGCGGCAGGTACCACGTCCGCTGCTCAGTCCGCGCCAGCGGCGACGCGAAGAAATCGCTGAACAGCTCATCGAACTCACGCATCGGACTCCAACGGCTCATGGCCATGTTTCTCACCTCCGCCGTCGGAATTACCACCCTTGCGAGAGGCCTAAACATCGGCCAAACTGGCATCGAAATTTCCGCTCTTTTTTCACTCAGGAGGATGGTGCGGTATGCCGAGAGCCAAACAGCTGACCCTCAACATGCCTGACCGGCCCGGTTTGCTCGGCGAGATCGCGGGCGCCCTGGGCGCGAAGAAGGTCAACATCGTCGGCTTCACCGCCGCGGCCATGCAGGGCGGCGGCATGGTGTGGATGGTCGTCGACAAGCCGGCCGCGGCCAAGAAGGCGCTCGCCGCGAAGGGCTGGAACGCGACCGAGGACGAGGTCCTCGCGGTGACCCTGCCCGACAGCCCGGGCTCCCTGGGCCGCTTCGCGTCCAAGCTGGGCAAGGCCGGCGTCAACATCACGTTCGCCTACACCGGCTCGGCCGGGAGCGCCCGCAAGCTCAACGGCTACTTCGGCGTGTCAGACATGAAGGCGGCGCTCAAGGTCAGGCCCTGAAACTCAGACGTTGACGGCGTAGCCGGCCAGACCGTTCTCCAGCCGGCCTAGAGCGCGGCGCGCCTGGTCGCGGTATTCGTCGGCCAGGCGCTTCCCGCGCCGTCCCGTCAGCACCCGCCGGCGGACGTGCTCGACCAGGGCGCGATGCGTGGCCATGAGAGCTCCGGCCACGGCCTGCGCCTCGACCGCGTCGCCGCCGGCGCCCGCGAGGAGGTCGGCCAGACGGCGGGTGAACCGGTCGACGATGTCCCGCTCCCTGGCTTGCAAGGCGGGGCTGGCGGAAACCAGGCGGCCGGCCGCCAGGATCGCGTCCGCGGACTGCGCGAGCTCGAGCCGGCCGGCGCCCCCGAGGAGGGCGTGGCGAAAGGCCTTGACCGCGGACTCGCCCGGCGGCCGGTTTCGGACCGCTTCGATGAGCTGCTCCTCGAAGAACTGCATGCCGCCGTAGAAGAGGTCCTCCTTGGTCGGGAAGTAGTTGAAGACCGTGACCTCGGACACGTCTGCCGCACGGGCGACCTCGGCCACGGTGACCGCGTCGAACCCCTTGCGCTGGAAGAGCCGGCGCGCGGCGTCGAAGATCTCCTGGCGCGTCCGCTGCTTCTTGCGTTCCCGAAGCCCTGTCACGACGGCCACCCCCGAATGATATCGCGGATAACCTATGCCACTATGAAGTTTTAGTGACTTAAAGAATCGTGGTAACCTGGCCCAGGCTGGAATTCGCAGGAGGCATGTGATGAGTCTTTATTCGGTCGCGCTGTTCGTCCACATAGTTGGGGCCCTCGCCCTGTTTGCGCTGCTCGCCATCGAAGGAGTCCTGCTGCGGGGCGGGGCGTCGCCCACGCGCGTCCAGCAGGTGCTCGGACCGATCTCCGCCGTGGCCATCGTCGTCCCTGGTTTCTACATGGCGTTCGCAGGTGCCGGATGGCACGCGTGGGCGGAGGTGGGACTCGTCAGCTACATCGTGATCGCGGTCGCCGGCGCGTACACCGGCATCAGCGTGACGCGCGGACGGATGAGCGCGGGCGCGGTCATGATCTCGTGGCTCGCCCGCATCGGCATCGCGCTCGGGGTCGTCTTCGACATGACGGTCAAGCCGGACGCGGTGGTCTCTGTGGCCGCGGTCGCGGCCGGCGTCGTCGCGGCGGTGGCCGCCGGCCTGGCGAGCCGGAGGACGCGGGCGGCCTAGAAGCCGCCATCGAGGCTCTTGACGGCGCCGGCAGACTGGTTGTATTCTACTAACCAGTTAATTAGCCAAATGGAAAAATACAGTGGCAGCTGATCAGCTGAGCGTCACCTTCGCAGCCCTCGCCGACCCCACCCGGCGAGCGATCCTGGCTCGTCTTGCCCAGGGCGAGGCCTCGGTCACGGAACTGGCCAAACCGTTCGACCTGAGCCTCCCCGCGATCTCCAAACACCTGAAGGTGCTGCAGCGCGCCGGCCTGGTGCGCCAGGGCCGGAACGCCCAGTGGCGGCCGTGCCGCCTCGAGGGCGGCCGGCTCAAGGAGGCGTCGGAGTGGGTGGGGGAGTACAGGCGATTCTGGGACGAAAGCTTCCAGCGCCTCGACGAAGTTCTGCAGGATCTGGTTCAAAAGGAGAAGCAAGATGGCAACGAAGGAGACAGCGATGCCGACCACTGAGTACACGATCGAACCGGGCAGGATGGACATCGTCTCGACTGTCGTTCTCGACGCGCCGCGAGAGCTGGTGTTCAAGGCGTACACGGACCCGAAGCTCTTCGCACGGTGGTGGGGTCCGCGGCAGTACACCAACGTCATGGAGAAGTTCGACATCCGCCGCGGCGGCGAGTGGCGTGTGATCCAGCGCGGCGCCGACGGCGGGGAGCACGCGTTCCGCGGCGTCACCCACTCGGTCGACACGCCGGACAAGATCTGCCAGACGTTCGAGTACGAGGGCGTGCCGGGCCACGTCGCCCTGCAGACGGCGACGTTCGAATCGCTCGGCGACAAGACCAGGATCACCGCCCAGATCGTGTTCCAGTCGGTCATGGACCGCGACGGCATGGTCGCCGCGGGTATGAAGTCAGGCGCCGACGAGTCGATGGAGCGCCTGGCGGAGCTCCTGCACGAGCTCAAAGGCGGCAAGTGAGCAAAGAGGTCGACAGGTACATCGCGGCTGCGCCCCGAGCGGCGCAGCCGCACCTGCGGCGTCTCCGCGAGCTCATCCGCCAGGAAGCGCCGCAGGCGGAGGAGGGCATCAGCTACCGCATGCCGTACTACCGCTACCACGGCCACCTCATGTACTTCGCGGCGTTCAAGAGCCACGTCGGCCTGTATCCGGTCGGCAACGCCGACAAGCACCTCGGCATGGCCGAGTACATGACGGGCAAGGGGACTTATCAGTTCCCGCTCGACCGGCCGCTGCCGATCACAGCGATCCGGCAGCTGATCCGGACTCGCGTCAAGGAGAACGAGGCTAAGGCCGCCGCAAAGGTGGGATCCGCTCGCCCCTCTTCGAGTGCTCGATCAGCAGCGCCAGCCTCCGCTCCCGCGTCTCGTCGCGCTTCGCGCTCATGATCCAGTGCGCGGCTGTCCGCCGGTACCACGGCGCCTGGGCCTGGAAGTAGTCCCAGGCCGTCCGGTGCCGGCGGAACCTGGCCTCCATCGACGGATCGAGGGAGGCTGCGTTCTCATAGGAGTAGATGCGGGAGCGCGCCTCGTCGCGCCTGGCGAAGGCGGCGCGACCCGCGGGCCGCACGAGCCCCTTACGCTCCAGCTCCTGGAACCGTTTGATGTTGATCGCGCTCCACACGCTGCCCTTGCGCCGCGGGGTGATGCGCTGCGCGGACCTGCCGTCGCCCAGCGAGTAGCGCACGCTGTCGATCCAGCCGAAGCACAGCTCCTGGTCGACGACGTCCTGCCAGGTCACCGATGCGCGGCCCGTCCTCTTGCTGTGATAGCCGAGCCACAGCTCCGAGGCGGTCTCGTGGTTGGCCTCGAGCCAGGTGCGCAGCTGCGCCGGCGTCTCGAAGAACATCACGTCGCGAACGGCGGGAGGCTTCATTCTTACGCGCGTGAATATGCCACCCGGGCTGCGGCGGTACAACGAGCTGGCCGGGACCGACATCGGTCGCCTCGCCGGCATCTCCGACGGCATATTTGCCGTGGGCATGACTCTGCTCGTCCTCGGCCTTGGGGTGCAGGCGCTGAGCGGCCGGTCGACCACCGAAAGCGAGCTCTGGGATTTTCTACGCGGCCTCGGCCCGAGCTTCCTCGTCTACACGCTGAGCTTCATGACCCTCGGCATCTTCTGGGTCGGCCAGGGTTCGCAGATGAGCCAGCTCGTGAGGTCCAACCGGCACTATTCGTGGATCCACCTGGCGTTTCTCTTCGCCGTCACGCTCGTGCCGTTCTCGACCGCTCTGCTCGCTCACTTCTGGTGGCTGAAGGTGGCCCTGGTCGAGTACTGGCTGAACATCGTCCTGCTCGGCTTCATGCTGCTGTTCTCCGCGGAGTACGGCATTCGTGCCCATCTGTTTCCGCCCGAGCGGGAGCGAGACGTGGTTCGCCTGATCCGCGGCCGCGTGTGGATCGCCCAGGTGCTTTACGCGTTGGCGGTCGCCCTTTCCGTGGTCTTTCAGACGACGCTGGTCAGCATCGCCGGCATCCTCCTGATCCAGCTCAACTACGTCCTGGCGCCGAGGATCCCGTTCCTGGAGCGATTCTGAGAGCCGCCGCATAGAATTCGCGCGCGGTGAACATACCCACCAACCTGGGGCTCCTCTCCAGCATCGGCATCTGCACCGCCGCGGCCGCGCTCATTGCGGCCGTGACCTGGCGATTCAAGCAGCCGCTGATCATCGCCTACCTCCTGACCGGCGTGATCATCGGGCCGAACATCGGGCTGGGCTGGGTCAGCGACCGCGAGAGCATCTCGACCGTCGCCGAGATCGGCCTCATCCTCCTGCTCTTCGTCATCGGGCTGGAGATCGACATCCGCAAGATGGTCGCCGGCGGCACGGCGGTGCTCCTGACCGGCGCCCTGCAGGTGCCCATCTGCGTCGCCCTCGGGCTCGGCTTCTTCTACCTCCTGGGTGCGCAGGACCGCCCGCACGACTACGCATTGCTGTACCTGGCAGCGTGCATGAGCCTGTCCAGCACGCTCGTGGTGGTCAAGATCCTCAACGACAAGTACGAGCTCGACACGCTTCCCGGCCGCATCACCCTCGGCGTGCTCGTCATCCAGGACCTGTGGGCGGTGGCGATGCTCGCCGTGCAGCCCAACGTGCTGAGCCCTAACCTGGTCCCCCTTCTCGGCTCGCTGTGGCGCGGCGCCCTGCTCGTCGTCGGCGGCTTCGCGCTCTCGAAGTACGTGCTGCCCTACGTGTTTCGGATGGTCCAGAAAGCGCCGGAGCTGGTCCTCGTCTCGGCGCTGGGGTGGTGCTTCTTCCTCGCGGGCGCGGCGAGCCTCATCGGCTTGTCCCGCGAGATGGGGGCGCTGATCGCCGGTGTGAGCCTGTCGACCTTCCCCTACAACGTCGACGTGGTGGCCAAGGCCGTGAGCATCCGCGACTTCTTCGTCACCCTGTTCTTCGTCGCGCTGGGGATGCAGATCACCATCCCGAGCCTCCAGGTGCTAGAGCTCTCGCTGGCCGCGTCGGCCTTCGTGATCGTGAGCCGCGTCGTCGTCGTCCCCATCCTGTACGCGCTGCGGCTTGGGCTGCGCACCAGCATCGTGCCCGCGATCAACCTCGCGCAGGTCAGCGAGTTCTCCATAGTCATCGCCTCACTGGGCGTGACCATGGGCCAGATCGGCCAGGACGTGCTCACGATCGTGATCATCACGTTCGCCGTGACGTCGGTCGTGTCGACCTACATGATCAACTCCAGCCACCCGATCCAGGGGCTGCTTGCCTCCGCGTTCAAGCTTGTCGGGCTCCGCGACCTCGACTTCGCGGACGCGTCGCAAGACGGGGCCGGCGGTCTGCACCAGCCGGTCATATTCCTCGGCTTCTTCCGCGACACGAGCTCGATCCTCTATGAGTTCGAGCACGAGGGCGAGGCCGCCGAGGCCCGGCAGTTCATCGAGAAGATCATGGTCATCGATTTCAACCCGACCGTCCTGCGAGAGCTGCGGCGCAAGGACATCAAGTGCGTCTATGGCGACATCGCGCATGCGGACACGCTCCGGCATGCCGGCATCGAGCACGCGGAGCTCGTCGTGTCGAGCATCACCGACGACGTGCTGCGGGGCGCGAGCAACCTGCGGTTGATGCGCAGCGTGCACAACATCGCGCCCAACGCCAAGGTCGTGCTGACCACGGAGCACATCCCGCAGGCGCTGCAGTTCTACGAGGAGGGGGCGGACTTCGTGTTCATTCCGCGCCTTTACTCGGCGGCCGCGTGCGCACGGATCCTGCGCAAGGGTTTGAACGAAGGCTTCGACGAGGTGCGGTCGCAGGCGATCGGGCACCTGTCGAAGCGGCAGGAGGTCCTGGCCTAGCCCGCCCGCGCGATGGCGCGTCGTACAAGCGCCACGACCGCGCCCGGGTTTCCAAGGACGTCGCTCGCAGTGAAGCGAAGAATCCTGTGGCCGGAGTCGAGGAGAGGGTTCTGACGGCGGTTGTCGGCCGCGACGCTGTCCTTGTGCGTAGCTCCGTCGTACTCGATGGCGAGGCGATGCCCCATGTAATACAGGTCCGGACGTGCGAGGAATTTCCCAGACTCATTGCGCAAGCTCGGCTGGACGGACGGCCTCGGCAGCCCGGCCAGGACCAACAGCAGACGCAGCCGGGTCTCCATCGGGCTCTCTGTCGCGGGCTCGGCGAGTTTGAGCCTCTCCTGCAAACGGCACACACCGCGCCGCCCCGGGTTCGAAGCGATCCAGCGGTTGAGCGACGCTTCGGTCACCAGCCTGCGATGCAGGGCCATGTCCAGGATCGTCACCGCCTCGACGAGATCAGGGCCTGTCGCCAGGTCGACCACCGTCCGAACGGGAGAGGTAACCGGCAGGCCCCGCGCCATGGATCGTTCGATTGTCGTGCTGCGATGGAGCTTGAGGCCGGCGCGGCGCGTTATCCCCGAACCGGTCAGTACGGTGGCTTCGATCGGGTGGCATGGGTCGAGGTCGAGACCCTGCAGCACGCCGTGGACCACGAGAAGACACCCGTGTCGGGCAGCCGGTGGAGGGCGCCCTTGATGCGGATAAGCGGCTGAGCGGCGATTTCCCGCCAGGCATAGACGCCGCGGTCGATCCGCGTCCAGCTCGCACCGCGCAATCGGTCTTCGGTCAAGCCGAGGGTCAGGCCTTGGGCGGCTGTGAACGGCTTGCAAGTCATGTCGTGCGGGATTAGCGGCGCTCGAGGCACATGAGCATGGTCACCCCACCGAATGAGCGCGACAACCCAGCCTGTTAAGAGGGAAAGTGCAGTGAGCGGGGTATCCGGAGGCTTTGAATGCCCGCGGATTGCACTCTCGAGCCTGAAGCGCCTCGTATCTTGGCGTAGGCATGGACACCGCCCGCGTCAGCCCCCTCGAACCGCTCGCCAGGGCCTACCTGCGCGCCGTTCCCGAACACCCAAAGGACGACGGCCTGTTCGGCCCGCGCAGCATGGTCTGGCGGGTCCACCGCGACCGCTCATTCCCGCTGGCGGCGATGCGGTCGCTCATGGTCCAGGCCCTCCACCCGCTCGCCATGGCCGGCGTCGCCCAGCACAGCACCTGGCGCCAGGACCCGTTCGGGCGCCTCGCCGCGACCAGCGGCTACGTCCTGACCACGACCTACGGCGACCGGGCGTCCGCGCTCGCCGCCGCGGAATGGGTGCGCAAGGTCCACGTCCACGTCCGCGGCACCGACACCGAGACCGGCCTGCCCTACTCCGCCGAAGACCCGGCGCTGCTGCTGTGGGTGCATGCGGGCATGGTCGACTCGATAGTCACCGTGGTCCAGCGTTACGGCCGCGGGCTCGACGCGATGCAGGCCGACGCGTACGTCGCCGAGATGGTGCGCTTTGCCGAGATCGTCGGCGTTCCGGCCGCAGACGTGCCCGCGACCGTCCCATCCCTGCGCGCGTACATCGACTCCGTCGCGCTGCGACAGGCCACGCCGGCGGCGCGCGACGCCATCGCCGTCGTGATGGATCCTCCCGGCCTCGAGGAAGACACCCGCGACCTCTGGCACGACCTCGCCCAGGTCGCGGTGGGCACGCTGCCCGACTGGGCGCGCGAGATGTACGGGTTCCAGGAACCGCCGGCCGAGCTGCTCGAGCGCGAGCCCGTCCGGCAGCTCCTCGGGGCGATGGACCTCGCGTTCGAGGGACTGCCCGGCGTCCTCGAAGCCCGGCAGCGGATCGAGCTCCGCATCCGCGCCGCGGAGTGAGATGAGCGCGACCACGGCGGCGGTCCGCGAATCGCGCGTCAGCCGTGGCGCGGCAATCGCCCGGCTGGCGCTGCGCATCGGCGGCCGGTACGCCGCCCGCTCCCCGCGCCTCCTCTTCGCCTCCGTCGAGCGGCGCAAGCAGCTCCGCCACGACCTCGCCTACCGCTCGGCCGATGAGGTCGCGGAGGAGCTCGGCTCGATGAAGGGCGTGCTGATGAAGCTCGGCCAGATGGCCAGCTACATCTACGAGGACATGCCGGTCACCGTCCGCGCCGCGATGTCGCGGCTGCAGCACAGAGCGCCGCCCATGACCGCGGCGCTGGCGACCGGGGTCATCAGGGAAGAGCTCGGCGACGCCCCCGAGCACCTTTTTGCACACTGGGATCCGACGCCGTTCGCCGCCGCGTCGATCGGCCAGGTGCACCGCGCCATCACCCGAGACGGCCACGCGGTGGCGGTCAAGGTGCAGTACCCCGGCATCGCGCGCAGCATCACGTCCGACCTCCGCAACGTGGGCCTGCTGAGGCGAGTGGTCGGCGCCGCCTTCCCGGGCCTCGATACGCGCTCGTTCGTGGACGAGGTCGCGGAGAGGATGCAGGAGGAGGTCGACTACGTCCGCGAGGCGGAAAGCCAGGAGCTGTTCGCCCGCTATTACGACGGCCACCCCTACATCCGCGTCCCGCACATCGTCGCCGAGCTCAGCACCGCCCGTGTCCTGACCAGCGAGCTGGACTCCGGCGCGAGCTTCGACGAGCTCCTGACGTGGGACCAGCGCGAGAAGGACCTGGCGGCGGAGACCATCCACCGCTTCGTCTTCCGCAGCCTCTACCGCCTGCACGCCTTCAACGGCGACCCGCATCCCGGGAACTACCTCTTCCACCGCGGCGGCCGGGTGACGTTCCTCGACTTCGGCCTGACCAAGCTCTTCACCGACGAGGACCTGGCGCCGCTGATCGACGCCGTCCGCTACCTCGTGTTCGAAAAAGACCACGAGGGTTTCCGGTCCGCGCTCGAGCAGGCCGGCTTTGTCAAGCCTGGCGCCCCCGTGTCGACGCAGATGGTGGTCGACCGCTTCGGCCAGTTCTACGGCACCGCGCTCCAGGACGCGCCGATGACCATCACTCCCGCCTATGCGTCGGCGATCGTCCGGCGCTTCTTCGACGCCCGCAGCCCCCTCGCGCCGTACTCGAACGTGCCCCGCGAGTACGTGATCATGCAGCGCATCAACCTCGGCCTGTACGCCGTCCTGGGCAGCCTGAACGCCACCGCCAACTGGCGCCGCATCGCGGAGGAGATCTGGCCTTTCCGCAACGGCCCGCCCTCGACGCCGATCGGCGAGGCCGAGGCAGCCTGGGAGAGCGCCAGAGCGAAGGTTCCGGAAAATTGGTAAAGCTTTAAGAAGCTGCAGCCTTAATTTCCCGCTGTTCGGCTATCTCTCGGACAGGATTGGACGCAAGACCGTGTACCTCGCGGGCATCGTCGTGATGGCCGTGTGGGGATTCATCTACTTCGGGCTGTTCGCAGCCGGCGTCGCCGTGGTCGTGTTCGGCGTCATCGCGCTGTCGCTCATTCCGCACGACATGCAGTACGGGCCGCAGGCCTCACTTATCGCCGAGAGCTTCACCGGACGCCTGCGCTACAGCGGCGCCTCGCTCGGTTACCAGCTCGCCTCGATCATCGCCGGCGGGCCGGCGCCGTACATAGCCACCGGGCTGTGGGCGGGAAAGTTCGACATCCTTGGCACCACGATCAAATCGCCGTTTCCCGCCAAGACGCCCTTCACCATCAGCGCCTACATCCTTCTGTGCTGCGTGATCGGCTTCCTGGCCACGCTTGCGCTCAAGAACCGGCAGGCGTACGACCACACGCAGGAGTACGAGGAGCAGGAGACCCAGCCCGTCGCCGGCGTGCGGCGGCCCGCGGTCGAACAGCCGAGTCGGGGGGAGGCGCCGCTGCGCGTGCGGCGGCCCTCTCCCGCGTTACCTCGGTGAGATGCGCTTCCTTTTCGGCTTCAACCTGGCGCTCTGGGGCGTGCTCTTCATCGGCTGGGTGCCGTACGTCGGCCTGAGGGGCATCGGCGACCCGGTGAGCGTCCAGGTCGGCTTCATCCTCGCCGTCACCGCGGTGCTGCTGGCGGTGCAGAGCACCATTCGCTGGAGGCGCCGCCAGGCGGCTAAAGTGTCCGCATAGCGGACCACCAACCCAGGGCTCCCCTCGTCCTCCTCTTCGACGGGACTTGAGGCGTTTGAACGAGGATGGCGCGCTGGGTTCGCCGGCGCGACCAGGCCGGCCGTGTGCAGGCCATCGCCAACCAGCAGCCGGGCGCTCTCGAACGCTTCGGCGTGACGCGCGAGGAGGCCGACCGCGCGGCCTGGACCGTGGACGCCGGCGGCCGCCGGCTCGGCGGCGCGGCGGCGATCAACCGCGTGCTGCACGAGATGGGCGGTCCGTGGCCCGCGGTGGCGGCGCTTTACCGGTTGCGGCCGGTGGCGGCGGTGGAGGAGGCCTTCTACCGCTGGTTTGCCCGACACCGCTCGCGGTTCCACCGCTTCGGCGTCACCCCGGAGTGCGATGAGCCTGGTTGCGGGTGAGCACCTGGCGGCCCTGGTCGTGATCGCCGCGGCGGCGCCGGCGCTGGTGGTCGCCGCCAGGCGGTCGCCGGGCGCGTGGCTGAAGGTGCTCGCGCTGGTCCTCGCCGTCGACGAGGTGAGCTGGTGGGTGTACCTGGCCCTGGGCGGCGGACTGCCCGGCGAGCGCGCGCAGCCCCTGCCGCTCCAGCTGTGCGACGCGGCCGTGCTGGTCGCCGCCGCGGCGCTGTGGACCCGCGCCCAGCCGCTGGTCGAGGTGACCTACTTCTGGGCGCTGGCGGGCAGCCTTCAGGCGCTGCTCACGCCCGACCTTCCGCACGACTTCCCGTCCTACCCCTACTTCCAGTACTACCTCGCCCACGGAGGGACGGTGGCCGCGGCGCTGATCCTGGTCGTCGGGCTGCGGATCACGCCGCGCCGCTGGGCGGTGGTGCGGGTGGCCGCGATCACCGTGGCGTACACCGCGCTCGTGTTCGTGGCCGACACCCTGACGGGCGCCGACTACATGTTCCTGCGCGGCAAACCGGACACGCCGTCGCTGCTCGACTACCTGGGTCCGTGGCCCTGGTACCTCGTGTCGGCAGCCGGGGTCGCGGCCTTGCTGTTCGCGGTCCTCGACGCGCCTTTTCGCTTACTTGAGCGGCGTGCCGAATCTCTCCGCTGACACGACCTGGTCGAACGGCTTCCTCTTCTTCTTGCCGATGACCTTGCGCTTGGGGTAGCCGAGCGGCACGACCGCGAGCACGTCGTACCTGTCGGGGAGGCCGAACTCGGTGCGGACGCCCTCGAGCCCGCCACCGCCGGTCCAGTTGGAGCCCACGCCCTCGGCCCAGGCGACGAGCGCCATGTCCTGGATGGCGCGGCTCGCGTCGGAGATGCCCCACTTTTCACTGCTCTTCTCGTAGGCCACGATCACCGCCGCGGCGGCGTTGGCCGTGTAGGGCCCGGTCCGAACCAGCGAACCGAGCTTGCGCAGCCCCTCGCGCGACCTGACGAGGATGAAGTGCCACGGCTGGATGTTGGAAGCGCTCGCGGTGAGGTGCGCCGCCTCGACCACGCGCCGCAGGACGTCGTCCGGCACAGGCCGGCCGTCATACTCGCGCACCGCCATCACCGTCCGGACCGTGTCGAAAACCTGGTTCGCCATGCGGTCAATTGTCTTAGCTTTATCCGGCCCACATGGACGCGAAGAAGCCGGCAGCCCCGCCCACCGAACGCCGCATCAGCAGCCCCGAGCACCGCGCCGCCTACGCCGCGGCCATGGCGGCGCCCGGCGAGCACAAGCCGCGGCTGGTCACCAGCCGCTCGGTCGCCGGCCAGGTGCACGGCGCCGGGGCGGTCGGCCGTTTCAACACCTGGCTGGCGGTCAACGTCACCAAGAGCGTCGGCACGATGTGGGCCGCGTACCTGTTCACGCTCATCGCCGTCGGCGGCGCCGTGGCGGTGCTGACGCAAAACGCGTTCCTCACCGCCGTCAGCGTGCTGGTCAGCCAGACCTTCCTGCAGCTCGTGCTGCTGCCGATCATCATCGTCGGCCAGAACGTCATCTCCGCCAGCCAGGACGCCCGCGCCGAGCAGGACCACCTCACGCTGACGACGCTGCACGCCATCAACGTTCAGCAGCTGAAGATGCTCGAGGTGCAGCGCGAGATGCTGCAGCAGCAGCGCGAGATCCTCGACCTGATCGAGAAGAAGGGACTCCGGAACGCAGCCAAGGTCGATTGACCGCGCAACCGGTGTAGCTTTCATCGGGTGACCGCCTCCGAGATCGTGGAGTTCGTCGTGGGCGCGCTGCTCCTGCTGGCGGTGTCGTTCGACCTTTTCCAGTCGGTCGTGCTGCCGCGCCCGGCGGTGCACAGGGTGCAGCTGGCGCGGCTGGTGGTCCGGCCGATGTGGAGGGTGTGGCGGTGGATCTTCGGGCGCGGCGCCCGGGTCGACAGGAGCGAGGCGCGACTCGCCGCCTTCGCCCCGCTGGCGCTCATATCGCTTTTCGCCATCTGGGGCTTCGCGATCATCATCGCCTACAGCCTGATGATCTACGGCGTCCGCGACGAGTTCCGGCCGGCGCTGAACGACTACGTCACGTGCTTCTACGTATCGGGCACGACGCTGGTGCCGCTCGCTTTCGGCGACTTCGTCCCCGAGCAGGCGCTGGCGCGGGTGCTCATCTTCATGGAGAGCGCGACCGGGGTCGGCGTCGCGGCCCTCGCGATCACGCTGCTCTTCGAGCTCTACGGGTCGTTCCGCTCGCGCGAGGAATCGGTCGTGGCCCTGGACGCCCTGGCGGGGGCTCCGCCCTCGGCGGTGCAGCTGCTGGAGACCGCCAAGGAGCGCGGCATGGACGACATCCTCAAGGAGACGTTCGACGAGTGGCGCACCTGGTCGGCCATGGTGCTCGAGAGTCACCTCGCCTATCCGCTGCTCGTCTACTTCCGGTCCAGCCACGACAACGAGGCGTGGATCAACTCGTTCGGTGCTGTGATGGACGCGGCGGCGCTCGTCATCTCGTCCACGGACGACGATGCCAAGGGCGCGGCCAAGCTGATGTTCACCGTGGGCAACCATTTCGTCGAGGACATCACTTGGGCGCTGCGGCTCAAGACCTCGCCCGACCCGATCATCGAGCGCAGCGAGTACACCGCGGCGCTCGCGCGCCTGCGCACGGCGGGCTACAAGGTCGTCGACGGCGACGCGTCGTGGACCAAGTTCTCGCACTTCCGGTCCAAGTACGCGTCGACGCTCAACCTGATGGCGCAGCTGCTGATGGCGCCGCCCGCGCAGTGGGTCGGAGACCGGTCGTACTTGCCCCACCGTCAGAGACCGCGCCGCCGGCGGCTGCCGGCCCGGACCGCGCCGCGCTCGGCTAGTTGACCAGCCCGAGCTCGCGGGCCTTCACGATGGCCTCGAGCTTGGAGTGCACGGCGAGCTTGCTTCCCAGGGCGCGGATGTGCGTGCGCACCGTCGTGTAGCTGATGCCCAGCTCGGCGGCGATGGCGCGGCTCGGGTATCCCTCGGCCATCAGCTTGAGCACCTCTTTCTCCCGCGGGGTGAGTCGCTCCAGCTGCGCGTCCATGTTCCGCCGCTTGGCGAGCAGGGCGGCGATCGTTCGCGGCGTGATGAGCATCTTGCCCCTGGCCACGTCGCGCACCGCGGACACGACCTCGGCCGCCGCGCGCGACTTGTGCAGGAAGGCGCTCGCGCCCGCCTGCACCGCGGCGAACCTCGCGGCGTCGGTGTCCTCTCGGGTCAGGAAGATGACCTTGGCCGCCGGGCGGATGGCACGGATCGCGGACGCCGCGTCGGGCGCCGTACCGTCGGGCAGCCGGAAGTCCAGGAGCACCACGTCGGGATTCAACTCGGCGGCCGCGGGCACCGAGTCGGCGACAGTGCCGACGTTGCCGACCACGCGCATGTCGGCCTGCTGGTTGATCAGCGCGGCGAGGCCCTCCGCGACGACGCGGTGGTCCTCGACGATCAGGACGCGGATCGGCTCGCCGTCGCCGTCGCGCTGGGGCTCGGGCTCGAAGGGCGTCGCGGCATGGCCTGCCTGAGGCATATCTCTACAACTGGCGCGGCCGATCCGGTACTCGGGCTAAGTCTTGTTAAGGCGACCGCAGAATCCGCAGCTCCAGAACCACCGAGCCGGCGTCGGGCACGTGCACGGAGGACGGCTCGACGCCGCCCTGGAACACAGGCGGAGCCGCGGCGATGGAGTAGTCGCCGGGATCCAGGTGGAGGGCAAACGTGCCGTCCGGCGCGATGCGCGCGGTGACGGGCGATGCGCCGTCGCGCGAGAACACCAGCGCGCTCGCCACGGCGGGCGGGTCGCACGGTTCGCCGGCCGGACAGGTCGCGATGGGCCCGCGGTCGAGCGTGCCGCTGACGTTGAGCGGATGGCCTGACGACGGGACGGCGGCGGACCCGCACGCGCCGACGAGCACAGCCGAAGCGAGCGCCGCAGCCCATCGCGCGCCCATGGGCTCGATGGTACCGCCGGCCACCTTCCCGGATATGCGCGCCTATCCGGCATCGGGCGAAGCCGAATACACGGTTTTGCGCGTATATCCGAGCAGAGAAGAGCGGGGCCGCCCCCACCCGGAGCCGGCCCCGCCCTTGAATGTCGCGCTTACGGGGTGGTGAAGAAGGTGTTCACCCTCGTCATGAACGCGGCCTTGTCCGCCGCGGCCCCGTACTCCTCGAAGCCGAACGGTAGGAACACGAGCCTGTACGTGCCGTTGAAGGCGAGTCCGTCGGGCTGGCCCCGGTCATCGGTGAAGATGACGGTGCCCGCGTTCGGGGTGATCTCGTCCATGAAAGGAGTGCCGAGGACGTTGGTGCGCGGCACCGTCCCGATGCCGTCGGTCAGGCTGCCGGCGACACCGTGGAACGCGGTGGTCGCGATGTCGTTCTGCCGCTCGCTGCCGTCCCAGTTGACGTGCAGGAAGTTGTGGACGAAATCGGTCGTTCCCGCGCCCTGGTCGAGGATGTCCTGCCCGGAGAGCATGAGGTTGCCGCCGCCGCTGAGATACGCCGTCAGCGTCTTCTCGTACGGAAGCATCGGGCCGGGGTAGCTCGTGCCCGTGAACCAGACGACGTTCTTGAACGCTTCGACGTACTTAACCGGGAGGGTTGGATTGGCGTCGATGTCCCAGGTGTCGTGCGTCATGCCCGCGCTGTTCAACGCGGCGTCGTACAACGCGTTCACGTCGGGAGCGTTGCCGTCCTCGTCGACGAGAAGCGTGTCGACGGTGACCGCGATCGTAGTGATGTTGGCCGAGGCGCTGACCGCGGACGACCCCGCCGAGGTTGCAGTCACCGCCGACGTGCTCGACGTACCGTCGGTCGCACTGCTCTGAGGCGACACCTTCACGCAGATGTCGACGGACGCACCGGCCGCAAGGTCAGAAGTCGCCGTGATCGCCGTCCCCGAGCAGGACGAGTTGTAGAAGGAGACCGGGAACGTCCCGCCGCTCGAGGTCAGGTTGAAGTGGTCGGTCCTGAAGCCGAGGTTCTTGACCGTCTCGGTGTAGGTCTGCGAACCGCCGCTGCGCGCGCCGCCGGTCTGAGCCGACGGTGAGATGCTCACGGCAAACGGGGGTGCGATCGGGGTCACGGCCGGCGAGCCGGTGATCGTCCGGCTTTGCCCGGAGTAGCGAAGCGTCACTCCGTCGTTGACGATCGAGTTCACGCTCGATGCGAGGTTCGGGTCGATCTGGACGCGGAGGTGGACCGAGAGCTGGCCGCCGCCGGTGGACGGGTCGCCCGCCGGCGCCACCAGGTTGCGCCACAGGATCTGGCCGTCCGCGAACTGCCCGCCGTTGTCCGCGGACACGAACGTCGTATTCGCGGGCAGCAGGTCGGTGATGCGGACGCCGCCGGCGCCGGCATTGCCGATGTTGCTGACGGTCAGCGTGTAGTCGATGAAGCTGCCGGGCCCAACCGGGACGCCGGCGTCCTTGTTGGCGATGACGAGCGCCGGCGCCGCGGGGGCCGTGTCCGTCATCCTCCACGCGCCGCGGCCGTGCGAGCCGGCGACGAGGACGCGGTGGAAGGTGTCGAGGCTGATCTGGTCGATGCCCACGATGGGGAAGCCGGTGCCCAGCGCGTACCAGTGGCCGCCGCCGTTGAAGCTGACGAACGGACCGACGTCCGTTGCGGCGTAGATCGTGTCCGGGAACGCGGGGTCCTGGACGAGCCAGTTGACGGGGACGTCAGGCAGGTTGCCGGTCACGTTCTGGAACGTCTGCCCGCCGTCGATGGTCTTGAAGACGTGTCCGGGGTTGTTGGGCGTCGCGGCGTCGAAGCCGTTGAACGCGATGTAAGCGATGCGCCAGTTGCTGCGGTCGACCGCGATCGAGCCCACCGGGCGCGACGGCAGCCCGTTGATGCGGACCCAGGTCGGGTTGAGGCTCGTCTGCGCGTCGGGGCTGACGTAGACCACGCCGTCGTTCGAGCCGGTGTACACGCCGGTCCCGCCGCCGACGCCGATGGACGTCAACGTGCAGTTGCGCGCGCCGTTGGGCGCTGGCCCTTTGCAGCCGCTGGTCAGGTCGGGGCTGATGACGTTCCACTGCACGTCGCCGGCAAGCTGCGTCTTGGCGTCGTCGGTCCGGTAGAGCCGGTAGGAGCCGATGAACAGCTGGTTGGGGTTGGCCTGGTTCAAGACCAGGGGCGCGTAGAACTCGGCCCGGTCGTTGAGGTTCAGACCGTTGTGGATCGGCTTGTTGGTGAAGAACCCGGCGCCGGCGTCGGTGATGCGGTAGACCGACAGCGGCGGCGCGAAGAATTCGCCGTAGACGTAGTTGAAGTCGGTCGGGTCGACCTGCGCCATGCCGCCGTCGCCGGAGGTCATGTCGAACCAGGTGTTCGAGGTCGCCGACTTGCGCAGGGTGCCGTTGTCCTGCGTGCCGCCCCACAGGCGTGCCGAGGGGCCGACGTCGGTCGGCACTCCGCCGACGTTGATCACCTGCGGGAAGCTCGGGTTCGCCTGGATCGAGGAGAACTGCGTGATCTGCAGCCCGTGGCCGTTCAGGTCGGTCCAGTCGTTGGCGGACCGGTTGGTCGCGCCCGGGGTGCCGGGCACGCGGCCGCCTCGGTCGGTGCTGTACCACACGCCGCCGTCGTTGCCGATCAGCACGTTCTGCGAGTTGTTGGGATCGAACACGACGGAGTGGAAGTCCGGGTGCTGGTTCCATCCCAGGTCCTTCCAGGTCGCGCCACCGTCGTCGGAGCGATAGATGCCGCCCGACTGCGGGCTGAACGTGTACCCGAACGAACCCGCCGCGAACACGACGTTGGGGTCGGTCGGGTCGGGCTCGATCACGTTGTCGTAGGTGCACTGGCTGGTGCAGTAGTCCTGGATCCCGTCGGGGCCAGGCTGGAAGCCCGCGCGGAACCAGGTCGCGCCGCCGTCCGTCGACTTGTAGATTCGCGCCACGCGGTGCGCGCCCGCAACCTGCGGCGGCGGCGGGTTCTGGTTGTTGGCGAAGTCAAAGCCGACGTATAGCACCGCCGACTGGCCGGCCGGGTGCGACAGGCCGATGCTGAACCGGGTTGGGACGGCGGAGAAGTCCGCCTCCGCCGGCAGCCCGCTCATGATCGGGTTCCACGTCTGGCCGCCGTCGACGCTCTTGTACATCTTGTCGCCCAGGAAGGACGAGTACAGGACGTTCGGGGTGATGGGGTCGATCCGGAGCTCGGTCGCGCCCTCGGACACGCGGCCGCCGCCGATCGCCGGCGAGCCCATCAGCAGCGTCCAGCTGACGCCACCGTCCTTCGACTCCCAGATGCCGTACTGCGAGTGGACCGTCGGCGTGGTCCGGTGCGAGCCGCCACGTCCGCGGAGGACCGCGGCGTACAGGTGATCGGCGTTGGTGGGGTCGATGGCGAGACGTGCGACCGAAACCCCCTGGAAGAAGTCACCGGAGACGTGCTGCCACGTCGTCCCGCCGTCGGTCGACTTGAGAATGCCGTCGCCGAAGTAGCTGTCGCCCGACAGGGCGCCTTCGCCCGTGCCGTCGTACACGATCAGGTCGTTGGACGGCGCCACCTCGAGCGCGCCGGTGGCGAGGGAGGGGAGGTTGTCGGTGCGCGGGACCCAGACCCCGTCTGCGGGATCCATGGTCCAGATGCCGCCGTTCGCGCCGCCGAGGATGAACCGCCCGTTCTTGCGGATCGCCAGCGCGCCGATGCGTCCGGCGACCGCCTCGAGAGCGCCGTTGCTGCGGGCGATCTGCCCGATGGGGCTCGGGCCGGCGGCGCTCCAGGCGCCGTTGAAGGTCACGTTCCCACCCGGGTTGCCCTGCAGCCTGATCGCGGCGGCCGTGTCAGCGCCTTTGGCCCGGTGCTGGCCGGCCTGGTCGAGCGTGAGCTGCGTGTCACCGGCCGTGCGGTTGTTGATGTAGTCCCATTCGAACTGGAGGAGCGAGTCGTCCTCGCCGTTGTCGGGGATCTGCGTCCCCGGCACCAGGGTGGGCGCGTCGCCCACGGGAGCGGGAACCGTAACGGCTCCGGCCGGGCTGGCGCCCGCGCCGAGCATCATCGTCACCACGGCGAACGCGCTAAACAGCCGCCCCAGGCGTATCCCCATCTCTACTTCCTCTCGTCATGCAATGCCGTTTCCGTCGCCGTCACCAAACCGGTCGGTTGCCGCGCGGAGAGGTACCGGGAGCGCCCACGGCCCAGGACGCCGAAACCCCATCTCTCTCCAGCGGCTAAGCGCTCGAATCGCCCGGCCGTGTCCACGGCCGGCGCTAAAAGTTCGAATACTCTGGCAGCGACCAGAAGCGAAAGTCAAGCCATCAACATCGCGGCACGCCTATGCCGATTTGCGGTGGCGGAAAGGCGTGGGTAACGTAGGTCTGGCGATCATGAAGCAGCAGCACGGACCATGGCGGACTCTCATCACGGCCGTCCATCCCCACCCGTCGGTCAAGATCAACCACGGGGCGACGTTCCTGGTCACCGACCAGCATGGGAGCGTCCCCGGCGGAACGCCGGGTGAGTACGGCCTCTACGCGGCGGACACGCGCTTTCTCTCCCGCCACGAGATCCGCCTGAACGGCCGCCGTCCGGATTCGGTCGCGTCGGTCCGCATCTCCTTCCGGCACGCGCGGTGGCACATGATCGCCGACAGCATCGCCGGCCCCGGCGGCGACATGCGCGAGGCCCGGGTGTCGGTCACCGTCGACAGGCTCATCAGCCTCAACCAGATGCACGAGGACCTGGTGCTCGAGAGCTACGCGCGGGCGCCGGTCACGGTCCTCCTCGAGGTCGCGCTCGAGAGCGACTTCGCCGACATCTTCGAGGTGCGCTTCCAGTCCTGGCAGCGGCGGGACGACCTGAACACGTGGTGGCTCGGGCCGAACAGCCTCGAGTCGCGCTATCAGAAGGATGACTTCGTGAGGCGCTGCCTCGTGCGGGCGCTGACGCAGAGCGGCGGCATCACCTACGCCAACGGCGCGCTGCGCATCCCGGCCGACCTGCGGCCCGGCGAGCGCTGGAAGGTCTGCCTGCAGTACGACCTGCTCACCTCGGACGACGAGATGCCGAAGCTCGCGCCGACTTGCGCCCTCGAAGCCGGCGACAGGGCGCTGGTCCAGGAGCGCAGCTGGCAGACCTCGGTGTCACAGCTCGAACCTTCGGACGTCCGCCTCCAGTTCGCCTACGAGCGGGCGGTGGAGGACATGGCCGCCCTCCGCCTGCACGAGCAGGAGGAGGCTTCCGACCGCTGGATGCCCGCGGCCGGGCTGCCGTGGTTCATGGCGCTTTTCGGCCGTGACTCGCTGATCGCCTCGATCCAGGCGATGGTCGCCCAGCCCGCGGTCGCGCTGGGCACGCTGGAGAACCTCGCCCGCTGGCAGGCCCAGGTCGACGACGCCGAGCGCGACGCCGAGCCGGGCAAGATGCCGCACGAGCTGCGCGTCGGAGAATGGGCGCACTTCGGCCTCGTGCCCCACCGCCCGTACTACGGGACGGCGGACGCCACACCTTTATATCTGTTGCTGCTGGCGGAGCACTTCCGCTGGAACGGCGACGCGGCGGCGCTGCGGCCGTTCCGGAAGGCGGCCGAAGGCTGCCTCGACTGGATCGACCGTCACGGCGACCGCGACGGCGACGGGTTCCAGGAATACGCCACACGCTCGCCGCACGGCTACCGCAACCAGGGCTGGCGCGACGCCCACGACGGCGTCCTCGACGAGAACGGCGCCTTCCCCGAGCTGCCTATCGGCACCAGCGAGATGCAGGCCTACGTCTACGGCGCCAAGCTGCACGTGGCGCCGCTCTTCGAGGCGTGGGGCGAGGGCGCGACCGCCATGAGGTTGCGGCGCGAGGCGGCCGACCTCCGCCGCCGGTTCATCGACGCCTTCTGGATCGACCCGCCCGGCAAGCTCGCCTTCCTGCTCGACGGCAAGAAGCGGGCCGTCGAGACCGACGTCTCCGACTCCGGCCACTGCCTGTGGATGGGCATCCTCGACGAGCAGCGCGGCCGAGCCGCCGGGCGCCGGCTGATGGAGCCGGACATGTTCACCGGTTGGGGGCTGCGCCTGCTGTCGGACGCCCATCCGTCGTACGACCCCCACTCCTACCAGCGCGGATCGGTGTGGCCGCACGACAGCGTGATCGCCGCCGCCGGGCTGCGGCGCTACGGCCTCGAGCGCGAGGCGTGGACGATCCTCGACGGCCTGCTTTCGGCGGTCATGTGCTTCGAGGACATCCAGATGCCGGAGCTTTTCGCCGGCCTGCCGCGCTCGGAGTTCGCCGTGCCGGTGCCTTACCGCATGGCCAACGTGCCGCAGGCCTGGGCAGCCGGCTCGGTGATGCAGATGGTCCGCATCCTGCTCGGCCTCGAGCCCGACGTCCCTAACGGCCGCGTGTACCTGGATCCCGCCCTGCCGGCGTGGTGCTCGCGGCTCAAGCTCCACAACCTGCGCCTGGGCAAGCACCTCGCCGGTATCTCCGTCGAGCGCAAGCCGGACGGCCGGCACGAGGTCGACGCCGACGCGCCCGGCCTCGAGGTGGTCCGCGGCGTGCCGCCGTGGCTGGAGCTGGCCGCCGACTAGCAGGTAGTTTTCTCGTGCAGTTCGTTCCTGCGCTTCCGCGGCCCCTCGTGGGTTTATCTGATGTGCAGTCCCGGCGGATCGCGATGATCGTCAGCCCCTGGTACCCGGTCCCGCCACCGGGATACGGCGGCATCGAGCTCATGGTCTTCAACCTCGCCCGCGAGCTGTGCGGCCGCGGCCACCAGGTGACCGTGATCGGCCGGCAGGGCTCGCAGGGGCCGTTCGAGTCGCTCGCCATCGCCCCGGAAAGCTGGACCGAGCAGCTCGGTACGAAGGATCAGGTCGCACGCATGAACCTTTTCCTCTACCGCGCCTACGACATCGTTCGCCGCCGCGCCTTCGACGTCATCCACGACCACGCCGGGCCACCGGGCATCCTGGTCGGTGCGACCTGCCGCGCGCAGGCGCCGGTGGTGGCCACGCTGCATGGGGCGCTCACGGAGGCGGAGGGCGAGTTCCTCGCGGCCGTCGACCGCGACGTCCACCTCGTCGCCATCAGCCGCGCGCAGCAGGCGACGGTCGCGGGCGTCGACTGGCGCCGCGTCGTCCACAACGCAGTCGACCCTTCCGAGTACACGCCGGTCGTCCGGCGCGAGGAGAAGGAGGACTACATCGTCGAGCTCGCCCGCATCGACCCCGACAAGGGCCAGCATCTCGCCATCGAGCTGGCCCGGCGCGTCAACGTGAAGCTCGTCCTGGCGGGCAAGGTCGACCCCCAGGTGCAGCCGTACTTCGACCAGAAGGTCAAGCCGACCCTCGACGGCCAGGTGACGTGGGTCGAGAACGTCCACGGCAAGGAGAAGGCCAGGCTGCTCGCCAAGGCGAAAGCAATGGTCTTTCCCATCCAGTGGGAGGAGCCGTTCGGCATCGCCATGGTCGAGGCGATGATGAGCGGCACGCCGGTCATCGCGATGAAGCGGGGCGCGGCGGCGGAGATCGTCGAGCCCGGCGTCACGGGCTGGCTTGTCGACGACCTGGACGAGATGGTCGAGGCCTACCGCAAGCTCGACCAGATAGACCTGCGGCGGTGCGCGGAGGCAGCGGCCAGGCGCTTCGGTCCGCCGCAGATGGCCGACGGCTACGAGTCGGTGTACGAGCGCGCGATCGAGTACGCGACCTTCTGCGAGACGATCAGCTGATGCGCACGCCGGCGGGAAGCCGGCCGGCCACGACACGGGTGCCTTCGACGGCGAAATCGAGGCGTTCGCCCGCGAAGTGCAGGCCGTGGACCTCGATGCGGTTCCACAGCGGCGTCTCGATCGGTTCCACGCGCAGGACTTTCTGACGCAGATCGGCCTCGAGGCCGAGGATCGAGGACACGCACGTGAACATCGCCGCCGCCGACCACAGCTGCGGGATGCACGTGTTCCAGTACTCCTTCGGTCCCGCGCCCGGCTCGCGCACGTCGCCGCAGAACAGTTCGGGCGGGCGGTGCAGGGGAAACTCGAGCGCCGCCTCGAGCAGGGCGCGCGCCGCTCGCTCGGCCTGGGCCGCGAAGCCGTACTGGCGCATGCCGGCGACGGCGAGTGCGGTGTCGAACGGCCACACCGAGCCGTTGTGATAGCTGCACGGGTCGTAGTTGACCGCGCGGTCGGAAAGCGTGCGGATGCCCCAGCCGGAGAACAGCTCCGGCGACATCAGGCGCTGCGTGACGCGCGCCGCCTTGGCCGCGTCGAGCACGCGCATCCACAGGCAGTGTCCGGGGTTCGAGGTGACCGCCTGGACCTGTCGTTTGTGGCCGTCGAGCGCTTGCGCGACGTACTTCTCTTGCGCCATCCAGAAGTCGCGGTTGAAGCTTCGCTTCAGCCGGATGGCGTGGTCGGCCAGCTCCGGTCTCCGCCGGGACATGCCGACGAGACCGCGATGGAGGTACGCCTGCACCTCGCACAGTGCCGCCGGGCGAAGCGCATCGGTGCCGTCGGAGTTGGTCAGGGAGTCGTCCGAGTCCTTCCAGCCCTGGTTGCGGGCGTGCCCGGCGCGGTATTCGATGTAGCCGTCGCCGTCGGCGTCTCCGAAGTTCGCGCACCAGCCGAGCGCCGCCTCGGCCGCGGTCTGGAGCTCGTCGGCGAGGGCATGGTCGTGCGTCCAGGTCTCTGTTTCGGTGAGCGCGCACAGAAACAGAGGCGTGGCGTCGATCGTCCCGTACAGGATGTGCGGCCAGAAGCCACGCTCGATCGCTTCGCCGGTGCGCACCTCGTGCAGGATCTTGCCGGGCTCCTCCTCGCTGCCGGCGTCGACGCGTTTCCCCTGGTTGGCCGCGAGGTATCGCAGCACGCCGCGTGCGAGGTCCGGATTCACGTGCAGCAGGAGGATCGCGGTGATCAGCGCGTCGCGACCGAACGGCACGGCGTACCACGGCAGCCCCGCGGTCGGGTACATGCCGGTGCCGTGATGGCTGACGAGCAGACGCACGTCGGCGATCGCGCGTTCGAAGAGAAGGTTGAGCTCCGGGTTGTCGGTGTGGATCGACATGCATTCGCCGGCCCAGTGCCGGTACACCTCGCGCGCGCCGTTCAGCTCTGCGTCGAAGTCCTTGACCGCGCGGCCGGCGTCGAGCTGGAGCGAATAGCTGTCGCCTGGCGCGAGCCGGACCTGGTGCTTCAGGCCTTCGGGAAACACCCGAACATCGACGATCATGCCGTTCCTCTCGAAGCGCACGCCCTCGACCGTCTTCGCCGGTGGTGCGGCCGCCGGCTGCGCGAGAGGCGGCACCGCGCCTCTGATCCCGAGCATGGCCGCGAAGTCGGCCGCGACCTCGATCTCGAGCACGGCGTCGGCAACCGAGGGACCCGCGTTGGTCAGCGTCATGCGCTCGTGCAGGCCGTCGTCGAGGAAGCGCTCGCGGGTCAGCCGCATCGCGCCGGATGCGAGCTCGAACGTGGCCGAGCTCTCGTCGTTGCGCACCGCGACCGGTCGCGGCTCGATGCCGTCGATGAGCACGCGCAGACCGGAGAGCCAGCGCGTGTCCTCGAACCAGAGACCGTCTCCGAGGAACTCCCCGGGCCGCATGGAGCCGTCGCGTGCCGAGACGGCGAAGAAGCGGTCGCGCTTGAGCATCACGCGCTGGGAGATCAGCTGTCCGGCCGAAATCACGAGCCGAAGAGTGTGGGCTAGAAGGGGCTAGTTCGCGCCACTCATCGCGGTGGATTTCGACGACGCTTCGAATGCGGGCCGTGAGCCCAATGCATATTCCGTCCATTCCTTGCGCGCCAGCAGGTCGAGGGCCATGGCTTCGAGTTCGCGGACGCGCTGGTTGGCGCGGATCGCCTCGCGGATCGAGAGGATGCCCACCGCGGGGTGGCGCTTCTCGATCACGTGCCGGAGCATGTTCAGGTGCGCGTTGTCGGGCACGCCCGGCTCGCGGATGCGCCGCACGGCCGCGCGCACCGTGGCCTGGGTGCCGTCGATCGCCTCGCCCTTGCCGAAGTCGAACTTGTAGCTCGGGCTGCGGCCCGCGGCCCGCTTCTCGCCGCTGAGCTTGATCCATTTCGCGTTCTCGGCGCCCTTGCCCGCGTCGATGACCAGGCGCACCTTGCGGCCCTGGTGCGGGAAGGTCGCGTTCATGCGCGCGTAGCTCTCGCGCTGGCCCGTGAGGCCTTCGTGCCGGCCGATGAGCAGCGGCGCGTCCGCGTCGAGCCGGATGCGCTCGATGGGCGTGAGCAGGGAGATGATGGCGAACGCGTGGGGGATGAGGTCGGCGATGACGCCGATGTCGGCGGCCGCGCCCACGAGCGGCTGCTCCTCGAGGATCTCGATGCGGATCTCCTCCACGCTGTCGAGGAAGTTGCGCAGCGTGCGCTCCTCGGTCAGCAGCATCGCCAGCAACCGGACCTCGAGCTTGAAGTAGTAGTGGTCGGCGGCGACGATCTCCACCCCACCCGGCGCGCCATCGAGGAACTTGCGGTACTCGTCGGGCGGCGAACCAAGGGGCTTTTCGATGAGCACCACGTCGCTCAGTTCGTAGTACCGCTGCAGCGTCGCCAGGTGCGTGGCGGCAGGCGTCGCGATGTACGTGATGACGTAAGACGACGACTCGAGCTCGCGCTCGAGCTGGTCGCGCGCCGGCGAGCCATGGCTGTCCCAGTAGAAGGTGTCGCCGTGCGTCCTCACCTCTTCCTCTTTGACGCTGAGCCGGTCGCGCGCGGCCGGGTTGTCCTGCTCGACCACGTGCGTGCGGAAGTTGAAGAACTGCTTCAGCGTCAAGAGGTGCTGGTATGCCTTCTGTCCCCACTGCCCGAAGCCGACGAGCACGAAGTCCTTCTGCAGGTGGCGCTCCTCCTCGGCAAGCGCGTGAAGGCGAGCGTTCTTGATCGCGACCGCGGCCTGCACGGCCAGCGCCTGCGCGCGCTGCACCTCGTCGGGCGTGAAGCGCCGGATCTTGCCGCGTTCGGCGAGGACGGCCGCGCCGATCGCCTGCTCGTCGGCGATGAGCGGCAGCGCGAGCAGCGAGCTGACACCGAAGGCGCGCACGTAAGCCGACTCGACCAGAGGGTTCGCGGCCGTGTCGTCGACGACCACCGGCTCGCCTCGGTCGAGCACCTCGAACAGGAACGACGCCTCGGAGCGCTCGCCGTGCTGGCGGCGCCACTCGTCTTCGAGGTCCGACGCCGCCGCGCCGTACCAGCCCTCGCCGTCCTCCTCGTACAGCGCGATCTGGCACAGGGATGCGTTGACGAGCCTGGCGAGGTTGTGGGCGACGAGCGTGAGCGTCTGGTCGAGGTCGATCGAGCTCGCGATCGCTTTGCTGACGTCGGCGACCAGCTCCATCTGCTCGGCGTGGCGCCGCGCGTCCTCGTACAGCCGCGCCATCTCGACCGCCACCGCAAGCTCACCCGCCGCCGCGCGCAGGGCTTCCACCTGGCCCCAGTCCGGGCGGCGGCGGTCGGAGCGGTGGTAGCCGACCTCGAGCACGCCGCTGGCGCGATGCGACTGGTCGTTGCCGAAGGGCATGAAGATGCGCACCAGGTCTTTGTGCCCGCCGCGCTCGAACACCTCGCCGGCGAGGGTGAACGGCACGCTCTCGCGCGAGCGGCTCGCCTCCTCGCCGACGAGCACCGCCGGCACCTGGCCGAGCACCATGCCGTTGCTGTAGACGACAGGCACGTCCGTCCACGAATGCGCCGCGGGGATGGCGCCGGAGATGACGTCGCCGTGGTCCGACGACGGCATGGGGCCGACGATCACCGGCTGCCATGTGCTGGCGGAGTACACGAGCACGTCGTCATGGGCCAGCACGCGGTCCTCTTCGAGCGCCCATCTCGGGACCCTCTTCCCCGCTTGCGGGGAGGTGCCTTCGATGGCGGCCGAAGGTGCCGCGCCCGCGGCCATGCGCACGACGGTGGCGCCGTCGTCGCGCTGGTCGAGCACGTAGACCGTGGCGAAGTTGAAGTCGAACTCCGGCACGCTCGAGTCCGTGAGGTGCCCGACGACGATGTCGATGACGTCGTGCCGAGACGCCCCCGGTTTGAGGATCGAGGTCGTGATGTCACCCAGAGCACTGAGCAGCCGGTTGCTGCTCTCCAGGCCGGCGATCAGACGCTGTGACGCCAGCGCTCCGCCGATGAGCTGCGCGCCGGCCTTCAGCATCTCGTCGGTCGCGGGGGCGCGGCGCACCGTCGCGAGCCGGTCGCGACTCAGCACCACGAGGTAGCCGTGCGGCTCGTCCGGCCGGCCCAGCGCGTAGGTGGCGATGGGGTGAAGGTCGGCCTCCGCGGTCGCGGCGCCGACGGTCTTCTCCAGCGCGCTCTCCCACGTCACCGCCGCGTCGGCGCGGTCGACGCGGAGCGGCGCCGCGGTGCGCAGGTGCGCGGTCACGAGCTCGAGGTGCGAGCGGTGGTGGCCGAACTGATAGATGGCCGCGCCGTCCAGGTTGCTCGCCATGAGCAGGTCGGCAAGCGCGATCGAAAGCAGACGGCGGAGCTCCTTGGCGTCGGTCCGCGCATCGCCCACCGGCATGGTGAGCAGCGAGGTGAGCCGCGAGAGGCCGTCGAGGGCCGCGCGTTCGGCGCCTTCGAGGGCGTTCTGGATGACCGACGCGGCGGTGGCCGCGCGGCGTTCCAGCTCGCGCAGGCCGTTCTCGTCGGGCGCCCGTTCCTTGACGCGGAAGTTGAGGTAGAGGAGCCCTATCAGCCGGTCCCCCGCCAGGAGCGGCAGCCCCACGGTCGACTGGACCTGGTAGCGGCGGATGAACGTCGAGTCGATCTCGGCCGGGGCGTTGCGCGCGACCAGGCGCTGGCGGGTCACGGTGAGCCACACGGTCGACCCGTACTGGTGCACGCCGAGCTCGGCCGGCACCTTGCCCTGGCGCTCGTCCGCGAGATAGCGGGTGAGCTGCTCGCGCATGTCGGTCAGCGAGTCGAGCAGGCCCTCCTGCGGCTGGCCGGCGGCGAAGGGCGCGTAGTAGGTGTGGGTCGACTCTTCATAAAGGACGATGGAGACGATGTCCGCGCCGGTCGTCTGCTGAAAGTCGGCGACGACGCCGCGGAGCACGGCGGCCAGGCCGGAGTTGGCTTCGACCGGCGGACGAATCACGCTGCGATCACGCTGCGATCATCACACGGTTTGCATCAGGCTGGGCAGGGACCGCGCCCGAGCCACCGAGCCGAGCCAGGACAGGCTCGGGCGTGGGTGGCGGGAGAACGTTTCGCGGTCGACGGCGACCAGGCCGAACGTGGGCGCGTAGCCGAAGGCCCATTCGAAGTTGTCGAGCAGCGACCAGTAGAGGTAACCCCGGACGTCGATGCCTTCCCCGATGCAAGCCGCGACCTCACGCATGGCCGCGTCGATGTAGGCGATGCGCTTGGCGTCGTTGGAGGTGGCGATCCCGTTCTCGGTGACGAGGACCGGGACGCCGGGGCAGGTGCGGTGGACGCGGCGGATGGCACCGCCCAGCGCCTGTGGGTAGTACTCGTAGCCCATCTGCGTCGTCTCGTCGGTCTCGCTGAGCTCGCGCGTCATGTCGCTCCAGTCGTGACCCGGGCTGCGCGGGCCCTCCGGCCCGTAACGGAAGCGCGTGTAGGTCTGGACGCCGACGAAATCGTCGCCACGGGCCAGCTCCAGGAACCAGTCGCTGACCTTCGACTCGAGCTCCAGCGACCCGTTTCCGGGCCGGGCGCCGTCCTCGTACTGCAGGTCGGGCAGTGCGAGCGTCACGCCGGTGGGAATCCCGGCGCGAGCTCGAATCGCGGCCGCGCCGCGGCGATGTGCCTCCAGCAGGTTGTCGACGGCGCGCTGCGCGCCTTCGCGATCGTCCTCGTGACCGGGCGGGTTGATGCCGAGCAGCCAGCCGCTCGAGCCCAGGCCCTGCGGCTCGTTGATGGTGCAGGCGTAGCCGATGCGGTCGCCGAGCGCCGCCGCCGCGCGGTCGCAGTAGCGCTCGAAAAGCTCCGGGAATCTGTCGGCGGCAAAGCCGCCCTGGTCGTGCAGCCACCTGGGGACGGTGAAGTGGTGGAAGGTGACCACGGGTGTGACGCCGTGCTCGTGGCAGGCCTCGAGGACGCGACGGTAGTGCATGAGCTCGGCGCGCGAGAACTCACCCTCCGCCGGCTCGATCCGCGCCCACTCGATGCCGAACCGGAACGCGTTGAGCCCGAAATGGGCGAGCATCGAGACGTCTTCGCGATAGCGGTGGTAGAAGTCGCAGGCGTCGCCGGACGGCTCGCGGCACGGCGTGGCGGCGGTGTGCTCCCACCACCACCAGTCGCTGTTCGTGTTGTTGCCCTCGGTCTGGTGGGCGGAGATCGACGCGCCGAAGAGGAAGCCTTCGGGGAATTGGTTCATCCGGTGGATGGTAGTTGGAACCCGCGATTGTCCGGACCAACGCGACTTCGGGGCCGCGAAAACGCAGGATAGTCCGGACTATCGCCCAACCTGGCGTTCTGCACGACCGCATCGTCCTTTCTCCGCGCGCGCTGGCCGCGGTCGCCGCCAACTTTCTCTTCCTGGGCATGGTCGTGGGAGCGTTCGGGCCGCTGCTCGTGCTGCTGACACGGCGCTTCGGCGTCAGCCTGCCGGTCGCGGGGGTGACGATCAGCGTGTACTTCGCCGGCGCGCTGCTGGGCGTCCTGGCCTCCATGCGAGCGGCCAGGCGCGTCTCCGGCCGGGCGCTCGTCATGACGGCCGACGCCGTCGCGGCCGTCGGATGCCTCGCCATCGCATTCGCGCCCGCGTGGCCGGTCTTTCTCGCCGGCGTGCTGGTCGTCGGCGCCGGCTTCGGCGCGCTGGTCCTCGGCCTGAACCAGCTCGTCGCGTACAGCGAAGGCCCGCGTCGCGCCGCCCTCCTGAGCGGGCTCAACGCGGCGTATTCGGGAGGCGCCGTCGCCGGCCCGCTCCTGGTCGCGCTGTTCGCCGCGCAACATTTCTCGGAGCTCTACGCCGGGGCCGCGATCCTGGCGCTGCTGCTCGTCGCCGGCACGAGCGGCATCGCGGGTCGCCTGCCGTTCGCCGGCTCGCGTCCAGGCCGTCCTGAGCTCACAGTCGTCCTGTTCACGCTGGCGTTCGTGCTCTACGTGGGGGTGGAGAGCGGTACCGGCGGGTGGATGGCGTCGCACCTGATGTCTGCCGGCGCGGATTCGCGGACGGCGGCTGCCCTCACCTCCGCGTTCTTCCTGGCCCTCATGACCGGCCGCCTCCTGATGGCGCTCGTGCCGCCGTCGGTGACGGAAGCACAGGTCGTGCTCGCGGGCGCCGCGTGCGCGACGGTCGCCCTCGCGCTGGCCGCGAGCGGCGCGGTCGCTCCGGTCGCCTACGTGATGGTGGGGCTGGCGATCGCCCCGATCTATCCGACCGGCATCGTCTGGTTGGCGAGACTGCGGCCGGGCGACGCGCACGCGACGGCGTGGCTCTATCCGGCGACGGCGGTCGGCGGCATCGTCGGGCCCGGCGTGATCGCGCTTGTCATCGGGCGCGCCGGCGTCGGATGGACGCCGGTGGTGCTGGCCGGGGTCGCGGCCGGGATGCTCGCGACCTTCTCTTATGCGGCGATCAGACGATGAGCGGCCGCAGCGTGTTGCGCGCGACGATAAAGCCGCGCTGGACGAGCTCGACGCTGCCCTCGAACTTGCGGTCCTCGTGCTCGACGGAGACCACCCAGTCGTAGCCGGCGGCGTACAGCGCGCTGATGAACCGATCCCAGCGGACCTCGCCCAGGCCGGGAAGCCGGGGCACCTGCCAGCCCACGCCGGCCGACATCACGCCCTGCTCGTACAGGCCGTCGCGGTCGACCTCCATGTCCTTGGCGTGGACGTGAAAGATGCGCGGCGCGAAGTCGCGCACCACGCGCAGGTAATCGATGAACTGCCACACGAGGTGCGAAGGATCGAGGTTCAAACCGAAGTTGTCGTCAGGGATGATCTCGAACATCCGCCGCCAGATGGCGGGCGAGTACGCGAGGTTGCGGCCGCCCGGCCACTCGTCCGCGGAAAAGAGCATCGGGCAGTTCTCGATCGCGACCCTCACGTCGTGTTCGCGGGCAAAACGCACGAGCGGCGGCCAGACGCGCTGGAACTCATCGAGGTTGTCGGCCACCGAGCGGTGCTGGTCGCGCCCCACGAACGTCCCCACGACGCCGACCCCGAGCCGCCGGGCGGCCTCGATGACGCGGCGCAGGTGATCGTTGACCTCCCGGCGCACGGCGGCGTCCGGGTCCAGGTTGTTCGGGTAGTAAGCCAGCGCCGAGATCTCGAGGTGGTGACGCGCGAGCATCGCGCGAACGGCGTTCGGGTCGAATCTCTCGACGTCGATGTGCGACACCCCCGCGTACCTGCGGCGCTCGCCTCCGCTCGACGGCCAGCACGCGATCTCCAACGCTTCGAAGCCGTTGTCGTGCGCCCACATCGCCACCTGCTCGAGGGTCAGGTCGGGGAACGCAGCGGTCAGCAGCCCGAGCTTCATCGCTTGACTTCGACCCACGTGCCGGCGCTCGAGCTGAGCCGCACCGCCTCGTTGACGAGCATCTGCTCGTGGCCGTCGGCAAAGGTTGGATAGCCGTCGCCCGGCCCTCCGGCGGCGACGGCGCGATACACGGCGGCGTACAGGTTCTTGAAGGTTTCGGCGAAGCCTTCGGCATGCCCGCCGGGCAGGCTCGTCGCGCGGCGGCCTTCCTCGTTGAGGATCGCCGGGTCGCGCAGCAGCAGCTCGCTGGGCCTGCCGCGATGGCCCAGGAAGAGCTCGTCCGGACGTTCGGAATCCCAGGCCGCGGACGAATCCGAGCCGTCGATCTCGAACACCAGCGAGTTCTTGCGCCCGGGGCTGACCTGGGAGACGGTCACCGCGCCGCGTGCGCCGCCTTCGTAGCGCACGAGGATCGTGGCCGCGTCGTCGGTCGTCACGTCGTGCTCGAGCCGGGTCGCGATGAACGTCGTCACGTCGGCCATGACGGACTCGATGCGTTTGCCGGTGAGGTGGGCGGTCAGGTCCATCCAGTGCGAGCCGATGTCACCGACCGCACGCAGCTCGCCGCCAAGGCGCGGATCGACCCGCCAGTTCCAGTCCGTCTTCGACAGCAGCCAGTCCTGGAGGTAGTGACCCGAGACGAGGTGGACGTCGCCAAGCCCGCCCTCACGGATCAGACCGCGGACGTGCTGACAGATGGGATAGAAGCGCAGATTGAAATTGGTCGCGTGCACGAGCCCGCTCTTCCGGGCCGCCTCCAGCATCTCGAGCGACTCGGTCGGCGTCATGGCCAGCGGCTTCTCGCAAACCACGTGCTTGCCCGCACGCAGCGCCGCGATCACGTGCTCGTGGTGCAGATGGTTGGGCGATGTGACGTGGACCACGTCGACGCGCTTGTCCGACAGCATCTGAGCGAAGTCCTGATACGCCGGCGGCAGGCCAAGCTCGCGCGACCGCATCGATGCCCGTTCGTGGCTGGAGCCGACGACGCCGTGCACCTGCACGCCCAGCCTGCGCAGCGCTTCGACGTGCACCACGCCGATGAACCCGGTGCCGACGACGGCGGCCCCGATCTCCGAGAACGATCTCAATCTCGACTCAGATACCAGTTTCGCCGGGCGTTGGCCGTCCGTGCCGAGGGCAGGTCGCCAGACGCGGCTGCGCCCGCGCACCAGGCCGCCGCGTTGGCGATGACCCGCTGCACCTCCGCCTGGTGATACACCGGAAACTCCTGGTCGCCGGGTCCGAAGTAGAAGATCCGGCCCGCGCCGCGATGGAAGCAGCAGCCGCCCCGAAAGACCTCGCCACCCTCGAACGAGCTGATGAACACGAGCTCATCAGGCGGCGGGATGTCGAAGAACTCGCCGTACATCTCCTGATGTGGGATCACGAAGGGCTGCGGCACGCCCGCCGCGATCGGATGCGCCGGGCTCACGGTCCAGACCACCTCGCGCTCGCCTCCTGGGTCTGATCTCCAGCGCAGGTCACAGGTCGTGCCCATGAGGCGCTTGAAGATCTTCGAGTGGTGACCTGAATGCAGGACCACGAGCCCCATGCCGTCGAGGACGCGCGCCTGCACACGGTCCACTACCGCGTCGCCGACACGATCGTGCGCCGCATGTCCCCACCACGTGAGCACGTCGGTCTGGGCCAGGAGCTTCTCGGTGAGGCCGTGCTCCGGCTCATCGAAGGTCGCGACACGGACGTCCACGTCGGGGCCGAGCTCGCGCCGGATGCCTTCGGCGATCGGCGTGTGCATGCCCTCGGGGTAGATCTTCTTGACGGACTCCTCGCGCTGCTCGTGGACGTTCTCGTTCCACACCGTCACGCGCAGCCGCTGCGCCACGGTCAGATCGTGACAGTTTCCCCGGTGCGGTGAACCGTCACCGCCTGGCGCAGCGAGGCCGACTCGACCGCGGCCTCCATCAGGGCGATCGTGCCGAGGTTCTGGCGGCCCGAGGTCTCGGGCTCGCGGCCCGCCGCGATGGCGGCGGCGAACTCGGTCAGCGAGGCGGACGTGCCGGTGCGCGACGCCGCCGGTAGGGCGATCACTCGCTCCGCACCGCCGCGCAGGCGCACGACGACGCGGTCCTGAGTACTGTCGCTGTCCGCCGCGCTCGTCCATGTCACCTCGCCGTTTTCGAACTCCATGCGCCACTCGCCGGCCCACGGCGTGATCGGCGCGGCGCTGATCCAGCTGCCGCGATAGCTGACCACGACGCCGCCTTCGAAGACGATCGACGCGACCGCAACCGACGGGCCGCTGAACGACGTCCACTCGGGGTTCCAGGCCTCGCAGTAGATCCGCTGCGGCTCGCGGCTGAGGATCAGTCGCAGGAGGTCGAAGTGATGGATCGACATGTCGACGAGAAGCGGCTGCTCCTCCAGGTGGTGCCGGACGCGCCCGTTGGGCCCGGCGGTGGAGTAGCGGCGAAAGTCGATCGAGACCTCGTGCAGGCGGCCGAGCGACGATTCGTGGACCATCGACGCGATCACGCGCGGGGCGGGGAAGAACCGATAGTTCTGGCTGACCATCAGCACCAGGCGGCGCAGCGCCGCCTCCTCGACGAGCGAACGCGCCGCCTCCAGCGTCGGCGCGAACGGCTTCTCGACCAGCACGTGGAGGCCCGCCTCCAGGCCGGCCCTGGTCACCGGGACGTGGGCCTGCAGCGCCGTCGTGTTCAGCATCGCCTCCGGATGCGTGGCCTCCATGGCCTCCTTCAGCGATTCGAAGCAGAGTTCCGCCGGGACCCTGGCCTCCTCGCGCAGGACGTCCAGCGCGTTGGGGTCCTTGTCGACGTACGCCACGGTCTGGATCTCGGGGAGGTTGGGCAGGACCTGGCGCGCCCAGTTACGGCCGTGGGGACCGAGACCGACCTGGAGGATTCGCAGCGGCGCCACGGCGCGCAATCATGAAGGAATTGGCGCTTTCCTCAACCGCTCTTAACCCGGAATATCCGCGCCCTTCCTGGCACCGACCTCGATGGGTAGACCTCAACGGCGAGTGGGAGTTCGGCGTCGGCGAAAAGCCGGGTTTCGAGCGACGGATACGCGTCCCGTTCTGTCCCGAGTCCGCCATGTCCGGGATCGGCGAGCTTCCCGGTGATGTGGTCTGGTACCGGCGCAGGTTCGACGCGCCGGAGGCCGAATGCCTGCTTCTGCACTTCGGCGCCGTCGATTACCGGGCCACGGTGTGGGTCAACGACGCGGAGGTCGCACGGCACGAAGGCGGCCACACGCCGTTCACGGCCGACATCACCGGCCGCGTGCGGCCGCGCGACAACGTCCTGGTCGTGCGGGCGGACGACCCTTTGGGTGACCGCACGACGCCACGCGGCAAGCAGTACTGGAAATGGCCGCCGGAGGGCATCTTCTACACGCCGACGACAGGCATCTGGCAGACGGTCTGGCTCGAGCCGCTTCCGTCGCGCCACATCGAGGGGATTCGTCTTCGCCCCAGCCTCGAGGCCGGCGCGGTCGATTTCGAGGTCGCCGGCGCGGGCACCGTCGCGCTCACCGCGAGGTTGGGCGGCGCGGTCGTCGGCCGCTGGTCCGGTCCCGCGGGGGTGGGCCGCCTACCGCTGGACCACGTGGCTCCCTGGCACCCGGATTCGCCGGCGCTCTACGACCTCGAGTGCACGCTCGACGGCGACCGCGTCGACACGTACTTCGGGCTGCGCACGGTGGGGACGCGTGACGGGCGCTTCCTGCTCAACGGCGAGCCGTTCGTCCAGCGCCTCGTCCTCGACCAGGGTTACTTTCCGGACAGCCTCCTGACCGCTCCGACCGGCGACGCGCTGCGGCGGGACATCGAACTCGCGCGCGGGCTCGGCTTCAACGGCGCGCGCAAGCACCAGAAGATCGAAGACCCGCGCTGGCTCTACTGGGCAGACCGGCTGGGTTTCCTCGTCTGGTCGGAGATGCCTGCTTTCCACGAGCACTCGGCCGTGGCCGAAGGGCGTCTCGCCTCCGAGTGGGCCGGCGCCGTTCGCCGCGACCGGGATCACCCGTCGGTCGTGGCGTGGGTACCGGCCAACGAGAGCTTCGGGCTCGACCAGGTCGACGCTGCGGTGCGCTCGGACTTCCTGGTCCGGCTGTACCGGCTGACCAGGGAGCTCGACGGGACGCGGCCGGTCGTCTCGAACGACGGATGGAGGCACTCGCTGACCGACCTGTGCACCCTCCACGACTACTCGCCGCCGGACGTCCTCGCCGCCCGCTACCGCTCCCTGGCGACGGCGCTCGACGGCGGCGCCGGAGGAAATCCGCCTTACGACCCGGGCTTCGAGTACCGCGGCGAGCCCGTGCTGGTGACCGAGTTCGGCGGCCTGCGCGTCGCGGAGCCCGGCGGATGGGGATGGCTCGAGGCGAAGGACGGGGACGACCTCGTCCGCATGTACGCGCAGTTGATCGAAGCTCTGATGGACGCAGGTCCCGTGCAGGGTTTCTGCTACACGCAGCTCACCGACGTCGAGCAGGAGCAGAACGGGCTGCTCACCGACCGCCGCCGGCCCAAGATCGACCCGGCCAGGATTGCGCCGGCCACCAGGACGGCGAAGCGGACGGCGTCCAAAGTGATTCTTGACAACCTGCCAGGCGAGTCCTAGGATCGGGCCTAAACCGTTTTACTAAAGCGGTTTAGAGTGCGCCGCCGCAACCTGCGGGCTGCGCAGGGACTTTGGGGGAGAAGCGTGATGCCAGGAGCCTTGGGTGTCCCGGGTCACCATCGCTGACGTGGCGGTCGCCGCGGGCGTCTCGAAGACGGCGGTCTCGTTTGCCTTCAACAACCCCGAGCGGCTCGGCCCGGCGACCCTGACCCGCGTGCTCGAGGTGGCGGAAGAGCTGGGCTACACGCCGAACCCGGCGGCGCGCGCGCTGTCGATGCGGCGCAGCGGGACGATCGGCATCCTCATCCCGCAGCGCCTGTCGACGGTGTTCGCCAACCCGTTCCTGAGCGAGCTCATCCAGGGCCTGGGCGAGCAGGTGGAGGAGCACGACCTCACGCTGCTCCTCGTGCCGCCCCTGGACGGGTCGCTGGAGGGCGCGATAAGGCAGGCCTCGGTCGACGGCTTCATCAGCGTCGGGCTCAGCCCAGACGACCGCGCGCTCGAAGCGCTGGACCGGATCGGGATTCCGACCGTACTCGTGGACTCGCAGGAATCGCCGGCGCACCCGTCGGTCAACGTGGACGACGAAGGAGGCGCGCGCGCCGCCGCGGAGCATCTGCTCGAGCTCGGCCACCGCCAGCTCGCGATCCTCGTCCTGCCGCCGGCCCGCGCCCAGACGACGAGCACGCCCACGGCGGTGCGCCGCCTCGCCGGATACGAAGCGGCGATCCGCGCCGCCGGCGCTCCGCCGCCCTACACCGAGGTCGCCAACATCTCCGTCGGCGCAGGTTCGCGCGCGTTCGCCGCGCTGCCCACGGGACGGCGCCGGCCCACGGCCGTGCTGGCGATGAGCGACATGACCGCGATCGGCCTCATGGCGGCGGCTCAGGCCGCGGGGCTTCGCGTGCCCGACGACCTCGCGGTGGTCGGCTTCGACGACGTCCCTGCCGCGGAGTGGACGAGCCCTCCGCTGACGACTGTGCGCCAGCCCATCGTCGAGAAGGGACGGATCGCCGCGCGGCTTTTGATCGAGCGGATGAAAGGCAAGAGCGTCGACTCACCGTCGCCGCTGCGCACGACGCTCGTAGTCCGCAAGTCGACCGCCCGTCCGAAGGAGGTGGTCGGCCGGCAGAGCCAGTGACCTAGACCGGATTTTGCAGATTGACGGGAGGAACATAGAATTGACTTTCCAGGGGCAGGTTTTCCGTCAGCGCGTAACCGTACGGGGGAGTTGAACATGCGGCTGATTCGTCTCACGCGTCGCGTGGTTCTCGCCGCACTGGCCGTGCTCGTGGCCGGCGCCTGTGCGCCCGGAGCCTCCAACAACCCGTCGCCATCCGGCGTGCACGGTGGCACCATCGACATCATCGGCGTCTGGTCCGACGGCGAGCTCGACTCGTTCAACGCCGTGCTCGCTCCGTGGGAGCAGCAGACAGGAGTCACGGTCAACTTCGAGGCCAGCCGTGACCAGGACGCCATCCTGACGACGCGCGTCGCGGCCGGCAACCCGCCGGACCTCGCGGCCGCGCCCAGCCCGACGCTGCTCAACCGTTTCGCGCAGCAGAAGAAGCTCGTCCCGCTCGAGAACATCATCGACATGAACAAGCTGAAGTCGGAGTACGCCAAGAGCTGGATCGACCAGGGCACCATCAATGGCCACCTGGTTGAGGTCTTCTCGTGGGCGTCGATCAAGGGCTTCATCTGGTACAACCCGAAGGTCTGGCAGCAGAAGGGCTACACGGTGCCGAAGACCTGGAGCGACCTGATCGCGCTGCAGACCAAGATGAAGGGCGCCGGCGACACGCCGTGGTGCGTCACGGTGAACAGCGGCGCCGCCACCGGCTGGCCCGGAAGCGACATCGAGAAGGAGATCACGCTCGGCCAGGTCGGGCCCGACATCTATGACAAGTGGTGGCAGGGCAAGCAGTCCTGGACCTCGCCCGAGATCAAGGGCTCGTGGCAGTCGTTCGGCCAGCTGCTCGGACCCGGCGACAGCAACGTGTACGGAGGCGCCAACTACATCGTCAACACCGACTTCAGCAAGGTCGGAGACCCGATGTTCGCCTCTCCGCCGAAGTGCATGATGCTGAACCAGGCGTCGTTCATCACCAGCTTCTTCCAGAAGGCGCATCCGGAGCTCCAACCCGGCACAGACTTCGACTACTTCACGATGCCGTCTCAGAACTCGGCCAACGAGGGCATCCGCGTGGGCGCCGCCGACGCGTTCTCCATCTTCCACGACACCCCGCAGGCGCGCTCGCTCATCAACTACCTGGTCAGCCCCGAGGCGCAGGAGATCTGGGTCAAGCGCGGTGGCAAGATCGCGGTGAACAACAAGGTCCCGGTGACCGACTACCCCGACGTGGTCAGCCAGAAGATCGCGAAGGACCTCGTCAGCAACACCAAGCAGCTCAAGTACGACGCAGGCGACCTGATGCCGACGGACATGAAGAACGCCTACTGGCAGGCGATCGTCGCGTTCATCCAGGACCAGTCGAAGCTGGACTCGATTCTGTCAGGCCTCGAACAGGTCCGGTCCACGGCGTACACATCGTGAGTTGAGGGGGAGCGAGGCATGGACCTGAGTCTTCTAGTCCAGGACGTTCCGACTCTCGTAGTCGTGATCGTCGCGGTGCCGGCCGTGCTCGCGGCCTACATCGTGGGCACGGAGTACCTGGTCCGCCTGCTTCCCGACAAGCTTCGCCCACGGGTCCGGCCCTGGTTCTGGGTCGGACCCGCCCTCATCCTGGTCACGGGTTTTCTGGTCCTGCCCACCCTCGGCACCGTCGTGACGAGCATGCAGGACCGCGACGGCAACTTCATCGGCCTGCTCAACTACCAGCACCAGCTGGGCGGTTTTCCGACCGGCGGGGCATGGATCGCGATCCGCAACAACGTGTACTGGCTCGTGCTCTACACGCTGTTCGTCCTTTTCTTCGGGCTGATCCTGGCGGTGCTCTTCGACCGCGTGCGCTACGAGAGCATCGTCAAGTCGTTCATCTTCATGCCCATGGCGATCTCATCTGTGGCCCTGGCCGTGATCTGGGGCTTCATGTACTCGTACCAGCCGGCGGACGCCCCGCAGACGGGAACGTTGAACTGGGTCGTGGTGAACGTCTTCCATCACGCGCCGGTGACGTGGCTTTCCGACACGACGGTCAACAACTTCTCTCTGATCGCGGCTGCGATCTGGGGCATCACCGGCTTTGCCATGGTCATCCTGTCCGCCGCCTTGAAAGGCATCCCGGGCGAGCTGCTCGAAGCGGCGCGTGTCGACGGCGCGGGCGAGCTGACCATCTTCCGCCGGGTGATATTCCCGCTGATGATGCCGACGGTCGTCGTGGTCGGCACGACGCTCGTCATCTTCGCGCTGAAAGCCTTCGACGTCGTCTACGTCATGACGGCGGGCAACTTCCAGACCGACGTGCTCGCCAACCGGATGTACAAGCTGCTGTATCAGGCGGACAATCCCGGAGGGGCAAGCGCCGTGGCGATCATCCTTCTCGTCGCCGTGATCCCCGTGCTCATCTTCAACCTACGCCAGTTCCGGGCCGTGGAGGCTCGGAGATGACCGCCGTCGCGGCCCGCGAAGAGGTCGTCAGGGCGCGGGCGTGGTCCCCGGCGTGGATCTCGCAGCGGCTGCAGAAGGTCCTGCTGCACGTGGTCGTCATCGGGCTGACCGTGGCCTGGATGGTCCCGGCGATCGGCCTTTTCGTCAGCTCGTTCCGGACCTTCCAGGACATCAACCTCACCGGTTGGTGGACGGCCCTCTCACCGCCTTTCAAGTTCACGGTCGACAACTACAGCTCGGTGCTGTCGAGCGGCAACCTCGCCCACAGCATCTTCAACAGCTTCATGATCGCGATCCCGGCGACCGTCATCCCGACCACGATCGCCGCCTTCGCGGCGTACGCGTTCGCGTGGATGAAGTTCCCGGGCCGGAACTGGCTGTTCCTGGCGCTGGTCGCGCTGCTGGCGGTGCCCCTGCAGCTGACCTTCGTCCCCGTGCTGAAGACGTACGTCTCCATCGGCCTGGTGCCCCAGAACTGGGGCTTCGTCGGCGTCTGGCTTGCGCACACGGGATATGGGCTGCCGTTCGCCGTGTACCTGCTGGCGAACTTCTTCCGCGCCCTGCCCAGCGACCTCTTCGAGTCGGCGGAGATCGACGGCGCGGGCACGCTGACCGTCTTCTTCCGCATCGTGCTGCCGCTGTCCGTGCCGGCGATCGCCTCGCTCGTGATCTTCCAGTTCCTGTGGGTCTGGAACGACCTGCTGGTGGCTCTGATCTACGTCGGCGGGACGCAAAGCGTGGCCCCCGTCACGGTGACCCTGGCCAACCTCACCAACTCTCTCGGCCAGGGCTACCACCTGTTGACGGCGGCGGCGTTCTTGTCGATGATCATCCCCCTGATCGTGTTCGTCAGCTTGCAGAGATATTTCGTTCGCGGCATTCTCGCCGGATCGGTAAAGGGATAGGGGAGACAGATGGCTTCAGTCACCTATGACCACGTCGTCAAGCGCTACACCGCGGACGTAACCGTCGTCAAGGACTTCAACGTCGAGATCAAGGACAAGGAGTTCATGGTCCTCGTCGGCCCTTCCGGGTGCGGCAAGTCAACCGCCCTGCGCATGCTCGCGGGCCTGGAGCAGATCACCGAAGGCCGCATCCTGATCGGCGACCGCGTCGTCAACAACGTCGCCGCCAAGGACCGGGACATCGCGATGGTGTTCCAGTCGTACGCCCTCTATCCGCACATGAGCGTCTACGACAACATGGCGTTTCCGCTGCAGATGCAGCACATGAAGAAGTCCGAGATCGACAAGCGGGTGCGCAACGCGTCGCGCATCCTCGGCCTGGACAACTTCTTGAAGCGCAAGCCGCGCGCCCTGTCGGGCGGCCAGCGCCAGCGCGTGGCGCTCGGGCGGGCCATCGTGCGCAGCCCCAAGGTCTTCTTGCTGGACGAGCCGCTGTCCAACCTGGACGCCAAGCTCCGCGGCCAGACGCGAGTCGAGCTGCAGAAGCTGCACCGCGATCTGCAGACCACGTTCATCTACGTCACCCACGACCAGGTCGAGGCCATGACGATGGGCGACCGGATCGCGATCATGAACGCGGGCATCCTGCAGCAGGTCGGCACACCGGGCGACATCTACGACCACCCCGCCAACCTGTTCGTCGCGGGCTTCATCGGCACGCCGACGATGAACTTCGTCCCCGCGAGCATCACGGACTCGACGGCGAAGGCCTCGGGGTTCGACGTCAAGCTGCCGAAAGCCCTGAGCGCGCAGAAGGGCACGCTCGGATTCCGGCCGGAGGCGATCACCGACCGCGTCGTCGACGGCGGGCCGACGCTCGACATGAAGGTCGACGTGGTGGAGCGGCTCGGATCGGACCAGTTCCTCTACGGCATGGTCGGCGGTGACCAGGTGACCGCGCGGGTCGATCCCCGGATGAGCGTCGCGCCGGGCGACCGCGTGAAGCTGGGTCTGGACACCCGAGGCCTGCACTTCTTCGACTCGGAGAACGAGCAGGCGCTGCTCTAGCCGGCCGGTTCCCGCGGGAGTCTCGGCGTGAGCATCGAGCGCATCCGCGCGATCGAGGACTTCGATGCCGCACGGGCGCGCGCCTTCCGGCGCAGCCTGAGCGCGATCCTCACCGGTCGCGCGCAGAGGCTGCGGTCGATCGAGCCGATGCTGCACGCGGCCGGCCTCGAAGGCCGCTCGTTCGGCGGCGAGCGAGAGATCCCCGTCGACAAGATCGTGGGGTCGGTGGCGCCGGACTTCAAGAGCGGCGATTTCGACCCCGGCTTCCTGCCCATCAACCGGCGCACGCGCGAGCGCTGGACGCGCATCTACCAGGCGATGGTCGAGGGCGACGAGCTGCCCCCGATCGACGTGTACCAGGTCGACGACCGGTACTACGTGATCGACGGCCATCACCGGGTGTCGGTCGCTCGCAGCCTCGGCCGGCCGACCATCAACGCGCGGGTGATCAACGTCAAGACCCGTGCGCCGCTCCCGCCGGAGATCGACCCGGCCGCCCTGCTCCGCGCCGCCGAATACGCGGAGTTCCTGCAGGCGACGCAGCTGCACCGCACGCGTCCGGAGGCGCGTCTGGAGTGCAGCCGTCTCGGGCGCTACGACGAGATCATGTCCCACATCATCGGCCACCGGTACTTCCTCTCTCTGGAGCAGCACCGCGACGTGCCGCTGCCCGAAGCCGCCGCGAGCTGGTACGACCACGTGTACCGGCCCGTCGAGGAGGCGATCCGGAGCCACGGTGTGCTGAAGAGGCTCCCGGGGTGGACGGAGACCGACCTCTACGTGGAGATCACCCGGCGCTGGCTCGCGGCGAGTCAGGGAGGCGAGCCGGCCGGCCCGGACCCCGCGGTGCAGGCGTTGCTCGCCGAGCACGCCAGGACGTGGTGGCGCCGGCGGCGCAAAATCCGCTTGCCCGAATGAGCCCGAAATCGGCGGTAGTCGCGACTAACGCCCGTTCCGACCGGCGAAGAGCGTCGATAGTCGCGACTATCGCCCAGTGATCGGCATCATCTTCGGCCCGCCCGGCAGCGGCAAGGGCACCCAGGCCGCGCACCTCGAGCAGGAGCTGCACCTGAACCACATGTCGACCGGCGACATCCTGCGCTCGGAGGTGGCCAGGGGCACCGCCCTCGGCCAGGAGGTCGGCCGCATCATGGCCGCCGGCGACCTGGTCCCGGACGGCCTGATCGTGGACATCGTGCGCAGCCGCCTGCCGGAAGCCGAGGAAGGCGTGGGGGTGCTGCTCGACGGCTTCCCCCGCACCGTCGCCCAGGCCACGGCCCTGGACGAGATGCTGGCCGACGAAGGCCACAAGGTGAACTTCATCCTCGCGCTCGAGGTGCCCGAGCACGTGCTGGTCGAGCGCCTCCTCAACCGGGCGAAGATCGAGGGCCGCAAGGACGACACACGTGGAGCCATCGAAGAGCGCATGCGCGAGTACCACAAGCTGACCGAAGCGGTCCTGGACCACTACCGGCGGCGAGGACTGCCCGTCCACAGCATCGACGGCGTCGGCACGCCCGACCAGGTGTTCGAACGCATCCGGGAGGCTCTCAGCGGCATATCCTCTCGGTAGGGGATAGGTGGCGAGAAAGGCGCGAGAGTCCGACCTCGGGCCGTCGATAGCACCGTCGGTCAACGGCGACGGCGACAACCGCGCGCGGATCGAGCTCGAGCCCGAGGTCGCGGCGCAGCGCGTCACCAGCCCGTTTCCGCCGATCGCCGAATACGCCTTCCTCAGCGACTGCGAGGTGAACTGCCTCATCGCCCCCAGCGGCCGCGTGGAATGGATGTGCATCCCGCGACCGGACAGCCCGAGCGTGTTCGCGGCGCTCCTGGACCGCGCCGCCGGCAGCTTCCGCTTCGGGCCGACGGACGCCCAGGTGCCCGCCGGCCGACGCTACCTGCCGGGGACGCTCGTCCTCGAGACGACGTGGCGCACGCGCACCGGCTGGCTCATCGTCCGTGACGCCATGTGCATCGGCCCCTGGTACCACAGCCAGCGGCGGTCGGGCACGTACCGCCGCCCGCCGTCGGACAACGAGGCGGAGCACATCCTGCTGCGCACCGCGCGGTGCGTCGTCGGCAGCGTCGAGCTGAGCCTCGACTGCCAGCCGGTCTTCGACTACGGCGCCAACGCGGCGAGGTGGGAGTACGCGGGCCAGGGATACGGCGAGGCGATCGCGAGCGGCGGCCAGGATGAGGTGCCCATCCGGCTCGTGACGGACATGCGCGTCGGGTTCGAGGGGCCGGGCGCGCACGCGACCCGGACGCTGCGCCAGGGCGAGCGCGGATACGCCGCGCTCGTGTGGCCCCGCTCGCGCCACTCGACGGGCAAGGAATACTGGGCCGAGCACCCCGCGCCCGCAACGGCCGAGGAGGCGTTCGCGCGGGTCGAGCGGACCGCCGACTTCTGGCGCGAGTGGATCAACCGAGGCGAGTTTCCCGAGCACCCGTGGCAGAGCTTTCTCCAGCGCAGCGCGCTGACGCTGAAAGGCCTGACGTACAGCCCGACCGGCGCGCTCCTGGCCGCGCCGACCACGTCGCTCCCGGAGTCGATCGGCGGCGAGCGCAACTGGGATTATCGGTACACCTGGATCCGCGACGGCACCTTCATGCTCTGGGGCCTCTACACGCTCGGTTTCGCGCGCGAGGCCAACGACTTCTTCTATTTCATCGCCGACGTCGCCGCGGGGAGGAAGGACCTCCAGATCATGTACGGCATCGCCGGCGAGCACGAGCTGACCGAGAAGACGCTCGACCACCTCACCGGTTACGAAGCTTCTCGGCCGGTGCGCGTCGGCAACGGCGCCTTCAACCAGAAGCAGCACGACGTATGGGGCGCCGTCCTCGACTCCGTCTACCTGCACACGAAGTCCCGCGACTTTCTCCCCGAGGTCGTGTGGCCGATCCTCAAGCGGGCGGTCGAATCCGCGATCCAGAACTGGCGCACGCCCGACCGCGGCATCTGGGAGGTGCGCGGCGAGCCGCAGCACTTCACGTCTTCGAAGCTCATGTGCTGGGTGGCCTGCGACCGCGGCGCGCGGCTCGCGGAGATGCACGGCGACATCGACCTGGCGAAGACGTGGCAGGAGAATGCGGACGAGATCAAGGCCGACATCTGCGCCAACGGCGTCGACGATCGCGGCGTCTTCGTCCAGCACTACGGCGCCCGGGCGCTCGACGCGTCGGTGCTGCTCATCCCGCTGGTCCGCTTCCTGCCGCCCGACGACCCTCGTGTGCGCGCCACTGTCCTCGCGATAGCCGACGAGCTCACCGTCGACGGCATGGTTCTGCGCTACCGCACCGACGAGACCGACGACGGGCTGCGCGGCGAGGAAGGCACGTTCACCATCTGCTCCTTCTGGCTCGTGTCGGCGCTCGTCGAGATCGGTGAGCTCGACCGGGCGCGGGAGCTGTGCGAGAAGCTGCTGTCTTACGCGAGCCCGCTTCAGCTTTACGCCGAAGAGATCGACCCGCGCAGCGGCCGGCACCTCGGCAACTTCCCGCAGGCGTTCAGTCACCTCGCGCTGATCAACGCCGTCATGCACGTGATCCACGCCGAGCAGGGGATCACGAACAAGTTCAGCGCCGCGATGCCGTCGCCTCAGCCTTAGCCGCGGCTAGACGCAGGCCACGACCTGCAGGCACACCGTCTGCACGGGGATCGCCAGCGAAAGCGCCTCCACGCCGTCGCCGACCAGCTTCGCCGACGCGACCGCGACCACCCGACCGCCCGAGTCGACCACCGGGCCGCCGCTGTTGCCGGGGCTGATGGGCGCGGAGAACTGCACGTAGTCGCTGCCCTCGAGGCTGCGGAAGCCGGAGACGATGCCGATCGTCACCGTCCCGCTCAGCCCAAGGGGCGAGCCCACGGCCATCACCGTCGCGCCGACCTTCGGCCGCCGCGTGTTCGACGTCAGCGCGGTCCATCGCTCGCGCACGTGCACGATCGCCAGGTCGTCGCCGGGATCGACGCGCATGATCATGCCCGGCGTGGTCACATCGCCGCGGCGGACCGTCACGCCGGCCTTGCCCGCCGTCCAGGCGTCCGCGACGACGTGGAAGTTCGTCACCAGGTCGGAGCCGCCCGCGTCGGAGTGGGCCACCCACGCCGAGCCCAGCTCGTCGCCGGCCTCGACCGTGACGACCGACGGCTCGATCGACGCCGCGATGGAGGGCCAGTCCGGCTGCGTCGCGGCCGCCCGCTCGAGACTGGCGATCCGCTGCTGCTGCGCCGCGATCTGACCCTCCATCGAGGACTCGACCCTCGCGATGTACGCGAAGGCGCCGGCGGTGACGGCGGCGGCGGCCACGACAGCCGCCGCCGCGGTGATCCTTCTCACCTACTTGAGCTGGGAGCCCAGGGAAGCCTCGGCCTTGTCCAGGCTGAGCATCGCCTGGTCGACCTTCTGGCCGCCTTCCTTGGCCTTGTTGTCGTCGCCGTTGTCGATGCCGACGATGAACTCCTGGTCGCCCGCGATCGCCGCGCTGATCGCGTCGCCGGTGCTGCTGTCGGTGCTCAAGAGCTCGGACGGGACGTTGGCCGCCTTGCGGTCGGCCTGGAACGCCTGCAGGTCGGTGAGCAGCTGCTGCGCCGCCGTGCGGCACGTGCTGTAGTTGTCGCAGACCACGATCGTCTGGTAGTCGGTCTGGACCTTGCCCTCGTCGGCGACGTACATCGCGACGTAGGTGGCGGTGACCTTCTTGCTCGCCGCATCCTGCTGCGCCGCGGTCAGCGTCGTCTGGGCGCTCACGAGCCTGGCGTGCAGTCCGTCCCTCTGCTGCATCGTTGCGTACAGGAAGTAACCAAGAGTCCCGGACGCGATGACGCCGACGACTGCGATGGCGACCGGAGCGATCCACGACGGCCTGGACCTGCGGGGCGCCGCCTGGAACGGGGCTGCGGCCGGCGCGGCCACGACCTCCATGGGGACCGGCTCCAGCGCCGGCAGGGTCACGATTCCCTCGACCTCGGGATTGGCTGACATGGGGGGTTCCTCCTCCTCGAAACCGGAATTGACGGCGACGCGGCAAGGGTTCCCCAGGGCCGGTCTCAGGCGCAGTCTCAGCCGGGTTTCGAAATCGGTCTCAAAAAGGCGCGAGACCCGGGTTATGGTGTTGCCCGGGTGGGAAGGACGTGAAGCTGCTCCGCAGGTCCGTCGAAGACCCCATGAGCGTGGACGCGGTGGTCGTCGTGCTCAGCAGCTGGTTCCTGCTCGGCGCCTACATCGTGTCTTACGCGTACGTGACCGTCCCCGGGACGGTCCTGCACGGTTACGCGGCGACCGGCCAGACCATCGTCACGGCGGCGTGGGCGCTGCTCACGCTCTTCCTCTTCGCCGGATTTGCCGTCGGCCTCCGGGCAGGACGGGCCTGGAATCGCGCCCTGCCGGACGGTCAGACCGGCAGCTTCGCCGCGGCGCTGGTCTTCGGCGCCGCCTGGATCGTCGACTACGCGTTCTGGACGCCGTTCGCGCCGCCGGGCAGCGTCGGCCTGGACAGCCTGTTCACGCCGCCGCATCTGGTCGAGATCGGGGCCGCCGCCATCATCGTCAGCGGTCCTCTGCGCGCGGCGACGCGTCGTGGGGAGGCGCTGGCGAGCCCGATCACGCTGACGTCCGCCGCCCTGCTGCTCTCGGTCTTCACCTTCGCCACCCAGTTCGCCCACCCGCTCATCGACCCGTGGCCGGCGGCCAACTACGAGTTCCGGATCACCAACCCGTCGCTGACCTGGATCGGCGAGAACCTCGGCATGGCGGCGCTCCTCGCCCAGACCGCCATCCTGGCGGGCACGGGCCTGCTGCTCAACGGCGCGTTCCGTCTGCGGCCGGGTTCGCTCGCCTACGTCTTCACCCTGAACGGCATCTACGTCGTCATCACCAAGGGCCGCTTCTGGCTCATGCCGGTGCCCGTCTTCGCCGGCCTGGCCGCCGACCTCTGGACCGTGCTGGCCGCCCGCCGGCCGGGGAAGCCGTCCGCCTCGCTCACCGCCGTCATCGGCGGCGCGTTCGCGTTCGCCTACATGGTCGTGCTCGAGTTCGACGGCAGCGTCTGGGGACCGTCGCTGTGGGCGGGCGCGATCATCGGCGCGACGATGCTGTGCTGGCTCATGGGCCGTGTGCTGCGCGCCGGCCTGCCCGCGGCCGTGATCTCGCCGATGCTCGAGCTTCGCGAGGAAGCGCCGGTCACGCCCGCACCGGAGCGCTGGACGCTGGATCCGGACAGCGGGGCGCGCGAACAGCTCGTCCGCGCCGCGCTGGACGACCTGGGCACCCCGGAAGCGCTGGGCCGGAGTCCGCTGGCGCAGCTGCCCGGCGTCTCCCAGGGTGACTCGGCCGCGGTCGAGCTGCGGGAGCTGCTGGTCGACGTCATCGGCGAGCTCGCGGCGTCGACCGCGCCGCGAGACGCGGAGTCAGGCCACCTGCTGCTCGACTACTACGTGAAGCGAGTGGGCAGCCACGAGGTGATCATGGAACGCCTGCACCTGTCGCGGCCGACCTACTACCGCCGCCTGCACCATGGGTTCGAGCTGGTGGCCACGCGGCTGGACCAGCTCTCGGTCGTCAACCGAGCTCCCTCAACGCCCTGAGCCTGCGCTCGACGTCCTCGTCCGCGCCCAGCGTCTGGTAGCGGGCGTCGATGGCGTCGGAGCCGGCGGCGAAGCCGATCGTCTCCATGTCGCCCTCGTGGACGAGGCGGTCGATGGCGGTGGCCCTGGCCTCCATGTCCGACGTCGTCTGCTCGGCGCGCTGCAGCGTCGCCGTGAGCTCGGCGAAGTCCTGCGAGACGCCGGTCATCGCCTCGTTGATGCGCACCTGCGCCTCGGCGGCGGAGTACCGCGCCCTGACGACCTCCTGCCGCGCGGCGAAGGCCTCGATCTGACCCGTCAGGCGCTGCTCGATCACCGCCAGCGCCGACTCCTCCTTCTCGACCTCGGCGAGCTGGCGCTCGAGCGTCTCGAGCTCGTGGGCGACGACCTGCCGGCGCTGCAGCGCGAGCCGCGCCATGGCCTCGTTGCCGGCGCGCAGCTCCTGGCGCGCCTGCTCTTCCATCGCGGGCAGCTTCTGTCGGATCGCATCGGCGGTCACCTGCAGCCTGAGCTTGGCGGCCGTCACCTCTTGCCCGGCCCTGATCACCTGGTCCAGCAGCGCCCGCTGCTTCTGATGCGAGGTGAGATTCGTCACGCGGGGGTCGGGCGCGGGCGCGAGCGCCACGCTCGCGCCCTGGGCCAGGACGGCCTTGAGCCGCGCGAGGAAGCGCATCACGCCTGCGCGCCCGCGGTCCGGCTCTTCGAGAGCTTCGCCAGCCGGTCGCGCTGGATGCGGAAGTAGTAGTTGCCGAGGAAGCCGAGCGCCGCGATGACGATGACGCGCATCACGAGCACCTTGTCCTGGTCGCCCAGGTCAAAAGGCACCGACCCCGTGAAGACGCACGCTCCGACGTAGAGCGCGATCGCCAGCGCCGTGTAGGCGGCCTCGATCTTGCGCGTGAAGACGAGCGCGAAGGCGAAGACGACCGGGAAGTAAAGGACGAAGAACTGGTTGTTCAAGCCGTGGCTGCCGGGCCACAGCACGACGATGGCGGTGATCAGGATCAGGTCGACGACGCTCGCCGCGGTCACGGCCACGCGGTTGAGCGGGCTGCCCGTGACGTAGCGTCCGTGGAGGAAGAAGTTCACGGCCATCAGGACCAGGAAGAACGGCATCGTCTGGGTGAGCAAGGTGATGTCGGTCGAGGTCCAAAGGACGAGGACGATGCCGGCGACGATGACGCTCCAGCGCGCCCACAGGATCACGCTCTGGCCGAAGAACAGGTCCTCCTGCTCGGCCTGCTTCGGGGTCCGGACCTCACGCACGTTCGACATCGAGTTGACCTCCTCTTTGCTGCGCTTCATCGAGCATCTCCGTGTGGATGCGGATGGCGTCCGCCCGCCGTTTGGACTCGCTGCGGGCGAAGACGTTGCCGCACAGGGCGACGGCCGCGATCATCAGCAGCCGCGTGAAAACGGCCGGGTAGCCGTCACTGGGCGCGGTGGCCAGGGCGATGATCCCGTAGACCCCGAGGGCCAGCGCGGTGTAGCCGGCGCAAAGAAACGTCGGAAACGCGACCGAGATGCCGACGATGGCCGCGAAGTAGAAGATGAACACCGGCGACTCGTACCCGTGCTGGACGAGGACGAGGGCGGTGACGACGCTGATGTCGGCGAGGCTCGCCCCGTAGACCACGGTGTCGATGGCGGGGTGGCCGCGCATCAGCTGGACGTGGAGGTAGAAGTTGCCGAAGGCGAGGGCGATGATCGCGGCCAGCTCGACCTGGAGGGTGAGCAGGTCCTTCGGGCCCCAGAACGAAAGGAGCAGACCGGTGCCGATGAGGATCCAGCGGGCCCAGACGAGCACCGTCTGGCCGTAAGCCAGGTCCTCGGACCGCACCTCGCCGCTGAACGAGCTGAGGCCGCTTTCTGCCTGCTTGACCGTATGCCTGACGGCGGGCGGCGGCGGCGGGGCGGGGGTCGCCGGGGGCACGGGCTTCCACTGCTGCGAGACGCCGTCCCAGAACCATTTGCCGTCGGGCGACTTGAGGTGGTCGTCCCATTGCGTGGTGGCGCTCATTGCTTCGGCATCTCCTTTTTGATGCGCTCGAGCTCGGCGTCGATCTCCTTGGAGACGGTGATGCGCAGGAGCTCGGCCTCGACGAAGTCGCCGCCGCCGGCCTGCGGGAAGCTCCCGAGGTCGACCAGCGAGTCGATCGCCCTGGCCCGGGCCTGGAGGCGCTCCGCCTTCTCCTCGGCGCGGCCGACGGCCATGCCGAGCTCGGCCAGCTCGCCGCTGACGCCGGCCATCGATTCCTTGAGCCGGACCTCGGCCTCGGCCGCGGAGTAGCGCGCGACCACGACCTCGCGGTGGGTCCGGAACTGCTCGACCCGGACCTGGAGCTGGCGCTCCTGGCCGGCGAGGCGCTGCTTCTCCGCCTCGACCTCGGCGATCTGCTTGGTGAGGCCTTCGATCTCGTTCGCGGCGAGCCACTTGCGCTCGATGGCGACTCTCGCGAGGTCCTCCCGTCCCGCGGCGACCGCCCTTCGGGCCTGGTCGTCGAGCTGCGGGATGCGCTGGTCGAGACGCTTGGCTTCCTGCTCGAGCTGCTGCTTGGCGGTGGCGACGTCGACCAGCCCCCGCCGCAGGGTGATGAGCAGCTCCTGCTGCTGGTTGTAGGCGTAGTCGAGGACCGTCCTGGGATCCTCGGCCCTGTCGAGGACGCCGCTCGCCTCAGCGTTGAACAGCATCCGAATTCGTGTGAAAACGCTCATTGCCGCCTCCTGTTCGCGTGATGGGAGGCAGCCTCCCGCGCTCCTGGTTTCAAGCGCAGTCTCGAAACACTCTCATTTAGGTCTCAAAATTCCTGTGTGGCGCGGTTCGTCGAGGTGTCGCACCCGGTGGTCGCAGGGATGAAGACGTACCCGGGACTGCCGGAGCCCTCGGTGGAGGTGAACCTGTCGTACGAGGCCTCTGCCGAGCGCTATGAGGGCAAGGCCGAGTTCTTCATCGCGTCGCTGCACCTGTGCGGGAACACGGGGACGTACGTGGATTCGCCGGTGCACCGATTTCGGGACGCGACCGACCTCGCCGGGTTGCCCCTGGAGCGCCTGGCAGACCTGGAGACGGTGGTCGTGGATTGCAGCGAAGGGGAGAGGGCCATCGGCCCGGAGGCCCTCGTGGGCGTCGAGCTGCGCTACCGGGCGGTGCTGATCCGGACCGACTTCTCGCGCCACTGGGGGACGCCGGAGTACTTCGGCCCGAACCCGTTTCTGACGGCGGACGCGTGCGCGCTGCTGGTCCGGGCGGGGGCGCTGTTCGTGGGCATCGACTCGTTGAACATCGACGACACGGCGGACCCGTCGCGCCCCGCGCACACCACGCTGCTGGGCGCGGGGATTCCGATCTGCGAGCACATGACGAACCTTTCGTCTGTCCCGGAATCGGGCGGGCGGTTGCATGCGGTGCCGATCGCGTGGGTCGGCGGGGCGTCGTTCCCGGTGCGGGCTTACGTGCTGACCCCCTGACCACCCCCTGATCCCCTGATTTGGCGTCTTTGGCGCCAAAACCACCAAATAAAACAGGGATTTGGCGTTTCTGGCGCCAGAAACGTCTTAACAGGCGGGGTTGACGACCGGCTGCAGTCTTGAGGTGTGGGCCGCAGACCGCATATCCCGCCGGAGCTGAAGATGCGACCTTTCACCCTTGAAGAGGCACGGGCCGCAGGAGTCACGCTTGACGCGCTGAGGCGAAGGTCGTGGCGGCGTGTCGGGAGCGAGCTGTACTGCTGGGTTGGCCTTCGTCCCGAGCACTGGCAATCCCTTGTCGCCTGGCGAAACCGGTTGCCGCCGTGCGCGGCCTTCGCAGGGTTCAGCTCCGCGTGGCTTTACCGCCTCGACGTCGATCCCTGCAACCCCGTCGAGGTCGAAGTCCCGACGACTTCAGGCGTGCGCTCGCGACCCGGCCTGGTCGTTCATCGCAGCGAGATGCCGGAGATGACCATCGTGCGTGGCTTTCGCGTCACCACGCTTGCCCGGACGTTTTGGTACCTCAGACGGAGGCTTTCGCGCGTCGAATACCTCGTCCTCGCCGACGAAGCTCTCCGTCGCGGCCTTGGCCGGTTCGACGACCTCGCCGAGCCGGCCGAATCCCCGATGGAGACGCGACTTCGCTGGACTCTCCTGGAGGCC
>DASSLL010000081.1:0-2993 GCA_035689485.1 Candidatus Dormiibacterota bacterium | reverse complement strand
CTTCACCGGGGCGGCGACCGTGAACCGCGCGAGGTCTTCGTGGACCTCGGAGGAGGCGTCCAGCCGCTTCGGTCCCCGGACCTCGTGGTCCATGGCGGCGGCGACTCGCAGCTTGCTCTTCCTGGTCGAGTGGATGAGGACGGCGCCGCGCTCGGTCGTGTCCCGGAACTCTTCCTGGAATGGTCTGTCGACCACTGTCGCGCTGCGCGGGTCCTCGCGGTGCCGGCCGGTCACGGGCTCGTTCGCCACCAGCTCCGACTGGACGACGAGGTCGGCCCCGCCATCGACCGGCTCGACCTCGTAGCGGATGGCGGCCAGCGCGCGGTGGACGAGGGAGACGAGGCGGGTGGTGCGGATGCGCACCCTGCGGTGCGCGGGCGATTCCCAAACGACCGTGCGCCGAAGGAGGCCGGCCTTCAGGTCGAGGACGCGCTCGTGCTCGATCACCGTGCCGTACCGGATGTCGAAAGGCTCGTCGTCGACCAGCAGCCGGATGATCTTGCCGTCGGCGACGTTGATGATCGTCTGGCCCGCCTCGGGGTAGCCGTACGCGGTCTCGGCCACCGGCAGGGGGACCTCTTCGTAGACGGCGTTGAGGTAGCTCCCGAGGATCTCGTGCGGCTCGCCCTCCTCGAGGTTGGCACGCCAGCCGATGTGGCCGTTGGACAGGGCGAAGATCGATTCCGACTGGCCCAGGAGATTGGCGTCGAGCCGCGGCTCACGCACCGCCCACGGCTCGACTGGGAAATAGCCTTCCGGGATCACGAGGCGAGCAGCTCGGCCAGGTCCTCGACGACGACGTCGGCGCCGTGCCTGAGCAGCTCTTCGCGCTGGCCGGCGCGGTCGATGCCGACGACCCTGCCGAAGTGGCCGTTGCGCCCTGCCTCGACGCCGGCGAGCGCGTCCTCGTAGACGGCGGCCTCGTCGGGTTTCGCGCTCAGCATCTGGGCGGCGCGGACGTAGGTGTCGGGCGCCGGCTTGCCGTGCAGGTGCTCACGGGCGGCGACGTTGCCGTCGACCTGGGCGTCGAAGAGCCCCTCCAGCCGCGCGGCCTTCAGGACCTCGGTCGTGTGCCGGCTGGAGGAGACGACCGCGAGCTTCTTGCCTTCCTGCCGGGCCGCCTCGATGTAGCGCAGCGTGCCGGGATACGTGTCGACGCCGTGCTCGTGGATGAGCTCGCGGAAGCGGGCGTCCTTGCGCTCCGCGATATCGGTCACCAGCTTCGGGTCCTGGGCGATGCTCTTCGCCTGCAGGAACGAGCGGACGCCTTCTTCCCGAGGCTTGCCGTCGACGTAGAGGTCGTAGTCCTTGACGGCGTCGAAGGGCACGTGGAGGACCGACTCAAAGGTCTCTTTCCACGCCTGGGCGTGGACCTTCGCGGTCTGGGTCACGACGCCGTCGAGGTCGAAGAGGCAGGCGACGATGCTCGGCGGCAGGCCCAACGAGCGAGGTGCGGACATCTCGTACCTAGAACGCCTGTTGGGCGACACCGTGAACAAGTGTGGCCGAAGGCGGCTGAAGGGCTGACGCGCACGTATGCGCGGCGAAACGGCTAGGCCCGGCTCTTCGCCCCCGCCCGGATGTACTCGAGGACCAGGTCCATCCCGCGCTCCAACTCCTCTTCGGCAACACACCAGTGCGGCGACAGCCGGATCCGGCCCGGCCGGGAATCGACGATCACGCCGGCCTCGTGGAGCCGCGCCTCGACCTCCTCCGGCCGCTCGCACTCGAGCGTCACGATCCCGCAGCGGCGTGCCCGCTCCCGCGGCGTGAAAGTGCGGACTCCGGCATCGTCGCACCGCCGGAGGATGCTGTCCGTCAGGTCACGCAGCCGCTCCTGGATGTTCTCGACGCCGACCTCCAGCACCAATTCGAGCCCGGCCAGCCCGGCGTAGTGGCAGCCGATCGCCCACGTCCCGGTCTCCAGGCGACGCGCGTCGTCCGCGAACGTCAGCTCCTGCAGCGTGAAGGAGAACGGGTCTCGGGTCGCGAACCAGCCGGTGCCCTGGGGCCGCACGCGCGGGATGAGCGAGGGCCGGACGTAGAGGAAGGCGTTCCCCGGACCGCCGCTGACCCACTTGAGGCACCCGCCCACGAACGCGTCGCAGTCCATGGCATTGACGTCCAGCGGCACGCAGCCGCACGTCTGGTAGCCGTCGATCAGGCACAGCGCGCCGGCGGCGTGGGCTGCGTCCGCGATGGCGCGCACGTCCTGGAGGTAGCCCGTCGTGTAGAAGAGGTGCGTCGTCGCGACCAGGGCGGTCGAGCTGTCGATCCGCTCGGCGAACGCCTCCGGCGGGATCGTCATGCCGTCCTCGCTGGGTACGAACTCGACGTCGAACCCGGGCCGGGACAGCCACTGGTGGCCGATGGTCGGAAAGTCGAGCTGGCCGATCAGGACCTTCGAGCGGCCCTCGGGGAGGGGCAGGCCGGAGGCCAGCGTCGTCAGCGCGACCGACACCGAAGGCGCGATCGCCGTCGAGCCGGCGGGGGCGCTGAGGAGCTCACCGACCTTGCCCCGGAAGCGTTCGAGGAGCGGCAGCCAGGCCGAGTACCAGACCGGCGTGCCCTGCGCGTCCCAGTCGGCCGCGTACCGGCGGATCGCTTCGGCGCCGCGGCGCGGCAGGGGCCCGAGCGAGCAGGCGTTGAGGTAGATGCAGCGGTCGAGGAGCGGGAACTCGGCGCGCAGCGCCTTCCAGTCGGGCATATGGACATTGTGGCCGCTCACCCCAACCCGTCTCCGGTGAGGGGAGAGGGGTCACTTGGACCCCCGGGGTGGTATAGTGCCCGGAAACCTGGGCCGGACGCCTTCGTGTCCGCCTGTTTAAGCGCCCCCAAAGAGGGGTAGATTGTCGTACACTTGCCGTTCGTGCACGTCCCGGCCGCTCACCCTGCCATTTAGCTGAGCGCGCCCTTTTTCCTGGAAGGAGAACCGAATTGATCTCAGAGATGAGAGCCCCCTCGCGCCTTAGCTACGGCCGTATCCCCAACCT
>DASSLL010000080.1:0-3038 GCA_035689485.1 Candidatus Dormiibacterota bacterium | reverse complement strand
GGAGGAAACCGGCATGATCGGGAGGATCCAGACGGCGGTCGAGTACACCGGCACCGACACGTCGCCCTGGGGCGAGCTCAAGCTGCTCTCGGGCAGCGCCAACCCGATGCTGGCCGCCCGCATCGCCGAGATCCTCGACGTGCCCCTGACCGACGCCCGGCTCCGCCGGTTCCCGGACGGCGAGATCAACGTCAAGATCGAAGACTCGATGCGCGGCCACGACGTGTTCGTGATCCAGCCCACGAGCCCGCCCGTGAACGAGCACTACATCGAGCTCTTCATCATGCTCGACGCGCTGCGGCGCGCTTCCGCCGGCCGGGTCACCGCGGTCATCCCGTACTACGGCTACGCGCGCAAAGAGCGCAAGACGCAGCCGCGCGAGCCCATCTCGGCCAAGCTCATGGCGAACTTCATCACGCTGGCCGGAGCCGACCGGTTGCTGCTGTTCGACCTCCACGCCGAGGCCATCGAAGGCTTCTTCGACGTGCCCACCGACCACCTGTCGCCGCACCGCATCTTTTCCGAGTACCTGCGCAACCTGAACCTCAAGAACATGACCATCGTCGCCCCGGACGCGGGCGGCGGCCGCCGCGCGGAGGCGGTGGCCAACGACCTGGGGGCGCCGATCGCGTTCGGCTACAAGCGCCGGCCGGACGAGCAGTCGGTCGAGGTGATCGCCATCTCAGGTGACGTCAAAGGCCGCGACTGCGTGGTGATCGAGGACATCATCACCACCGGCGGCACGATCATCAAGCTGGCGGCGGCGCTGCGCACGCAGGGGGCGCAGCGGGTGTTCATCGCGGCGACGCATCCGGTCCTGACCGGCGACGCCATGGAAAAGCTCAGAAAAGCTGACGTGGAAGAGGTGATAGTGACCGACACGGTGCCCATCCCCGAAGACAAGGTGGGCAAGCCACTGCGGGTGCTGTCGGTGGCACCTCTGCTCGCTGAGGCGATCATCCGGGTGCACGAGAACCGGAGCGTCAGCGAGCTCTTCCGCTAGTCTCGGTGGCCCCATGACCGGGCAAGAGATCGTCGAGCTCATCGTCCTGCTCGCGTGCTTCGTCTTCGCCGCGCTGGCCAGCGGCACCGAGACCGCCTTGACGTCGGTCGGGCGATTGCGCGTCCGGTTCCTGGCCGAGCAGGGCAGCGAGGCCGCCGCCATCCTCCAGCGCCTGCGCGCGGACCCGAACCGGTTCCTGTCCACGGTCCTGTTCACGAACACGCTCGCGCTCATCGTGGCTTCGACCGCGACCGCGCTGCTCTCCGACTCGGTGCTCACCCGCGCCGGCGTCCCGGACTCGTGGCGGTTGTGGCTCACGCTCCTGGTGTCGGTGCTGCTGTCGGTGGTGCTGCTGATCGTCGCCGAGGTCACGCCGAAGACCCTCGCCATCGCCAACGCCGAGCGATGGTCGTTGTGGGCGGCGGTGCCGGTCGACCGGGTCGCCAGCTTCCTCGGCCCGGTCCTGTGGCTGGTCACGTTCATCTCCCGAGGCCTGACCGGCGGCCGCGCGGCGCGCGCCCCATACCTGACAGAGGAGGAGCTGCTGACGGTGCTCCACGTCTCGGAGGAGCAGGGCGTGATCGAGGAGCAGGAGCACCAGATGATCCACGGGATCATCGAGATCGGCGACAAGACCGTGCGCGAGCTGATGATTCCACGCACGGACATCGTCGCCGTACCTCACGACGCGCAGCTGCGCGACATCGTGAAGCTCTTCAAGGAGCACCGGCACACGCGGCTGCCGGTGTACGACGACAACATCGACCATGTGATCGGCCTGATCCACACCAAGGACCTGCTGCTCTTCTACACGCTGGCGAGCTCGCAGAAGTTCGACATGGACAAGGTGCTGCGGCCGATCGGTTTCGTGCCCGAGCAGAAGAAAGTCGACGAGCTGCTGAACGAGATGCGGGTGAAGAAGCAGCACATGATGATCGTGGTCGACGAGTACGGCGGGACCGCGGGCCTGGTGACTCTGGAAGACCTGCTCGAGGAGATCGTCGGCGAGATCCGCGACGAGTACGACACCGCGGAGCAGGACGAGCTGCAGATCTTGAACGACCACGAGGCGCGAGTCGAGGCGACTTTTCCGCTGGAGGAGCTCAACGAGCGTTTGCACCTGGGCATCGAGGAGTCGGGCGACTACGACTCGGTCGGCGGGTACGTGCACGCGATGCTCGGCAAGATCGCGGAGGAGGGCGACACGTTCCAGGCCGGCCGTGCCAAGTGGGTGGTCGAGAAGGTGAAGGGGCGGCGCATCGAGTGGATTCGCCTGGTCGCCGAAGAGCCGTGGCCGTCGGAGGACGAAGCGCGCCGCTCACCGGTGGAGGAATCCCCTGGCCACGTATCGTGACCGCGCGGTCGTGCTGCGCAAGCTCGACTACGGGGAAGCCGACCGGATCTTCACCCTGCTGACGCGCGAGCACGGCAAGGTGGGGGCGATCGCCAAGGGGGTGCGCCGCACGTCGTCGAAGCTCGGTCCTTCCCTGGAGCTCTATTCGCACGTCGACGTGCTGCTCGCAAAGGGTCGGGGGGAGCTCGACGTGGTGGCGCAGGTTTCGCGGATCCCCGGGTACCGGATCGAGGGCGACGTGGAGCGGATGGCGCACGCGGCGCTGATCGCGGAGCTGGCGGAGCGGGTGTGCGAGGACCGGCACCCGCTGGACGGGGTGTACGAGCTGGCGGTGTCTTCGCTGGCTGAGCTGTCGCGGGAGACCGACCCGCGGCGGGCGTCGGCGTGGTTCTTGCTGGCCGCCCTGGATCTGTTGGGTTATGCCCCCCAATTGGTGAATTGCGCGTCGTGCGAGCGGCCGCTGGCGGCCCGGCCGGCCGCCTTTTCGGCCGACGCAGGTGGGTTCCTGTGCGACCGGTGTGCGCTGCCGACGATGGAGCTGGTGCCCCTGGCCGCGATCAAGGTGCTGCGGCTGATGGCGTCGGGCGACGTGCAGACGTACCGGCGCCTGAAGCTTGATGGCGCCTTGATGAACTCGATCGAGGGCGTGCTGCAGTCGCAGCTCGAGCATCACCTGGACCG
>DASSLL010000079.1:0-17606 GCA_035689485.1 Candidatus Dormiibacterota bacterium | reverse complement strand
TCACGACTTGAGGCATACGACGGCGACGCTGATGCTCGCCCGCGGTATAGACGTCCGCACCGTGGCTGACGTGCTCGGTCACGCCGACGTCGCCACCACGCTCAGGACCTACGTGCACAGTACCGAAGGCTCGGCACGTCGAGCGATCGACGCACTCGGAGAGGCGCTGCGCTAGGACTTTGCCGGTCACTTTGCCGGTCAGATCGCCTCTGCGCAAATACGAAACCGGGCCTAGGACGCATTTTCAACTCCCGCCGCCTCCACCAAGCTGAACCGGCTTCGCAGCAAGGAACGAGGGAGTTCGGCGCGACGTCTAATCGTGTGGCCGGATCCAGACGTGGGGCTGTTCGCCAAAACATGTCTGGCCATGAACCTCCGCCGACCATTGGACCCCGCATCGGCCGCAACGACTTGGCGGTGAGTGCTGACCGTGATGACCGTAGCGGCGGTCGGCGGCTTGCATCATGTAGAAGTAGACGCCGCGCCATCGGCTCACCTCGTCCGTCATGCCGGGTTGTCGTCCTGGCTGACGCTCACGTGAGCGCCCCAATGCTTCGCATGGCGGCCGTAATCCCATCGCCCGCAGCGGCATCGACCGATCGGCGGCTGGCCGCAGCACGAAGCTTGCTTCACAAGCCGGATCGGGTCGTCCCATCCCGGACAGCTCGCCCAAGGCATCGGGACCTCCTTGCCATGCGCGTTGTCCCATGCCGAGTAGAACCGATACGGCGCTTTCCTTTCGTCAGACATTTCGTTGCTCCTGTTCGGAACCGCATCCCGCCAACTGCCGATGGCACCTCGGCTGTCTAGACCAGGTTGCCGGGCCGGCTGATACCGACCGCTCTTGATGCAGGCGGGAGTGTACGAAACGGCCAGGTCTCGGTCAGATTTCGCGCCGGATCATGATTCGGCGCCGAATCTGAGCGCCGATTCGGTACTGGAGAAGGATGCGGAGCGGAATTCCGCTTCAGGCTGCCTACCCGGCTGACCAGACCCCACGCACGCCGTCCGCGACAGATGCGGCCTGGTCATGGCCGGCCCGAGCCGCCGCCGCCCGTCTTGCCGGATCCAGCGGCCGGGAACCGATGGCTCGGCGCGCGGCGGCGTCTGGAGTCACGACCACGGAGTGCACACCAGGCCCCAGCAGGCCGAGCTGCGGGCCGATCCGCTGACGTCGCCTGATGCCGAAACCGATCGGGGCGAGTACGACCACACGGTCGCAGCCGGTGGCGAGATCCGCATTCGCGATCGACCTCGCCCCGCCGTCGATGTAACGCCGGCCGGCCACGGTCATCGGCGGCAACACAAGCGGCACGGCGCAGCTGGCGGCGACCGCGTCCACGAGCTCGACACCGGTGTCGCGCTCGAACACTTTCGGCTCACCGCTCTCCGCGTCGACGGCCGTGATCAAGAGCCGGCGCTCGGGCCAGGAACCGTTCCGCAGCATCGACTCGAAGATCTGCCGAAACTCCGACTCCGGCATCGTGGGGGCGGCCAGGGCCGCGCGACCCAGCCGCGCCCGACCCCGCCGGCCGTCGCCGGGCCAGGCCGCGGCGATCATGAAGCGAACGATGGCGCCGAAGCCCATGCGCCATCCGGTCTCCCCGCTCGCATCGGCGAGCTGACCGAGGTAGAGCTCCTCGAGCGCGGTGCCGCCCAGGACCTGCGCGCCGACGGCCGAGCCCGCGGACGTGCCCACCACGACGTCGGCTGTCGATAGGTCGATGCCGCGGGCCGCAAGGCCTGCGATGACTCCGATCTCCCAAGCGATTCCGGTGATCCCGCCGCCGCCGAGCACAAGGCCCTTCGCACCCGCCATACCGGACAGGTCGGCTACGGCGCCGGCGCGGCGACCGTCTCGGGTGTGGCCGCCGACTCGACGGCGGGCGTGGTCGACTCAACCGCGGGCTGCCGGCTGAACACCGTCGCCAGCACGAGCAACCCCGCGACGAGGATCAGCACCGCGCCCACCGCGCCGATGATCCCCCCGACCTCCGGCGACCCGTCCGTGGCCGCAAGCCCCAGGTACGCGGTCCACATCATCGCCGCCTCCGCACCGACGCCGATCAGCAGCCCGGCCGCGATGCCCTGGATCAAGCGGCTCATGCCGACCAGCACGAGAGTCGCGGCCGCGGCTGCGGCCAGCATCACGAACACCGGCTCGGGGATGTCCCATCCCGCCCCGGAGAAACCGCCGCTGAAGATGCTCGACGTCGTTGTCGGCCCACCGTTCGGGTCCGGGAACGTGCCGTAGGGGATGATGCAGCCGACCAGGGTGGCGATCACGCCCACGATCGCCGCGGCGCCCGCGGAGATGCGCATCCAGGGCAGCGGGCGACGTGGCCGGGCCGCGACGGGGGGCGCGAAGTGCGGCTGCGCCTGCGCCACCGGAACCCAGGCGGATCCGTTCCACCACCAGTAGCCGTCGGGCGAAAGGTGGCCGGCCGCCGCAGCAGGTTCGGTCTGACCGCTCAAAGCCACGCTCACCATATCTCAGGCCGGCGGCGAGGAATGGAATCCGCGGCCTCTGGGTATGTCAGTTGCATGAGCCACAGTTACAACGATTTCAACGCCAACCTGATCCGCGACCTCAGGGCGAACGAGGGCAAGGCGTCGGGCGGCCCGTTCAAGGGCGCGGACGTCCTCATCCTGACGACCCGAGGGGCGAAGTCGGGCGAGCACCGCGAGAACCCGCTGGCCTTCTCCCGGGACGGCGAGAACCTCGTCATCGTCGCCTCCAAGGGCGGCGCCCCGAGCCATCCCGCCTGGTTCCACAACCTCGTCGCCCACCCGGTCGTGACCGTCGAGGCCCTGGGCGAGAAGTTCCAGGCCCGGGCGCGGATCGTCGAGGACGACCAGGACTATGAGCGCCTGTACGCGGAGCACGCGCGCAAGATGCCCGGTTTCAACGACTACCGGCGAAAGACCAGCCGGCGGATACCGGTGATCGTCCTGGAGAGGGTCGCCTCGGAACGGGTCGCTTAAAGGAGGGGCCGTCGCCGGGCAACCGGAGTAACCTTCGCCGGGTGCCCGACCTGAGCCACCTCTGGCAGCGTTTCGTACTCGCGAGCGCGCTCGTTTTCGGGCTGCTGGTGGGCGTCGCGGCCACCATCTTCGGCTACAGCAACACGTCCACCGTGACGGTCGGATTCGCGGTTTTCAAGCTCGTCGGCGTGCCGCTGTGGAGCGTGGCCATCGTGCCCCTGGTGCTCGTCCTCGCCGCGGGCACGCTGTACCACTGGTGGAACAACCTCCACCATTTCACCGAGCACATGCGCCACCGCCACCGCGTCCACGAGCTCGAGGCCGAGGTCTCCACCCTCAAGACGCACCTCGACCAGCTGCTGGAGATGCCGGACGGCACACAGACGAAGCCGGCCGTCGTAGAAACAGTGCCTGTGGAGACCAAAGCGGAAACTCCGTCGGTCGCGACGGAGCCGATCCCCGTGAACGGGGAAGAGCCCTCGACCCAGAAAGCTTCGTAATGGACGAGTCGGAGCGCCGGGCCATCAACGATCGCCGTCGCGCCGGTCGCCTGGTCGTGCCGTCCGAGCACGTTCCCGCCGACCGTACCCTGCTCGAGCGCAGCGCCATCGAGGAGCTCAGCCACCACGCCGACCCATGGCGCGTGCTCCGCATCCTCTCCGAGTTCGTCGAAGGCTTCGACGCGCTCAACGAGGTGGGCCCGGCGATCACCGTCTTCGGGTCCGCGCGCACGGAGCGCACAGACCCCTATTACCGCGCGGGCGAAAAGCTCGGCCGCGCCCTCGCCAACCGCGGTTTCGCCGTCATCACGGGCGGAGGCCCGGGAATGATGGAGGCGGTCAACAAGGGCTGTCACGACGCCGGCGGACTCTCGGTCGGCTGCAACATCGAGCTGCCCCACGAGCAGTCGCTCAACCGGTATGTCGACCTCGGCGTCGAGTTCCGCTACTTCTTCGTCCGCAAGAACATGTTCGTCAAGTACGCCCGCGGGTTCGTCATCTTCCCCGGCGGCTTCGGCACCCTCGACGAGCTGTTCGAGTCGCTGACCCTGGCCCAGACCGGCAAGATCGAGCACTTCCCGATCGTCCTGTTCGGCTCGCAGTACTGGAGCGGATTGCTCGAATGGCTGGAGGACCACGTGCTCGCCGCCGCGGCCATCGCGCCCGAGGACCTGAGGCTCATGTCGGTCACCGACGACCCCGAGGAGGCGGCCGAGATGGTCACGCGACCGCTGCCGGTGACGATCGACGAACCCCGCGAGCAGACGGGCGAGCCCAAGGCGGGCGCGCAATAAGCCCGCTCGACCTCTACTTCCTCAGCGACGGCGGCCAGACAGCCGACGTGGTGGCGCAGCGCCTGGCGACCTTCCTCGGCGGCGCCACCCGCACCCTGGACGTGGCGATCTACGACCTTCGTCTCGACCAGTCGCCCGGGGACACGGTCTTCGGCGCATTCGAGGCGGCCGTCAAACGCGGGGTCGCGGTCCGGCTGATGTTCAACCAGGACCACGCGCTCGCGATCCCCGAGCCGCCGCCGCCGGAGATCGACTGGGACTTCGTGCACCGTCTCGAAGCCGCGGGCGTGCAGACGAAGCCGGTGCCCGGCGTGCCGGACCTGATGCATCACAAGTACGTCGTGCGCGACGGCGACACCGTCTGGACCGGTTCGACGAACTGGACCAACGACTCGTGGAACCGGGAGGAGAACGTCATCTGTACGGTGGCGTCCGGTGAGATCGCCAAGGACTTCTCGTTCGACTTCCAGGGCCTGTGGGACCGCCCCGTCGTCGCGCTGTCGGGCCGCATCTCGTCGCCGTGGTCGCAGCTCGCGGACGGCACGCGAGTGCGGCCTTACTTCTGTCCCGGGCGCGCCGACAAGCTCGTCCACGCGATGGCTCGTTCCATCTCCACGGCCGAGAGGCGAATCCGCATCTGCTCGCCTGTGATCACCTCCGGACCGGTGCTGGGCACGCTGGCCGAGGTCGTCGGCTCGCCCGGGGTCGACATCGCCGGTGTGTACGATGCGACGCAGATGGACGAGGTAAATCACCAGTGGGGCTCGCAGGACGGCGCCGCGTGGAAGATCTCCGCGTTTCACACGATCACGTCGCACGCGCGGTTCGGTGCCAAGCGCTCGACTCCGTACGCCAAAGGCAGCACCCACGACTTCATGCACGCGAAGATCCTGGTCGCGGACGACTACGTCTACACCGGCAGCTTCAACCTGTCGCACAGCGGTGAGAGCAACGCCGAGAACGTGATCCAGATCGAGAGCTCGGAGGTCGCCGACATCTGCGCGGCGTACATCGACAGCGTGGCGGCGAAGTACGGGGCGTCGCCGGTCAAGGTGGCCTAGCTCACGACGAACTCGCGGTACCTGTGGATCGGCGCGGCCCTCGTCGCCGTGCTGGCGATCGTCGTCCTGTGGGCGGTGCCGCGGCTACAGCAGCCGACAGGAACGCTGGTCGTGGTCGGCGCGGCGCGGTCGGCGACCACGTTGCCCGCGACCGCGCTGTCGCTGCGGCAGGCCGGGACATGGTCGGCGGTGGGGAACGTGAGCGGCGCGGTCCCGGCGGCGCCGGACCAGCGGCAGCTGCTGGTGGTCTCGCTGGCGAGCGGGACGTACGACGCCGTGCGGCTGGGGGGCGACGCACAGCCGTTGAAGGTCGTGATCACGGCCGGGCAGGTCGAGCCGCTGCTGCTGGGCATAGGCGCCGGTCGCCTGATCCCCGGCGCGGCGTACGCCGGCAACGACGACGTCAATCTCGGCCTCGGCGAGCTGTCGGGCAAGTTCGTGAGCATGGACGCCTTTCACCTCTCCGACCAGCACGGCGGTGGGTTCGACCTGTCGTCGATCGCGGGCAAGGACGTGGTCATCGCCGCCTTTCACACCACGTGTCACGAGACCTGTCCGCTGTACACGGCGCTCTTCTTCCAGCTGGCCAAGCGCCTCCCGCCGGACGTGATGCTCGCCGAGGTCACCACCGACCCCGCGACCGACACGCAGGCTGTGCTCTCGAGCTACGCGACGCAGCTTGGGGCCACGTGGTCGTTCGTCACCGGAACAAGCGGCGAGCTGCAGGCGTTCTGGGCGCAGTTTGGAGTCGAACTCGCGACGGGTGACACCCATACGTCGACCCTTGCACTCGTCGACCGCCACGGCTACGTCCGGCTCGTCTATCGCGGCGTCCCCGACGTCGGCCACGACGTCCCGCCCTCGCTCGTGACATCGCTCAGCGCGCAAGGCCTGAGCGAGCTCGCAGCCGGTGGCGACGGATGGGGCGCACCGGACGTCCTCGAGGCGCTGGCGACGATCGGCGGCGGCCAGGCGTCCTCGACCACGGGCGGCGGCCGGGCGCCGGACTTCAGGCTCGGCGCGACGGACGGCACGGCGGTCTCGCTGGCGAGCCTCGCCGGCAAACCCCTGGTCATCAACTTCTGGGCCACGTACTGCCCGCCGTGCAAGGCCGAGATGCCGCTGCTGCAGAAGGACGTCGGACAGTCGGGCGCGCGTCTGGTGCTCGTCAACGAGGGTGAAAGCCGCGACGTCGCCGCCGCCTTCCTTCGCTCTCTCGGCATCGAGCAGCCGTCGCTGCTCGACTCCGACCTGGGGGTCGGGCGCGCTTACGGCGTCTCGGCATTCCCCACGACGGTGTTCGTCAAGTCGGACGGCACGATCGACCGCAAGCAGGTCGGCGAGCTGTCCGAGGGCGTGCTGGCGTCGGAGCTGTCGGTCCTGAGCACTCAGTAGACTGGCCGCTGGTGCTCTCACCAGCATTTTTTCGCCGCCTGGCGTTCACGACCGCCTTCTTTGCCTACCTGCAGATCGCGCTCGGCGGCGTGGTGCGCGTCACCGGCTCGGGCCTGGGCTGTCCGGACTGGCCGCTGTGCCACGGACGGCCGTATCCGGCGCCGGACGTCCATTCCGTCATCGAGTACTCGCACCGCACGGTAGGGAGCGTCACGGGCGTGCTCGTGATCGCTACGGTGGTCTTCGCCTGGATCGTCTTCGTCAGGTCGCGGCCGGTCGTGCCCATGCTCGCCACGCTTTCACTCGTCGCGATCGCCGCCGAGGGGGCGGTGGGCGGTGTGGTGGTCATGCGCGAGCTGCAGCCCTGGCTCGTGCTCATCCACCTGGGCCTGGCGATGGCGATCCTCGGCTTGCTGCTGGCGACGGCGATCATGTCGTTGCCGGCGGCACAGGGCCGTGGCGGCCGGCTGGCCGCGCTCGGCGCGGGCGCGACGTACATCCTGCTGCTCTCCGGCTCGACCGTGGTCGCAAGCGGCGCCGACCAGGGCTGCCACGCATGGCCGCTGTGCGGTGCGGGGCTCAGCCCCGACCTCGCCGGCGCCAACGGTTTCACGATGCTGCACCGCGGCGCGGTGCTCCTGATCGGGATCTTCCTGGCGTACGTCCTGGTGGATGCGGCCCGCTCCACGGCGCTGCGTCGCGTCGCGATCGCCACGCTGGCGGTGTTCGCGCTGCAGGTCGCGGTCGGGGCCGGAGCCGCGTTGACCGACGCCGCGCTGTTCAACGGTCTCCACGTGGCCATCGCCACGCTCGTGTGGGCCGGGGTTCTTGCGATCGCGCTGCTGACCCTGCCGCGGACCGACCGCGCGCACGCGATCGCGCATCTGGAGGTCAACAAACGACCGGCGTGAACATGCTGCGCGACTACCTGAGCCTGCTGAAGCTGCGCGTGGTCGTGCTTCTCGACGCCACGGCCGTCGGGGTGATGATCCCCGCGGCGCACGGACGGCCGTCGTTGAGCGCGGTCGTGGCGGTCCTGATCGGCGGCACATGCGCGGCCGGTGGCGCGCACGCCATCAACTGCTGGTTCGACCGTGACATCGACGCGGCGATGAACCGCACCCGGCGCCGGCCGCTCCCCAACGGGCGCATTCCCGCCTGGCACGCGCTTGGCCTGGGCGTGGTCCTGGTGGCGCTGTCCTTCGTCGCCCTGTGGATCGGCGCCAACCTCCTCGCGGCGTCGCTGGCACTGGCGGGCGCGCTCGTCTACGTCTTCGTCTACACGATGTGGCTGAAGCGCACGACGCCGCAGAACATCGTCATCGGCGGCGCCGCAGGCGCGGTGCCTCCGCTCGTCGGGTGGGCGGCCGCGACGGGCAGCCTCGACCTGACCGCGGTCGCGTTCTTCGCGGTCATCTTCTTCTGGACTCCGCCGCACTTCTGGGCGCTCGCGCAGCTCCTCAAGGCCGACTACGCGCGCGCGAAAATCCCGATGCTGCCCGTCGTCGCCGGGGAGGCTTCGACCAAGCGGCAGACGATCGTGTACGCGGTCCTGACTGCCGCCGTGAGCATCGTGCCTTTCTTCACCGGCTCGGCCGGCGCCGTCTACCTCGCGGCCGCGATCGTGCTCGGAATCGGGCTGGTCGGCATCGCCCTGCTCGACCTCGGCACCCGGCGGTGGACGAAGCGCCTGTGGACTTACTCGATGGTCTACGTCGCGCTGCTGTTTCTCGTCTTCTCGGTCTCGCCGTTCATCCCTTGATGGGGCTCGAGGTGATCCGGCTGCACCTCGCGCAGATCGAGTCATTCCACGACATCCCCGTCCATGGCTTCGTCATCAAGCATCCGAAGGCGGGCGCGATCCTCGTCGACACCGGCATCGGCTGGGGCGACGAGAAGCTGATCAGGTATTGGGGGGTCGTCAACCGCCACATGGCCGACGCCCTCGAGGAGCACGGCTTGAGCCCGGTGGACGTGAAGATCGTGATCAACAGCCACCTGCATTTCGACCACTGCGGTCAGAACGCCGTCTTCAAGCACGCGCCGTTCTACGTTCAGCGGTCGGAGCTGTCACGGGCGCGGCGCGAGGCGGGCGACGTGGCCAGGTGGTTCGACTTCGCCGGCGCGCGGTTCGAGCTCGTGGACGGAGACGCCGAGATCGCCGAGGGCGTCCGAGTCGTCGCCACGCCTGGCCACACGGCCGGCCATCAGAGCGTGCTCGTCGACGCATCGGACGGGTCCGCGGTGATGATCGGCGACGCCGCCTATACGTCTGACATCTACCGCGAGGTCGAGAACGCCGACCTCAAGGAATGGCCCGGCCAGCACGCGGACCGCGAGGCGTGGCAGCGGTCGCTCCACAGGGTCCACGCGATGCATCCGCACACGGTCCACTTCTGCCACGACACGCGCGTCCTCGGCTCGTAGCCGTGGCCTTCGGTCCGCTCATCGACGCCGGTTGGCTCCATCAGCACATCGACGACCGGGATGTGCGGGTCATCGACTTCCGCTGGTATCTCCAACAGCGGAACGGGCGTGACGAGTACCTGGCTGGCCACATTCCGGGCGCGGTGTTCGTCGACCTGGATGCGGTGACCGGCAATGAAGGCGGAGGACGGCATCCCCTGCCTTCGACCGAGCAGTTCGAGCGCGAAATGCGGAAGAGCGGCGTCGGCCAGGGCACCAGGGTCGTCGTATACGACGACAGTGGCGGCGGAACCGCGGCAAGACTCTGGTTCTTGCTCGGCTATTTCGGCCATGCTGCGCAGACCGTGCTGGACGGCGGCATCGACGCCTGGGGAGAGCCGCTCGAGACCGCCATACCGCGAGTCGAACCAGGTGATTTCCGCGCCCACGAGCCGGACCGTTCGCGGGCGATCGATTTCGACCAGTTGCTGGCGGTGCGCGATGTGCCGATCATCGACGCGCGCGCCGCCGAAAGGTACCGGGGCGAGACCGAGCCGATCGACCCCAAGGCGGGGCACATCCCTGGTGCGCTGAGCGCGCCCTTCACCGAGAACCTCGCAGCCGACAGGCGGTTCAAGTCGCCCGAGGAGCTGCGCCGCCGTTACGCCGAGCTCGGCGCGACCCAAGGCGCGGTGTTCTACTGCGGCTCGGGCGTCAACGCGACGCACCACGTGCTCGCGATGGAGGTGGCGGGATTGCCCAACGCGCGGATCTACGCCGGTTCGTGGAGCGACTGGTCGAACCGCGATGCTCCCGTGGCGACCGGCTCAGAACCTTAGTATTCGCCAATGATCCTCAAAGGGAAGCGAATTCTCATCGCCGGTATGTCGGACCGGCGCAGCATCGGTTTCGCCATCGCGCAGGAAGCGCAGAAGGAAGGCGCGGAGCTCCTGCTCACGAGCTTCGGCCGGATGATGTCGATCACGCAGATGACGGCCAAGAAGCTCGATCCCGTACCGGAGATCCTCGAGATGGACGTGCAGAAACCGTCGGACATCGCCGACGCGGCCAGGCAGACGCAGGAGCGATGGGACCGGATCGACGGGCTGGTCCATTCGGTCGCATTCGCGCCGCAGGACGCTCTCGGCGGCAACTTTTTGCAGACGCCATGGGACAGCGTCGCCACCGCCGTGCAGGTCAGCGCATTTTCGTTCAAAGAAATGGCGCGTGGATTTCTGCCTTTGATGAAAGACCAGGGCGGATCGATGGTCACGATCGATTTCGACAATTCGACCGCGGCCTGGCCGAAATACGACTGGATGGGAGTTTCCAAGGCCGCCCTCGAATCGGTCACGCGCTATCTCGCGCGTGATCTGGGCCGCTACAAGATCCGCGTCAACGCCGTGTGCGCAGGACCTCTCGCGACGCTCGCCGCGAGCGGCATCCCCGGCTTCAAGGATTTCGAGGAAGTCTGGGAGAAGCGGGCGCCGCTGGGCTGGAACCTCCAGGACAAATCGCCGGTCGGACGGGCCGTGGCGGTTCTCCTCTCAGATCACCTGGACATGACCACGGGCGAGCTCCTGCACGTCGACGGCGGTTACCACGCGATGGGTACGGAGCTGCCTCCGGCCGATTAGATGAGGGGTCCCCGCGAGGTCACGGCCTAGCCTGAGACTTCGTGGGCATACGCCCCACATGTTGTGCCCGTGTGGCGACAAGCGCGCAACATCGTGTTAGGCTCTGCCGCATCTCGCCGGGGGCCCGGCGGGAAATACCGCATCTGCTGGAGGAAATCGAGTTTGCGGGAGTGCCTGGTGATCTATGTGGACGCCGCGCTGGACAAGCACGGCCGGGCCGGGTGCGGCCTGGCCGTTTTTGTTAGAGGGCGGGCCGTCTATACGGAATCGTTCGGCTTTTCGCATCTGGGTGGATCGGCACAGCTGGAGGCGCATGTTTGCGCCGGCGCGTTGGACCTCGCGGCGGCCAGGTGGCCGTATCACCGAGTCATCGTGCGCACGGATTGCGCGCCCGTCGTGCGCAGCCGCATGCCGTCGAGCGACAGTTTTCGCACCGCGGTCTACGAAGTGCGCGAACGATGCAGACGAGGTTGGCGTGTCGTCCGTTATGTGAGCCGTAAAGCAAATCCCGCACACGAGCTTGCGCGCGAAGGATTGAAGAGTCTGTCCAAACAACAGATCCTCGTCGCCGCATAACCCGTTACAGATAAATTCACTGGGCGCGGCTAATATGACGGCTGCGCCCAGTTTATTTTGTTCAGGGGAGTGAACATGTCACCAGAGGAAGCACAAAGCAACGCACCGCGTCGTCGCGGCCGGCCGCCTGGCTCGAAGAACAAGACGGCTCGCCGTCGTGGTGCGCGTTCGGGTGACCTCGTCGGTCAGCTCAACTCGCTCGTGGCCGAGCTGATCAAGAAGAACCGCCAGCTGCAGCGCCAGGTCGCAAACCTCACCGCGCGCGCCGAGAAGACGCGAGCCGGGCGGGGAGTCGAGCGGGGCATCAAGACTCTGCAGCGGCGTGTGAAGAAGGCTCTCGGAGGCACCACCACCAAGCGGCGTCGGACCGCGGCCTCGAACGGACGGCGCAAGCGGGCGACGACGACGAGGCGCCGCCGGGCTACTTAATAGCCGCCGCGCTCCATCAGCTTGGCGGTGCGGTACGCGTCGACGATGCTGAACGCCCACAGCGCCCCACCGCCAAGCTCCATCGGCACGCCGACCGCGGCGCCGATGACGCTCAGGTCGAGGTCGAAGCCGAAGAACTGAAGGCCCCCGACGCCGATCAGGTAAGCGAGGCCTTTCATGTTGTGCCCGAGGTAGAAGTGCCCGAGCCCGGGCACGATCGCGAGCGCGGCCGCCAGCACCGGGCTCTTGCGCACGCGAGGCGCGTAGGTGGCGTAATAGCCGCCTGAGGCGGGCGACCCACAGCGCGGGCACGGTGCGTTGGGGTTGGTCAGCGGCGCCCCGCACCGGCCGCACAGGACTTCCTGGGCCATGACGTCCAGTTTGCCCAATTTGACTATCCTCGAACCGTGGATCTCGGCTTCACGCCCGAGGAGGAAGCCTTCCGGCACGAGGTGCGGACGTGGCTCGAGTCCAACCTCCCCGCCGAGTGGCGCCACGACGGCACCGGCGGCTACCGGGAGGAAGAGGAGACCGAGATCCAGCGTCAGTGGCAGCGCCGCCTCTACGAAGGTGGGTGGCTCAAGCTGGGCTGGCCTGAGGAGGCCGGCGGTCGTGGCGCCACGCCGGTCATGCAGGCGATCTACCAGGAGGAGCTGGCGACGGCCGGCGCGCCGGGAATCCTCGGCCGGCTCGGCGTCTCGCTGCTCGCCCCCACGCTCGTCGTCCACGGCAGCGACTGGCAGAAGCAGCAGTACGTCGAAAAGATCCTGAGCGGCGAGCTCATCTTCTGCCAGGGCTTCAGCGAGCCCGACGCCGGCAGCGACCTCGCCGGTCTGCGCACCAAAGCCGAGCGTCGAGACGGCAAATGGGTGCTGAGCGGGCAGAAGACCTGGTCGAGCGGCGCGCACTACTCGGACAAGAGCTTTCTGCTGGCGCGCACCGACCCGAACGCGGATCCGCATCGCGGCATCGGGTTCTTCCTCGTCGACATGCACCAGACCGGCGTCGAGGTCCGGCGGATCAAGCAGATGACCGGCGGCGGCGAGTTCTGTGAGGTCTTCCTCTCGGGCGCCGAGGTCGAGGACCGCGACCTCGTCGCGTCGCCGGCCGATGGCTGGAAGATCGCCATGACCGTGTTCGGATTCGAGCGAGGTGGCCTTGCGCAGGCGGCGCGCTTCGAGCGGGTCGTGGCCGAGCTCGCGCAGCTCGCCCGGGAGCGTGGCGTCGGGTCCGACCCCACGACGCGGCAGCGGATCGCGCAGGCGCAGATCGAGGCGCACGTGTTCCGGCTCATCGGCCTGCGCAACCTCACGCGCGCGCAGCACGGCCACGCGCCTGGACCGGAGGCGAGCGTGACCAAGCTGTACTGGAGCGAGATGGACAAACGTCTGCAGGAGGCCGCGATCGACGTCGAGGGCATGTACGGAGCGCTCGGGCCCGACTCGCCTTACGCCATCGAGGAAGGTCGCTGGCAGTACGGCTGGATGTGGGCCCAGGCGGAGACGATCTACGCCGGCTCGTCCGAGATCCAGCGCAACATCATCGCCGAGCGCGTCCTTGGTCTCCCGCGCGGCCGATGAGCATCGCCATCATCGAAGTCATCGATCGGCTGAAAACGCGCATCGGCGTTGAAGGACCGCCGGTGATCGCGACGGTGGAAGCCGGCCACGTCCGGCGTTTCGCCGAGGCCATCGGCGACCCGAATCCGCGCTGGACGAAGGAGGCGCCGCCCACGTTCCTGGTGGCTCTCGCGTCCGGATCGATCCACCTCGGCGACGCCGAAGATTTCGGCACGGGTTGGCTGAACGGCGGCAACCGCTTCGAGTACTTCATCCCGGTGATGATCGGCGACCAGATCACGGCGCGCGGCCACGTCGCCGATGTCTACGACAAGGCCGGTTCGAGCGGGGATCTCCTTTTCATCATCTTCGAGACCGTCTACAAGAACCAGCGCGACGAGGTGGTGGCCAGGCTGCGCGGGACGATGATCCGGCGATGAGAGTGACCGCCGGACAGGAGCTGCCGGACCTGGTCAAGCATCCGACGACGCGCCAGCTCGTGCAGTACGCGGGCGCGCAGGGCGACTTCTACGAGATCCACTACGACCAGGCATACGCGAAGAGCGTCGGGCTGCCCGGCGTCATCCTTCACGGCCTGCTGAAGGCCGGGTTCATCGCCCAGCTGGTCACCGACTGGCTCGGCGACGGCGGCACCCTCGAGGCCTTCGAGGTGAGCTATCGCGGCATCGACCAACCCGGGCGTCCCTATCGGTGCCGCGGCAAGGTGACGCGGGTCGAAGGCGACGTCGCGGAACTTGAGGTGTGGGGCGAGGATGAGGGCGGCAAGCGCACCACCGTCGGCACGGCGACGGTGCGCATCGCCTAGATGGCGACCGTCAATCTGATCCTCAAGCTCATCCACATCTTCGCCGCCATCGTCGCGGTTGGATCAAACGTCACGTACGGCGTGTGGACGGTGCGCGCGGCCGCCGACCCCGCGCATACAGGGTTTGTGCTCAAGGGCATCAGGTTCCTCGACAGCCGGATCGCGAACCCCGCTTATGGCGTGCTGTTCCTGACGGGCTTGATCATGGTCTTCACCGCGAGCTGGGGCTTCCAGCTCTGGGTCATCGTCGCGATCGTCCTTTTCGTAGCCATAGCGGTCTTCGGCTTCGTCGTCTACTCGCCGCTCGTGAAGCGTCAGATCGCCCTGACGGACGCGGGCGAGACGGTGTCTGCCGAGTTCGTGGCGCTCGCGCGTCGCGGCAGGATGATGGGTCCGATCCTCGGCGTGCTGGTGCTCGCGATCCTCGTGATGATGGTGTTCAAGCCGACCCTGTAAAGCCACATCACGGCGAGCACCGTCGAATCGATCACGCAGTAGCCGCCCGCCACGACCGAGGGCGGGTTGCCCGAAGGGATGTGCGTCCATGGCGCGTTCGGCATCCAGTACCAGTTGCCGAAGGAGGTGCCGCAGATCTCGAGCTCACCGACGATGATGAAGATCGCCGCGAACACGGGCCACCGCGGCGAGCGCAGCAGGAACCAGGCGAGGTAGGGGAGCCACAGCGCGCCCTGGACGTCCAGGCGGCCGGTCACCGAGTGCATGAGGGTCAGCCCGAGCGCGGCCCACACCGTCGCGGCGCCGAGGACGAGGTATGCGACGCGCCGTCCGTGGCGCTGGACTACGGGGGTCCCGACCGCGAGCAGGCCGAAAAGGTAGACGATGCCGTGACCGGCGGGCACGTAAAGGGGCAGGTTGTGGAAGCGGTAGCGGTAAATGCCCCAGACCAGCGAGCCGAAGATCTCGTAGGCGGTGGCGACGCCGACGCAGATCCAGACCTGCATCCGCTGGCCCCGCGGCGCCTTCAGCGCCGCCAGATAAAGGGCGGCGAAGCTAAGCCCACCGAGGACGTCCTGCTGCCACAGCGCGCCCACGCGGCTGTCGGCGAAGAGACCGACGAACGTGAAAGAGAGCAGGTAGGCCTGCAGCCAGTAAGGCCGCAGCCTACCTGCTATTCGATTCGCTACTTGATCGTGCCTCGCTCGTCGATGAGGCTGCCCTGGAGCTTCCAACCTGAGGCCGTCGTGTCCCAGGTTATTACCTGCTCCTGCATGATCGGGAAGTGGTCGCTTCCGGCGGTCTTGACCGAGACGCCCGGGAGCAGGAACGGGTTGGCGTTGGAGCCCGACTCGTTCAGCTGGCTGGACGCGATGTTCATGACGTTCTGCCGCGTCAGGTTGTTGCCGGCCTTCTTGAGGACGTCAACCATCGTCCAGGCGACGGCGACGCCGTAGATGTTGAAGCCGTCGTTGACGTTGCACGTCGAGCAGTTGGCGATGACCTGCTTGTAGAGCTGCATGCCCGAGTCGCTGGCCCACTGCGGGTCGGTCGGGTCCTTGATGTAGCTCACGCTGGTCACGTTCTTCAGCGCGGCGCCCGCCTTGGCCGCGGCGGCCATGTAGACCTGCGGGTTGGAGACGGAGTTGAGGTAGATCGTCGGCTCCCAGTGGATGGCGGTGACGTATGCGAGCGACTGGATGGATGGCTTGGGGGTCGAGAAGAGGAACAGCGTGTCCGCGCCTGAGGCGTGGAGCTTCGTCAGCTGGGGGAAGGGGTTGGCGGCCGTGACGTCGTAGCTCTCGGCGTCGACGATCATGGACGATTTGCCGCCCAGCCCGTCCTTCAAGCCCTTGAGGTAGTCCTGGCCGTAGTCGTCGTTCTGGTAGAGGACGGCGATCTTCGCGTTGGGATGGTTCTTCATCACGTCGTTGGCGTAGATCCGTCCCTCACCCTGGTAGGGCGGCTGCCAGCCGATCGTCCACTTGTTGCTGTCGTAGTCGAGGTCGAACGTGGTCGCGCCGGTGGCGACGAAGAGCTGCGGGACCTTCTTTCCGTTGAGGTAGCTGCGGACCGAGGTCTGGTCCTGCGTGCCCAGGCCGCTGAACATGGCGAAGACCTGGTCCTGCTCGACGAGCTGTTGCGTCAGCGGCACCGTCTGCGCAGGGTTGTAGGCGTCGTCGAGGATCTTGAAGTTGATCTTCCGGCCGTTGACCCCGCCCTGGGTGTTGTTGACGTACGTGAAGTAGGCGAGCTCGGCGTTGCCGATCGTGCCGTACGCCGCCGCCGGCCCGGACTGGGCGATCGTGTTGCCCAGCAGGATCGAGTTGCTGGTGATTCCGACGTCCGTCTGCACGGTGTTGTTTCCGGAGTTGCCGCAGGCGGCGAGCACGACCAGAAACGCCGCCAGTGCAGCCACGCGAGGCCCGTTTCGTCCCATAGAAATTCCTCCCACTTTTATGAATGAGAATTTAAACAGTCTCACGGTCCTGCGGAGCGTGTCCACTCTCCCGATCACCCGCCCCGCGCAGCCGGCGGTTCAGCGCCGAGTAACCCCGGGCCGCCAGGCCGACCAGCCCGGTCGGGGCGAAGATCATGAGGACGATCAGGACGACCCCGTAGCTGACAGCCGGTCCGGCGTTCTTGACCGTGGACGTGATCTGGTCCGGCAGCCACGTCTGGCTGGGCACCCACTGGTTGGACTCGATGGGGAGGAAGTAGGCGAAGATCGCCCCCAGCAGCGGCCCCGGGATGGAGGCCAGGCCGCCGATGACCGCACCGACCAACAGCTGGATGGACAGCGAGACGGGGAAGGTGTCCGGGCTGATGAACCCGATCGTGAGGCCGTACAGCGAACCGGCGATGCCGGCGTAAAAGGCCGAGATGCCGAAGGCGAGCGTCTTGTAGCCCGCGACGTTGACGCCGGAGGCCGCCGCCGCGAGCTCGCCGTCGCGGATGGCGCGCATGGCCCGCCCCGGCCGGTGCCGGGACAGGTTCCAGGCCAGCCAGAACAGGATCAGCGTGCAGAAGAGGGCGATGTAGTAGATCCACTGCTCGCTGGTCATCGCCGTCCCGGTGACGGTCGCGTAGATGTTGCTGGCGACGCCGGGTGGGTCCGGCTGCGCGACCAGGATGCCCTGCACGCCGCCTGTCAGGTCCTTGGGTCGCTTGATGAGGCTGGGTGTGACGACCGCGAGCGCGAAGGTGGCGAGCGCGAGGTAAAGGGCCGACAGGCGCAGGGCGGGGAAGCCGAAGAGAAAGCCGATGAAGCCCGTGAAGAGCCCCGCGATGGGAATCGTCACCAGGTAGTCGACGTCGTAGCGGTGGACGATGATGCCCGACGTGTAGGCGCCGAGCGCCATGAGCGCGCCGTGGCCGAGCGAGAGCTGCCCACTGTACCCGACCAGGATGTTCAGGCCCATGATCGCGATCGCGAGGACCAGGGCCTGCGTCCACTCGCTGGCCAGGAAGCTGCTGATCACC
>DASSLL010000078.1:0-36075 GCA_035689485.1 Candidatus Dormiibacterota bacterium | reverse complement strand
GCGATCAGCTCCGCCTCGGTGGCGGAGGCGCCCGGCTTCAAGACGACGTAGGCGAACGGCGCCTCTCCCCACTTCTCGTGCGGGAGGCCGACGATCGCTGCCTCCTGCACTGCGGGATGGCGCAGCAGCACGCCCTCGACCTCGATCGAGGAGATGTTCTCGCCGCCGGAGATGATCACGTCCTTGATCCGGTCGCGAATCTCGACGTAACCGTCCGGGTGCATGACCGCGGCGTCGCCGGTGTGGAACCAGCCGTCGCCCATCACCTTCTGCGTCGCTTCCGCGTCGTTGTAGTAGCCCTTGAGGATGACGTTGCCGCGAAACACGATTTCGCCCAGGGTCTGGCCGTCGGCCGGCACGTCCTTGCCCTGGTCGTCGACGATGCGCATCTCGCCCGCGCCGATCATCTCCACGCCTGTCAAAGCCTTGACCACGGCGCGATCGGCCGCAGACATCGAGCGGTGCTCCGGTCGCGGCTCGCAGATCGTCAAGAACGGCGACGTCTCGGTCAGGCCGTAGACCTGCGTCACCTCCCAGCCCAACTCACCCTCGAGACGCTCGATCGTCGCGGCGGCAGGCGGAGCGCCCGCTGTCACCACGTGTACGCCGGCGGGCACCTCGCCGCGCACGTCGGCCGGCGCGTTGGCGAGCGAGATCAGCACCGTCGGCGCGGCGCACAGCCACCCGACCTTCTCGCGCCGGATGAGATCAAAGACACGCGCCGGCTCGACCTTCGGCAGGCAGATGTGACGGCCGCCGACGGCGGTGATGATCCAGACGAACGTCCAGCCGTTGGCGTGGAACATCGGCAGCGTCCACAGGTACGTGTCGTCGACCGTGATGTGGAAGTGGACGAGCGTGTCCATGACGTTCATCCACGCGTTGCGGTGCGTGATCATCACGCCCTTGGGCTTGGCGGTTGTGCCGCTGGTGTAGTTGAGGGCCAGCAGGTCGCTTTCCGAGATCTCGGCGCGCTTGAATGCGGGCTTGGCGCGCGCGACCTCGGTGTCGTGCTCGATCCATCCCTTCCGTCCGCCGGCGCTGCCGAGCACGACGAAGTGCTCGACGCCGCGCAGCTGCTCGCGCACCCCGTCGATCGCGTCGAGGTAGTCGGGGTGCACGCAAAGAACCTTCGAGCCCGAGTGCGTCGTGATGTAGACGAAGTCCTCGGCCGTCAGCCGGTAGTTGATCGGCACGACGACGGCGCCGATCTGAGGCACGGCGTAGAACGACTCGAGCTGCAGGTGCGTGTTGGGCGCGATGTATGCGACGCGGTCGCCCTTCCCGACGCCCATGCCCTGCAGCGCCGACGACCAGCGGTCGCATCGCTCGAAGAACTGCTCGTACGTCAGGCGCAGGTCGCCGTCGACGACGCCTATCCGGTCGCCGTACAGCTTGCGTGTGCGGCGGGCGAACTCGAGAGGTGTGAGTGGAGTCTCCATCGGTCTCTCCTATGAGTTGAGCATCAAAGCGAAGTCGGCGGACCTGATCCCGCCCACGAACGCGCTGTGGGGCTGTGAGTCGAGCTCGACCGAGCGCTCATAGACGAACGCATACACGTTGTCGAGGTTCCAGTCGCCGTAGCCCTGGATCCGCAGCCCGTAACGCAAGCCTTCGTCTGTCTGCCCGCGGCGGAAGAGGTCTGTCGCCCGCGCGTAGAGCGCCTTCAAGATCTCGAGCTGCATGCTGAGCTCGGCGATGGTCTTGGCGTCGCCCTCCTCCTGGACGAGCTGCTCGACCTGTGTTTCGAGGTCGGCGATCTCCTTTTGGTAGTCGTCCACCTCGCGGTGGAGTGTACCGCTGACCTAACGGATCAAGTAGTTGTTCGCGACCGCCGCCGCGATCAGGATCGCGATGATGTTGACCACCTTGATCATCGGGTTGATTGCGGGGCCGGCGGTGTCCTTGTTCGGGTCGCCGACGGTGTCTCCCGTGACCGCAGCCTTGTGTGCGTCCGAGCCTTTTCCGCCGAGATGTCCTTCCTCGATGAACTTCTTGGCGTTGTCCCACGCGGCGCCGCCGCTCGTCATCTGAATCGCCAGGAACAGGCCGGTCACGATCGCGCCGAGGAGCAGACCGCCCAGGGCGCGTGGGCCGAGCAGGAAGCCGACGATGATCGGCGCCGCCACCGGGATGACGCCGGGCACGATCATCTCCCGCTGCGCCGCCGCGGTGACGATGCGCACGGCGGTGCCGTACTCCGGGCGTCCCGTGCCTTCGAGGATGCCGGGGATCTCGCGGAACTGGCGCCGCACCTCCTGCACGACGAGGCCGCCGGCCCGCCCCACCGCCAGCATGGCGAGGGACCCGAAGAGAAACGGCAGGATGCCGCCGAGGAACAGGCCCGTGATGACCAGCGGGTCGGACAGCTCGAACTTCGTCGGGTGCCCGGCCCTGGCCAGCTCCTGGGTGTAGGAGGCGAACAGGACGAGCGCGGCCAGGCCCGCCGAGCCGATCGCATAGCCCTTGGTCACCGCCTTGGTCGTGTTGCCGACGGCGTCGAGCGGATCGGTGATCTCACGGACCTCGTGTGGCAGCTTCGCCATCTCCGCGATGCCACCGGCGTTGTCGGTGATCGGTCCGTAGGCGTCGATGGCGACGATGATGCCGGTCATCGACAGCATCGCCACCGCGGCGATGGCGATGCCGAAGAGCCCGCCCAGGCCGTAGCTGACCAGGATGCCGGTCGCGATCACGATCACGGGCAGCGCGGTCGCCATCATGCCGATCGCCTGGCCGGCGATGATGTTGGTCGCGTGCCCGGTCACCGAGGCTTTGGCGATCAGGTGGACCGGCCAGTACCTCGTCTCGGTGAAGAACTCCGTGATGGCGACGATGAGGACTGTGACCGTCACGCCGGCGAGCGCGCAGAAGAACAGGTTCGTCGGGTCGTGGTCGAAGCCCGACAGGTAGCCATTGCCCTTCATCCACTGGGTCACGAAGAAGAAGCCGACGATCGCGATGACCACCGCGACGAGCAACCCGGCGTACAGGGCGCCCATGATCCAGCGCGGGTTGAAGATGCGGACGAAGAACGTGCCCACGATCGAGCCCACGATGCTGACCGAGCCGAGCAAGAGCGGGTAGATGACCCAACCGAGCTGGTTTTTGAACAGCAGCGAGCCGAGGAGCATCGCGGCGATCATCGTCACCGCGTAGGTCTCGAACAGGTCGGCGGCCATGCCCGCGTCGTCGCCCACGTTGTCGCCCACGTTGTCGGCGATCACGGCCGGGTTGCGCGGGTCGTCCTCGGGAATGCCGGCCTCGACCTTGCCCACGAGGTCGGCGCCGACGTCGGCGGCCTTGGTGTAGATGCCGCCGCCCAGCCGGGCGAAGACCGACACGAGGCTGGCACCAAACGCAAGCCCCACGAGCGAGTCCGGGTCCTTGAAGACGAGGTAGGCGGCGGACACGCCGAGCAGGCCGAGGCCCACCACCATGAACCCGGTCACGGCGCCGCCGCGGAAGGCGACCTGCAGCGCGGCGTTGAGGCCGCTGCGGGCGGCCTCGGCGGTGCGCAGGTTGGCGCGGACGGCGATGTTCATGCCGACGTAGCCGGCCGACGCCGACAGCACGGCACCGACGACGTAGAGACCGGCCGTCTTCGGGTTGATGAAGATGCCGATGACGATCGCGATGACCACGCCGATGACCGCGATCACCGTGTACTGCCTGTTCAGGTAGGCGGCGGCGCCTTCCTGGATCGCACCCGCGATCTCGCGCATGCGCTCGTTACCCGTCGGAAGGCGGAGGACGGCAAAGATCAGGGCGACGGCGAAGGCGACGGCCGCCAGGCCGCCGGCCACGCCAAACCAGGCGATGTTGGGATCCACTGACCCTCCCTCGTGATCGCGGAGTGACGCTCGAAAGCTGCGGCTCGCAATCCTAAAGGAACCGCCGAAGTCACCACGCGAGGTCGAAGCCGCGCAGGTCACCGGTGCCGGTCGACCACTGGGTGTCGACCCGGTCGACCCGCGCCATGCGCGGGCCTTCCTGCAGCGCGCGTTTGAGCTGCTCGAGCTTGTCGCGCTCACCTTCGGCCACGAGCTCGACGCTGCCGTCGTCGTTGTTCCGCACCCAGCCGCTGAGGCCGAGCTGCTGGCCCTTGCGCTGTACGAAGTATCGGAACCCCACGCCCTGGACGTCACCCCGGACCACGGCATGGAGCCGCTCCATGTTTAGATGTTGACCCATGCCACAGTCCAGCATCGTTGCCATCGGCGACGAGCTGGTCGGCGGATTCACGCTCGACACCAACTCGCACTGGCTGGCCGAGAGGCTTCGCATCCTGGGCTATCCCGTCAAGCGCGTCACGCAGATTCGCGACCGCCCGGACGAGATCGTCGAGCAGATCCAGCGCGAGCTTGGCGACGCCGAGGTGACCGACGTGTTCGTGAGCGGCGGTCTCGGTCCCACGCCCGACGACCGCACGTTTGCCGCGGTCGCCGACGCCCTGGGCAAGAAGCTCGTCATCTGGGAGGAGACACGCGCGCGCATCGAGCGTCGCGTGCAGCGCATGCACTCGATGGGCCTGCTCGAGTCACCGGAGGTGACCGAGGGCAATCTGCGCATGGCGCGCATCCCGGCCGAGCCGGCCCACGTGTTCAGGAACCGCCGAGGCATGGCCCCGGGAGCGATCTACGAGGCGCGCGGCAAGCGCCTGTTCATCCTGCCCGGCGTCCCGCTGGAGATGAAAGGCATCTTCACCGAGGAGATCGAGTCGGAGTTCCTTGCCGCCGGCTCGGCGGCGACGGTGCGCGAGCTGCGCTTCACGTTCGCCGTGGAGGCGAGGTTCTATCCGTTGATGCGGGAGCTTGAGGAGACCTTCCCCGACGTCTCCGTCGGCTCCTATCCCAACTTCGAGACCAAGGAGCTCGTGATCCGCGTCGCCGGCCTCGACGCCGCACGCGTCGAGGCGGCGATGGACGTGGTCAAGAAGCGGGCGCCGGTCTGATGGCCGGGGCACCGATCATCCTCGTTCCCGGCTTCTGGCTCGGCGCGTGGGCATGGGATGAGGTCGTGGACCTGCTTCGCGCCGAGGGTCACGACGTAACCGCCCTGACGCTGCCCGGGCTCGAGTCGCGCGACACCGACCGATCGCAGGTCCGTCTCACGGATCACGTCGACGCCATCGTCGACGCCGTGAAGTCAAAAGATCGACGGGTCGTCCTCGCGGTCCACAGCGGCGCCGGCGTGCCGGGATACGCGGCGTCCGACCGCGTCCCGGATCGGATCGCCTTGATGGTTTACGTCGACACGGCGCCCGGCAGCGGCGCCATCAATCCCGACCTCACCGATCCGGAGCTGCCCATGCCCTCGCCTGAGGACCTCGCCAAGAACGAGAACCTCACCGGCCTGGCCGAAGAACAGCTGGCCGAATTTCGGCGTCGGGCTGTGCCCGAGCCTGCCGGCGCGGTCCGGGACGCACCTATCCTCGAGAACGACGCGCGACTCGATGTGCCGGCCACCGTCATCTGCACCGCCTACAGCTCCGAGGACTACAAGAAGTACGCGCAGGAGGGTCACTCGTGGCTTGACGGCCTCAACGTCCTGCGCAACATCACGTACATCGACCTGCCAACGAGTCACTGGCCGATGTGGTCTCGGCCGAAGGACCTGGCGAGAATCCTCGGCGATCTCGCCACGGCGGCCGGCAAGGCATGAAGCCGCAGGTCATTTGCGTCCCCGGCAGCGTTGCGCCCGCGGCCCAGCGCTATCGACCGGTCGTCGAAGCCGTCGGTGATGCTGCGAATCTGCACATGAAAGACCTCGAGGTCTATCGCGAAGTCAGGCCGCCGGCCGGCTACTCGATCGACGAGGAGCTGGAGGCGATCGATCGCCTGGCAGCATCGAAAGGGTTCGACCGGTTCCACCTGCTCGCGTATTCGGCGGGTGGTTTCATATCGCTCGCGTACGCCGGAACGCGGCCGGAGCGGATGCTCAGTCTCGCGATGTTCGAGCCGGCGCGGATACCGGGCAGGCTGTCGAACGAAGAGCAGGCCTTCTTTGACCACCTGCAAACAAAGCTCGACGGGCTCGAAGGTGACGCGTTCATGGCGACTTTCATCCGTGAGCAGGTCAAGCCCGGCGCCCGGATGCCGCCGCCTCCCGCCGGTCCGATTTCGGCGGAGATGCAGAAGAGGCCGGGCGGGATCGCGGCGTTGATCCACGCATTCGAGGCATATCCATTCGACCGCGACCTGTTCCGAACCGTCGGCTTCCCTACGTTCTATGCCTACGGCGACATGTCCCATGCGGAGCAGGCCTTGAAGGCGGGGATCCTGGCGCGGCTGCTTCCCGATCTTCACGTACGGCGCTATGCAGGTGTGCACCACTTCGTGCCGCCGGAAGAGATCTATCGTCCGCAGCACGTACGAGAGCTGCTCGACCTCTGGAAGAAAGGCGAGGGTTCAGCCGGCCAGCTTACGCACCAGTAGGGCGCGCTCGGCGGGATTGGTGCAGAGCTCGAGCGCTCGCAGCCGCGCATCGCGGGCGAGCCCGGCCTCGCCCATCTCGTCGAGGAGCTCCGCGCGTGTGGCATGGAAGAGGTGGTACTCGCCGAGCGAGATGGCGAGGTCGTTGACCTCTCCCAGCGCGACCTCTGGTCCCGCCACGTGGTTGAGCGCGATCGCGCGGTTCAACCGGACGACGGGCGTGTCGTTGAACCGCAAGAGAGCGTCGTAGAGCAGCACGATCTGCCGCCAGTCGGTCTCGGCCCACGAGCGCGCCTCCGAGTGCACGGCCGCGATCGCGGCCTGGAGCTGATACGGACCCGGTGCGCCCAGCGCCGCCGCGCGGTTGAGCAGCTCGACGCCCTCGGCGATCGCCTTGCCGTCCCACAGGGAACGGTCCTGGTCGGGCAGCAGGACCATCTCGCCGGCTGCGTCGAAGCGGGCGCGCGACCGCGCGAGGTGCAGCCGCATCAGCGCCGTCAGGCCGATCACCTCCGGTTGGTCCGGCAGCAGGCGCGCCACCAGGCCTGCGAGCCACAGGGCGTCCTCGGCCAGGTCGCGGCGCATCGGCGCGGCCGCTCCGCGACTGAGGTACCCCTCGTTGAACATGAGGTAGAGGACAGCGAGCACCGCGTCGAGGCGGGCCGGCAGCTCGGCCGTTTCCGGCACGCGGTAAGGGATGTTGGCGGCGACGATCTTGCGCTTCGCGCGGACGATGCGCTGGGCCATGGTCGGCTCGGAGACGAGGAAGGCGGCAGCGATCTCCTGCGTCGTGAAACCGGCGACGGCTCGCAGGGTCAGCGCCACCTGTGCATCCTGGGCGAGCGCGGGGTGGCAGCAGGTGAAGATGAGGCGCAGCCGGTCGTCCGCCTCGCGCGTGTCAGCCTCCATCGGCGAGCGCTCGAGGAGCGCGACCTTCTCCGTGTACCGCTTGTCGCGGCGCAGGACGTCGATCGCCCTCCGGCGCGCCGTGGTCATGAGCCACGCTCCGGGGTTGTCCGGGATGCCCTGCGCCGGCCACCTCTCGAGCGCGATCACCAGGCTGTCCTGAACCACCTCTTCGGCCAGGTCGAAGTTGCCGAGCAGCCGCACCATGGCGGAGGTCAGCCGCCCGGCCTCCTCGCGGAAGACCGCGGCCAGCGCCTCGTCTGTCGCTGAACGTGTCTCTCTCAGGCTCCCAATCGTTCCACGGCGGGCCAGATCTCGACCCGACCGGCGTAATTCATCGCGCGCCCTCCGAGTGGTCGACGATGGGCCGGATCTCCACGGTCCCCGGCCATTCTTTGGCCATGGCGAGGGCCTCGTCCAGGTCGGCGACCTCGATGAGCGCGAAACCGCCGATGACTTCCTTGGACTCGATGAACGGGCCGTCGGTGACGGTCACCTTGCCGTCCTTGCGCGAAACCGTGGTCGCCGTGCTCGGGCCCTGGAGCTCCTCGCCGCCGACCACCTTGCCGGCCCGGGAGTACTTCTCGAACCACTGGCTGGACTTCTCGTAGTCCGCCATCGCCTGCTCGCGCGCGGGGCTCGGTAGCTGGTCCGCGCCCTCCATCGTGCCGCCGAACAACAAGACGTACTTCATAGGCTCATACCTCCATCAGCGACGACGAACGAACAGCCGGCTTTTCGACAGGCCCTATGAGCCCGTGAACTCGGGCTCCTGCTTGCTGAGGAAGGACATGATGCCGATGGCGGCGTCGGTGCTCAGCGACGCGCGGGCGAAATTCTCCATCTCGATCTCCAATGCTTCGTGCAGCGGCCGGTCGAGGCCACGGTGCATGGCGTCCTTGATCATCGCGTAGGCGAACGTCGGCCCTTTCGCCAGCTTGCCGGCGAGCTCGTCCACCGCGGCCGGAAACTCCTCCGGGGAGACCGCCCGGTCCACGAGCCCGACCGCCTCGGCCTCGCCGGCCGAGAGCCGTGTCGACTCGATGACGAACCGCTTCGCGCGCGCAAGTCCGATGAGCCGCGGCAGGCGCTGGGTACCGCCTGCGCCCGGGATGATGCCCAGCGAAGATTCGGTCTGGCCGATGCGTGACCGCCCGTCCTCGACCATGATCCGGAAGTCGCAGCACAGCGCCAGCTCGCAGCCGCCGCCCTGCGCGTGGCCGTTGATGGCCGCGATCACGGGCTTCGGGCAGTGCTCGATCGCGTCGTAGTGCTTGTTGATGCGCTTCATCGCCGCCTTGACCTGCTCCACCGCATCCGGCGACGACCGGTCGACACTTCCGGCCATCGCGCTGAGGTCCGCGCCGACGCTGAAGTACTTCTCATAACCGGAGGCCAGGACGACCGTGCGGACCGACGAATCCGCTCCCAGCTGCTCAAAGGCGGCGCCGAGCTCCGACATGAGGTCTTCGGCTATGGCGTTGATCTTGTTGCGGTGCATGACGACGCGCGCGACCGCGCCTTCGCGAGTGACGTCGACGAGCTCGCTCACGCCGTGAAGAGGGGTATGCCGCCCGCGACCTCGATCACGGCGCCGGTGATGTAGCCCGCCTCCTCGGTGCAGAGGAAGGCGATCGTGTTCGCGATGTCCTCGGGCTGCCCGAAGCGCTTGAAGACCGTGCGCGCCTTGAACCGCTCGTACATCGGGTTGTTCGCCGCCGCGGCCTTGCCCGCCTCGGATTCGATGATGCCCGGCGCGATGGCGTTGGAGGTGATATTGTGCCGCCCACCTTCCAGCGCCGCCGTCTTGGCTAGGCCGATGAGCCCCGCCTTGGTCGAGGAGTAGCTCGCCTGGCCGAACCCGCCGATCGTGCCGGCGACGGACGACATGTAGATGAGGCGGCCCCACTTGTTCTCGACCAGGTACGGCCACACCTCTTTGGTGCAGTTGAAGGCACCGGTGAGGTTGACCCTGACGTCGCGGTCCCAGAGCTCGTATGACTGGTTCGGGATCTGCGCTGCGTGGTCGAGCGTGGCCGCGTTGTTGATCAGGATGTCGATCCTCCCGAACTCGTCTTTGACCTTCTTGAAGACCTCACGGATCTGCTCGCGGTTGGTCACATCCATCTTGATGGCCAGAGACCTGCGGCCCATCTTGCGGATCGACTCCGCCGTCGCGTTCGAGTGCACCCATCCCTGCGACACCGCGACCTGCGCGAGCATGCTGCCCTGCGACTCCGCGGTCTGCTGCAGATTCGGGTCGTCCTCGACGAGGACGTCTGTGATGACGACGTCGGCACCAAGGCTCGCCAGCGTGAGCGCGTCCTGGCGACCCAGGCCGCGCGACGCGCCGGTGACGACTGCGACTCTTCCGCTCAGATCGAACATGCCTATCCCCTCAACTTGATGGTGGCGCGCTGGCCCGCGATCGCGCGTGAGATGACCAGGCGCTGAATCTCGGCCGTGCCTTCCCAGATCTGGTAGATCTTGGCGTCCCGAAACCACTTCTCGACCGGATACTCCTTGATGTAGCCGTAGCCGCCGAGGACCTGTATGGCATCGGTCGTGACGTCCATTGCGACATCGGCGGCGAAGCATTTCGCCATCGAGCCTTCCGCGCGCTCGAACGCCATGCCCTGCGCGGCCATCCAGCCTGCTCGCCAGATGAGCAGGCGCGCGGCGTCGATCTTCATCGCCATGTCGGCGAGCTTGAATCCGACCGCCTCGTGCTGCCAGAGCGGCTTGCCGAACTGCTTGCGGTCCTGCGCGTACTCGAGCGCGAACTCGTACGCCGCGCGCGCGATGCCGAGCGCGCCGGCGGCGACGCCGGGACGCGTCGCCTCGAGTGTGGCCAGCGCGCCTAGCGCTCCGGGCCCGGCGCCGTCCGCGTCCGGCTCTCCGCCGAGACGGTGGTCGAGCGGGACGTGGCAGTCCTCGAGGATCACCTGCGCGGTGTGGCTCGCGCGGACGCCGAGCTTCTTCTCCTTGCGGCCCATGCGCAGCCCGGGCGTGTCCTTCTCGACGAGGAAGGACGCGATCCCGGCCGGGCCTTTCGACGGGTCGGTGTTGGCGTAGATGACGTGGTAGTCGGCGATGCCGCCGTTGGTGCAGAACTGCTTGGTGCCGTTGAGCACGTAGCCGTCGCTGACGCGCGTCGCGCGCGTCTTCATGGCGAGCGCGTCCGAGCCCGAGTCGGGCTCGGTCAGCCCCAGGCCCCCGAGCACGAGCCGGTCGGGATTGGTGAACTCGGGCAGCCAGCGCTTCTTCTGCTCCGCGGTGCCGCTGGCGCGAATGCCCGCCATCGCCAGCGCCATCGACTGGATGCAAACCGCGATGCCGGCGCAGCCCCAGCTGAGCTCCTCGTTGAGGATCAGCTCCGTGAGAAAGTCGAGGCCCTGGCCGCCGTACTCCTCGGGGATGAACGCCGCCGGGCTGAGGCCGAGCCGGTGCGCCTTCTTGACGACCTCGTAAGGAAATTCCTCGGTCTCGTCGTAGTGGGCGGCGACGGGCCTTATCTCCCTCTCGGCGAACTGGTGCGCGAGGTCGCGGATCGCCTCCTGCTCGGGTGCGAGGCTGAACTCGAGCGTCACCTGTATTCGCCCACCGCTTTCGTGAGGACGGCCTCACCCTTCTGATTGGTCGCGCTCAGCTCGAGCCTGCCGTCACCGGCCGGCTCGGCCTTGAAGATCACGGTGTCGCCCGGCACGACCATGCCGGCGAACCGCACCGCAAGGCGGGTGACGTGCTCCGGTCCACCGGCCGCCTCCGATGCGACCGTGCCCAGCAGCCCCATCTGCAGCATGCCGTGCGCGATCACGCCCGGGAGCCCGACGGACCTGGCGAAGCCGTCGTCGAGATGGATCGGGTTGCGGTCGCCGGAAGCCTCGGCGTAGGTCGCGATCTGCTGGTGCGTGAACGTCACGCGCCGCTCCCTCATGAACGAATCACGAAAAGCGCGCGGGATTTGCACACGGGCGCGCCGCCGCGGTCGGTCGTGTCGGTCTCGAACGACACGAAACGCATGCCGCGCCGGCTCGTGTCCGAGGCGACACGGCCCTGCGACGTCACGGTCTCGCCCGGGCGCGGGTGGCGCTGGAATTCGAACTCCTGCTCGGCGTGGAGGAGGTGAGAGAAATCCACGGCCGCCTCGTCGTCGGTGAACAGCTGCGGCGCGGTGGCGCCGAGCGAGTACACGGCGGCGAAGGTCGGCGGCACGCCGTCTTTCGGGTCCGCGCCGATGGAGCGGGCAAACTCCGCCACACGATCGGGCTCGATGTCGAACTGAACCGCCGGGTAGACGCGCCCGGCCACGGCCGCCATTGCGGAAAAGACTAGGGTCTGGTCGGTCTCAGCCGCGCGAGCACCCGGCGCAGCAGCATGGGACGCAGCGCCGACCACGCCTCCATCACCGAGGAGCGTGACGTCGCCGCGACCTCCGGCGGCGCGTACGCCGCGACGACGAACCCGTCGGTGAGCGCCGCCACCGGCTCGGCGGCTTCGGGGAAGGTGCGTCCCAGACGCCTGCCGACCTCCAGCGGCGTCTCACCGGGTGGCGGCCCGGCCCCGGCCAGTCGCGTGAGGACGAGCATGCGTTTCCAGACCGCCATCACCGTCCGCGGCCTCAGGTAGCGCGAGATCACGACGAACGACAGCAGGAAGATGACGATGATCGCCGCCGCCACCCTGGTGATGCCGGTCGCGTCGAGCGAGCCGACCGTGAGCCCGCCACCGGTGGACCCGGCGCCGATGTCCGGGCCGCCGATCCGGCCGACCTTCGGGGTCGACGTCGAGCCACCGATGTTGCCGACGTCGTTCAGGTTGCAGCCGTTGTCGGTGAGGCAGAGATTCGTGCCCGACACACCGCGGTCGATCGGCTGGTAGACGCCGTCCGCCGTAGGCTCGAACTGGATCCAGCCATAGGGCTGAGAGCTGCCGGCCGGCGCGGGGAAGTAGACCTCGACCCATGTGTGCGCGTCCTGGCCGCGGACCACGTACGCCTGCAGCTGCGTGTCGAACTCACCCGGGCCGAAGCCGTTCACGAGCCGGGTCGGGACGCCCAGCGAACGCAGCATGTCGCCCATCGCCGAAGCGAAGAACTCGCAGTACCCGCGCTTGGAGACGAAGAGGAAGTGGTAGAGCGGGTCTTCGCCCGGCGCTGGCTGCGGCGGGTGCAGGTCGTACGTGAAGTTGGACGGGTTGCGGAGATACGTCTCGATCGCCGCCGCCTCGTCGTACGGCGTCGTGGCGCCGGCGGCGTTGACGACGTCCAGGGCCAGCTGATGGATCCGGTCCTGGACGAACGCCGAGCGATAACCGATTCCCGGAAGGCTCATGTACTGCTCGACCCACGCGGGGTAGTTGGTGCCCGCCGACTCGAGCTCGGTCGCGGTCGCCGTCGAATACTCGACTGTGACGGAGTAACTCCCGACCGAGGTCGCGCCCTGCGTGGTGCTCAGCCGGTCGATCGAGTACAGCGAGTTGTTGACGAAGATGCCGTTGATCGGCACCTGCGCGGCGACGGTCGGACGGTCGACCTTGTAGAGCTGCCCTGGATAGAAGATCAGGTCCGAGTTGCCCTGCGGCGGCCGGACCATCTTGATGTTGAAGCCGGCGGCCCCCAGCTTCTGGTCGCTCTCGGCCAGCGACGGAGGCTGGTTCTTCGCGAGCTGCACCTTGATGCCGTTGCCGCCCGAGTAGCGCCACTCGCCCTGCGAGGTGAGCGTCACGTCCACCCCGCGGAAATAGCGGCCGTTGCTGGCGTAGTCACCGACCACCGTGTAGGTGAAGACCGGGTCGCGGGTCCTGTTGAGGGCCCCGGCGAGCTTCACGTCGTTGGTGAACCCGGTGACGCCGGTCCCTCCACCGGTCGTGAAGAAGCCCGGGTGGCTGAGCTGCGCCTGCAGCTGAGCCCAGTTCGTGAAGATCCCGGACTCGACGTCCAGCGTGCGGTCGACGGTCGACAGCGGAGGGAGCATGATGCCGAGCACGATCAAGGCGGCCATCGCCACGAGCCCGCTCTCCCAGAAATCCCAGCGCGCGTCGCCGCTGAGACGCACGTTGGCTCGGGTGGCGTTGTCGATCGATGCCGTGTAGTTCGTCCACAGAAGCAGCGCCAGGGTGAAGAACAGGACCGCGAGCGTGTAGCCGTTCTGATTCTCGGGCAGGTTCAGGACGTTGGTAGCGAAGGCGGCCGCGCCGGGAATCAGGCCGAGCATGGGCTTTCGCCAGCGCAGCACGCACCAGGCGAGCCATCCCCCGGTGACGAACATCAAAAGACAGATGAGCACCAGGTAGAAGGACGGGTCTGAGACCACCTCGCCGCCGGCGACGCGGTCCCACCACGTGCGGAAGATCGGAAGCCCGACGACGTCGCCGCGATGCTCGTGCAGGATCTGCGGCCACGCCGCCGTCACCGCCGCCAGCGGCGCGGCCACCAGGCCGATGCCGAGCGCGATCGGCTCCGCGAGCGGCAGCACCGCAAGCAATCCCATCAGGACGGCCGCCGCGACCGCGAGCCACACGATGACGTCGATTCCATCGACCCATCCCACGGTGGCGGTCGACTTCGCGATCGTGATCGTGAGCAAGAGGACGAGCACCCCGGCGCCGAGCCGGCCCGCGCCCATCCATTCGCGGGCCTGCTCCCACATCAGCTCCCGTCTCGTCGGGATGTACTCGATGTCCAGGAGGCCCTTACGCGATGCGGATTGCATCCCTCGTCCTCACCAACCGCGCGAAGTCGTCGCCCGCGCGTACCACATACAGGTCGACGTCCTGCCCGAGGTCGAAGCTGACGTTCTCGGACGGGCCGCCGAAGCTCGCCGCGTCGAGATAGAAGACGATCAGGGTGGTGCGCCGGCCGCGCACCGCCTGCAGCAGCCGCACCCACGACGGATCGGCGCTCGGTGTGACCACGGCGATCGCTCGGCGCGGCAGCCTGCGCATGCGGTCCCACGCCAGCGTCTCGGTCAGCGACGTCCGGCCGTCCGCCTGGCAGACCGCGAGATAGTCGAGGATCAGCCGGTCCTGCCTGACCGCACGGTGCGGCTCGAGCACGGTGCCCTTGGAGTCGTTGGCGACCAGGCCGACCTGGCGGCCCCGGCTGTGGATCTGCGCCGCCAGCGACGCGGCGAGCGACACGCCGTACTCGAGGGTCGACTCCTCGCCGTCGCCAAAGTGGACCTTCCGGTCCAGGTCGAGGAGGATCCACAGGTCGGTCGTCAGCGGCTGCTCGAACGTCTTCGACATCAGGCGCTGGTGCTTGGCGGACAGCGGCCAGTGGATGCGGCCGAAGCTGTCGCCGGTGTTGTAGTCGCGCACTCCGCCTGTCTCGGGCGGATAGTCCGCCCAGGCGCCGAACGACTGCGTCGTGCCGACCTGCTGCGAGCTCGGCGTGGCCAGGTCGGGCACGGGCCGTACTCGCGGGTAGACGAGGATCGACGTCCGCTGCGTGAGCTTCAGCTCGCGCTCGAAGAGCCCGAACGGCTCCCGCACCCGCAGCGTCGTCGGGCCGAGCGCCATCCAGCCCCGGCGGCGGTAGACGCCGCGCGCCTTCCAGCGCACGACCTCGCTGCCCAGCGAGATGACGCGGCCGGGTTGATAGTCGGGGAGCTGGCTGAGGTCTCGGACCTCGACCCATGGCGCGGGCAGCCAGCCCTTGCGCCGGACCTCGAACGTCTCCTCGAAGACCTCACCGACCGTCGGGGTGCCGGGGTCGACCTTGCGCGCGACCGAGACGCCACGGATGGCCAGCCTCGGCCACAGCCAGGCGATGACGAACAGCAGGCACAGCGCATACGCGAAGACGTACGCGGGGCGGATGCCTGTCATCCACGTGAAGAACATGAGCAGACCCAGCGCGCCGGCCAGCGCGACCTTGCTCATCGGGCTTCCTCCGGTCCGGATCTACCCGTCGTACGCCAGCTGGGGAACGTGCTCGCGTTCCAGCAGGCCCGCCACCAGCTTGCCCGGGCTCTGGCCCTGCATCTCGGCGTTGGGCCGCAGGATGATGCGGTGCGCGAGGACGGACTCGGCCAGCGCCTTGATGTCGTCGGGTATCACATAGCTCCGGCCCTGGATGGCCGCCAGCGCCTGGCTCGCGTGGTACAGGTGCAGCGTGCCGCGCGTGCTGGCGCCGAGCGCAACCTCGGGATTGCCGCGCGTCCGGCCGACCAGGCGGGCGATGTACTCGCGGAGCTCCGGCTTGACGAAGACCTCCCGCACAGCCTGCTGGGCGGCGTGCAGCTCGTTTGGCGAGACGACCGGCTGCAGCTCGCTCATCGGCGACTCGACCTTGTGCTGTGTGAGCAGGTTGGCCTCCTCCTTCTCCGACAGATAGCCCAGGCGGACCTTCATGAGGAAGCGGTCGAGCTGCGCCTCGGGCAGCGGAAAGGTGCCCGAATACTCGACGGGGTTCTGCGTCGCCATGACCATGAAGGGCTTGGGCAGCTCGTGCGTCTCGCCGTCGATCGTGACCTGGCGCTCCTCCATCGCCTCCAGCAGGGCGGCCTGGGTCTTCGGGCTGGCGCGGTTGATCTCGTCGGCGAGGAGGACCTGCGCGAAGACCGGCCCGGGACGGAACTCGAAGTCGGCCAGCTTCTGGTTGAAGGCCCGGACGCCGGTCACGTCGGAGGGCAGCAGGTCGGGCGTGAACTGGATGCGGCGGAAGGTGCAGTCCAGGGACCTGGCCAGGGACTTGGCGAGCATGGTCTTGCCGACGCCGGGAACGTCCTCGATCAGGAGGTGCCCCTCGCACAGCAGGGTGACCAGGCAGAGCTTGATCTCTTCGTCTTTGTTGACGATGGCGCGACTGACGTTGGCGAGGAACGCATCGGCGACGCGGCTGACGGTTTCGGCTGCCCCCATCCCTCTCGGGATTATAGGTTGGCCATCTGAGCGCACCATCGCAGTTGAATACGGGTGAGGGTTGCGTTTGGTTCCATGCGCGAAGTGCGTTACCAACGGTCTGGTGGCGCGTGTTGGTTTGTGAGATGAAGCTGGCCGCTGTGATCGCGCTGGTGGCCGCGGTGGCTTGCGGCTCGGCCTCCCCCGCGCCGGCGCCGGTGTCGGGTTCGCCGCTGACCGTGCCGCAGCTCAAGTTCGCGGTCATGGATTCGGTCGGCAAGCCGGTCTACTGCGACCCTGACTTCTATCCGCTCGGCCGGCCCGAGATGCCTTCTGCACTGGCCGCATACCCGACGATCAAGGCGGACGCCGAGACGTACGCCGCGATCGTCGCCCATGAGCACCTGCCCTCGGGCGATCCGACCGACGACCAGAAGCTGACGCTCTATCGCGCCTGGAAGCTGCTGCGTGCAGTCGTCCTCACCGCCGGCGGCGGCGGCTTCACGTTCCAGTACCGCGTCCAGTCGAAGACCGGCAGCGCCGCTTACGAGATGGTGAACGGCAGCGTTCGCGTCGACGGTGTGGTCACAGTGTCATCGAGGGTGGCGACCGGACCGCCGGTCTGCCCCATTTGTCTGGCGGCCTCCACGCTGATCGCCACGCCCTCGGGCCCGGTGAGGGTGACGGAGGTGCGCGCCGGCATGGTGGTGTGGACTGAGGCTGCGGACGGCTCACGCATCGCCGCGCCGGTGATCGAGGTCGGCAGCATGGAGGCGCCGGCCGGGCACATGATGGTCCACCTCGTCCTCGCGGACGGCCGCGAACTGCTGGTCTCGCCTGGGCATCGGACGGCGGACGGCCGTCCGGTGGGATCGCTCAAGGTCGGTGATGCGCTCGACGGCTCGACCGTTGCGACATGGGAGCTCGTGCCGTACGCCGGCGGGAGGACGTACGACCTCCTACCCGCCGGCGCCACCGGTCTCTACTGGGCGAACGGCATCCTGCTGTCTAGCACGCTACGAACGTCTCGCTGAAGGTCAGGCCGTCGATCTGCCACGCGGCCGACAGGGTCGAGAACTTGGGGAACCCCAACGTGAACTGCCACTCGAACTTGTGCTGCGGCTGGACCACGATGTCACTTGCCGGCTCAGACGTGGCGGCGGACAGGACGAGCTCGGAATGCTGCGTCACCACGCCGCCGCTCAACGTGTCCGTGCCCACCACCGGACCGGCAGCATACCGGCCGACGAAGACGATCACCGCTTTGGTGACGACGTCGCGCGTGCGGACCAGGATCGGGCCTGTTATCTCTGTGTCCGTGAAGAGCACGACCTTACCGTAGTCGCCCCAGCTGGTCCAGCCGGCCATCGCGTAACCGGAGTACTCGAGGAACAGCGGGCCGGCGCCCACCGCCAGGGTGTGCTCGTCGACGGGCCCTGTCTTGCACTCCGACACTGAATGGATGTACGGCATCGTCAGCGGGCGCGCCTCGAGCTGCGAAAGCTCAGACGAACTTCCCCGTGCGGAGTGACTGCCAGATGCATTCCAATCCTGGAGGAGCCGGCCGCCGACCAGGACGGCCGCGACCAGCGCGATGACCATGAGCGCCGCCACAAGAGACAGGGGCGCACGCAAACGAAACAACATTTCCTTGTTCCTTCGCCGGCGCTTGTCCGCCAGCACAGCGCCCACGACCCGCTCAGGCAGACCCGGCGCGCCGAAAGAAGGCACGACCTCGTCGAGCGCATCACGCATCTCCGAACGGATGGTCATCGCACGTCCTCCTGCATCGCGAGGTCAGGGCGCAATCGTTTGATGGTCCGGTAGAGCCGATTGCGAACCGAGGAGAGGGATCTGCCGGCGACGGACGCGATGTCCTGGAACGGCATGTCGAAGTAGTAGTAGAGAACCACCACGAGCCGGTCGTCGTGGCCGAGCTGCAGGAGAGCGCGGCGAAGGTCCGCGTTTCGGACCGCGCGATCCTCGCCCGACCCCACCGACATGGCGGCGGGCAGGCCGAGGTGCACTCTCGACCGCCAGCCGCGCCGCTTCGCGTTGCGGCACTCGTTGGCGACGATGGCCAGGAACCAGGCTTGCGCCCGTCCCCGGTCATCCAGCTTCTTGAACTTTCGCCAGGCGATGAAGGACGCATCCTGGACGGCGTCCTCGGCCGCCTGGGCGTCGTGGAGCATGGCGCAGGCCAGCCGGAAGCCTGGATTGACCAAAGGCGTGAGCACGTCCCTGAAGGCTTGCTCGAGGTCGGCGTGCCGGTCGCTCGCCGTATTGACCGCCACCTGCTCCATCACTTGCGTATTTACGTCGCGGGTGACCGGTTTTGTCTCAAACGAAAATGCCGGCGGGGGAGCGCCCGCCGGCGTCAGGCCATCGTCAGGCGTTCACGTCGAACACAAACGTCTCCGTGAAGCTGTCGCCGTCGATCTGGTAGCCGTAGCAGCCCGAGTTCCCGTTGGGCACGCCGATCACGAACGGCCATTCCGTGAGGCCGCCCCGTTGGCGATTGGGCTGGTGGGCCGCATCCAGCACCAGCTCGGCCCTCTGCGTCACCGTCGCGCCAGAGAGCTGGTCTGTGCCCGCCACGGCACCGGCGGCGTACTGCCCGACGAACACATACTTCTGCTGCGTCTTCACGTCGACGGCACGGATCAGCAGCAGGCCGGAGATGTTGCGATCGGTCTCTCCGATCAGGTTCCAGTAGATGCCCCACGCGGTCTGCCTCGGACCGCTGGCCAGCCCGGGGTCGCCGTAGAACGGCCCGTTTCCGAATACGCCTGTACTGCTGACAGGACCGGCTGGACACTGCGCGTCCGCAGCGACCTGCGGAAGCTGGAGCGGACGTGACTCCAGCGCGGCCAGGCTCACGTGGGTCCCCCCCGAGCCGGCGGGCGAGCTGTTGTGGAAGACATTCCAGTCCTGGGCGAGCCGGCCGCCAACGAGAACCGCCGCCACCACCGCGATGACCACGAGCGCCGCCACCAGAGACAGCGGAGCGCGCAAACGAACCAACATCTTCTCGTTCCTTCGCCGGCGCTTGTCCGCCAGCACTGTCTGCACCACCCGCTCGGGCATGCCTCCGAGCGGCGGTGCGATGGTTTCGAAGGCGGAGTGGATGTCCCTGCGCAGGCTCACCTGAGTGCCTCCTCGACGTCGACGTCGGGACGAAGTTTCTTGATCGAGCGATAAAGGCGCGCGCGCGTCGCGCCGACCGACCTGCCGGCGACGGTGGCCACCTCTTCCACCGGCATGTCGAGATAGAAATACAGAGCGATGACCAGGCGGTCGTCGTAGCCGAGACGCGCGATCGCGCGGCGCAGATCGGCGCCAACAAGCGACCGCTCCTCACCGGAAACGGCGGTGACTTCCTCGGGCACGCCGAGCTCGACGCCCGAGCGCCATCTGTTGCGGCGCGCGTTGCGGCACTGGTTGGCGACGACGCCGAGAAACCACGGCCGCAGCCGGCCCTGGTCGTGCATCTTGCCGAGCTTCCGCCACGCCGTGAAAGACGCTTCCTGGACCGCATCCTCCGCGGCCTGGGCGTCGTGCAGCATGGCGAACGCGAGCCGGAATCCCGGCTCGATCAGGGGCTGGAGCAGGTCGGCGAAAGTCGCCTCGCCGACGGGTTGCCGACTGAGCTCCGCCACGTGCTGCATGTCTCACCTGTACCTGTCGCCAGGCGGCCGGTTTGTTGCAGCGGGAGCCTAGCTGACTTCCTCTTCCTCGACCAGCCTGAGATGGCTGCTCACGTCCAGGCCCAGGTGGCGGGCGAAGAACCCGGCCACGCGCTCGACGTAAAGAGAACGGTCGGCGAAGTAGGCGCCGGTGTGCGGCGCGCCCTGCACGATCCAGATCTCGCGTGACGCTCGATACGCGTCATAGAGCCGCCGGCTGTGACTGACGTTCGTGATCGCGTCGGCGCCGCCGTGGATGAAGAACAGCGGCCGCGGTTCCAGCGTGCTGAGGACGTCGATCGGCCGGCACTGCGACAGCGAGCAGCGCGTGCGCAGCCACAGCATCAACCCGGCGAGCCATACAAACGGAGTGCCCGGCAGCTTGCTCGCGCTGCGGACGTTCTCGACGAGTAGGCGGCGGAGGTCGCTGAACGGGCTGTCCAGCACCAGCGCCTGCACGCCCGGCTCGCCGGCCGCGCCGAGCATGGAGACCACGGCGCCCATCGAGTAGCCGAGAAGCCCGATTCGGGCGTGGGGGATTCGCTTTCGTGCGAACGCGATCGCCGCCTGCAGCTCGAGCACCTCTTTGATCCCGAAGGTGATCGGCGCGCGGTCGCTGCCGGGCATGCCCCGATAGGAGTAAAGGACGACGTTGAAGCCCTTCCGCCAGAGCGCGACCGCGATGCCGAGCGCCCCCTGGCGCTGGCCCTTGTGGCCTCCCGAGATGACGACGGTCTGCGGCGAGCCGGGCTGCCTGAAGTGCCACGCCCCGAAGTTCACGCCGTCCGCGGTAACCAGGTCGACGTCCTCGTAGTCGGCCTGGAACTCGAAAGGCGTGAAGGTGAAGTCGTCGAGCCACACCGGAGGCGGGGGCACGAACGCGCGGACGTAGACGCGATACGAGAGGGCGACGTAGACGGCCAGGACCGCGACGATCACGAGGACGAGGCCGGCCACCGGTTCCAACTCAGTCGAAGCTTACCGAGAACGTTTGGCCTTCGAACTTTCCTTTGCCGCCTTGGCGCGCCGGCCGCCGAGGCCTTCCTCGTACCGGGCGAGTACGAACAGCAGCAGGCTCAGGCGGTTCAGCCAGCGGCGGACCGCAGGGTTGGCCAGACCGCCGGCGTTCTCGAGCGTCAGGGTGCGGCGCTCGGCCCGCCGGGTGATCGCGCGGGCCAGGTCGATCGCGCCTGACGCCGCGGTCGCGCCGGGGAGGATGAACCCGTCCGGCATGGTGACCTCGGCCTCGAGGTCGGCGATCAGCTGCTCGAGCCGGCCGATCTGCGCGTCGCCGGTGACGACGAACGGCTTGTCGGCCCGCGGGCTCGTGCCCAGCTCGGCGCCGACGGCGTACAGGCCCCGCTGCAGCTCCTCGAGGATCGACGCCACACGCGCCTGGGACGTCAGCGCGCGGGCCAGGCCAAGCGCGCTCGAGGCCTCGTCGACGGTGCCGAACGCCTCGATGCGCGGATCGTCCTTGGAGGTCCGGCCGCCGCCGAGGAGGCCGGTCGTGCCGTCGTCACCGGTGCCCGAGAGGTCGAGCATCCGCTTCCGGCGCGGGACTGGCTTGCTCTTAACTCGGGGTCCCCGCGAACTCATCGCGAAGCGACCGAGTTCGTGGGGTGATTAAACGAAGACCCGCGTGAGCTCGTACAGCTCCTTGGGCACGCGGCGCGTCTCCTTGATGACCTCGGCGATGGGCACGACCTCGACGTCGCCGTTGCGCCGGATCGGGATGACTCCGCTCTGGCCCTGGACGATCAGCTCGACCGCGGCGACTCCCAGGCGCGTGGCCCAGATCCGGTCGACCGGGGACGGTGAGCCTCCGCGCTGCAGGTGACCCAGCACCGTGACGCGCGACTCAAAGCCCGTCTCGCGCTCGACCGAGCTGGCCAGGATGTCGCCGATGCCGCGCTTGGCCAGGCGGACGTGCCCAAAGGCGTCCTTCTCCGCTTCGCCGCCCTGCTCCTGCTCGAGCTCGGGAATGCGCGCACCCTCGGCGACGATGATGATGCTGAACAGCTTGCCCTCGCCGCGCCGGCGGTACAGGTGAGCGGTCACGTCGGCGAGCGAGACCTCGAACTCGGGAATGATGATCAGGTCGGCCCCGCCCGCGATGCCGCCCATCAACGCGACCCAACCGGCGTCGCGGCCCATGGCTTCGACCACCATCACGCGGTGATGCGCGCTCGCCGTGGTGTGCAGGCGGTCCAGAGCCTCGGTGACCACGCCGACCGCGGTGTCGAAGCCGATGCAGAACTCAGTCACCGAGAGGTCGTTGTCGATCGTCTTGGGCACGCCCACCGTGCGAAAGCCGGCGTCGTGCAGCTTGGCGGCCACGCTGAGCGTGTCGTCGCCCCCGATGGGGACGAGCGCGTCCACGCCGTGGTGCTTGAGCGTGCGGATCACGCGCGCGATGCCGTCCTTCTCCTTGGCCGGATTCGTGCGCGACGTGCCTAGGATGGTGCCGCCGAGGGGCAGGATGCCGCGCACGTCGGCCGGCATGAGCTCGTCGATCAGCCCCTCTTCGAGGCACCCGGCCCAGCCGTTCTTGACGCCGCTCACGAGGTGGCCGAGCTGGAACGCGCGACGGGCGACCGCGCGGATGGCGGCGTTGAGCCCGGGCGCGTCTCCACCGCCGGTCAGGACCCCGATGCGCACGAAGGGATAGGTTAAGCCGTCGCTGTCAGGCGTTCCAGGAGCTCTGGCAGAGTGACCTCGGCGAGCGAGCCGAGCACCAGGTCGGCCTGGCTGAGGTCGAGCTGCCCGGTGATCGCGTTGGGGACCGCGACGCATCTCATGCCCGCCCGGTGGGCGGCGGTGACGCCGTTGGGCGAGTCCTCGATCGCGACCGCCTCCGATGCATCGACGCCGAGGCACGCGGCCACGGCGAGGAAGAGGTCTGGCTCCGGCTTCGCGTGCTCGACGTCGTCGCGGCAGCGCACGCAGTCGAACCTGTCGAGGATGCCGAGCCGCTCGAGGTGGCCGCGCACCCAGTCCTGCGTCGAGCTGGACGCGACCCCGAGCTTGAGCCCCATGTCGCGCGCCTCGTCGATCCGCCGGCGGACGCCGGGCAGCGCGTCCTGGACGAGGATCATCTCGGTGCGCCGAGCGATGCGGCGGTCGAGCACGTCCTGAGGAAGCGGCCGCCCCAGCCGCTCCTCCAGGTGCCGCTGCGGATGAAACCCGGCCGTCGTCGACCCGACGATCTGGACCCAGCGCTCGAAGGGCAGCTCCTCACCGTGCGCCTGGTAGACCTCCTGCCAGGACCTGTAGATCGGCTCTTCGGTGTCGAGGATCAGGCCGTCGAAGTCGAAGACGATGGCTCGAATCAAGGTTCCAAACATTAGGATCGCGCTTGCCGTGAGCACGCCGCGTCAGCCGCAGCCATCGACCTCGCTCGGCTGGGCCGGCGCGCTGCTGTCGGGCCTTGCGCTGGTGCTGGTCGCCGTCATGCTGGCCCTGCTCTTCGGGGTCCTCGACGCTTTCCACTTCGGCTCGATCCGCGACTTCTTCACCCCGGACCCCGCCGCGGCCGCCGGCACGCTCGGCCTCGTCGGCGGCGCCGAGGGCGTGACGCTGAGCATCGTCCTGATCTGCGTCATGTTCGGGATCCAGACGACGTCGTCGCGCTATTCGCCGCGCATCATCGAGATCTTCACCCGCAACCCGCTGAACGCCCTCGTCCTCAGCTTCGCGCTCGCCTCGATCCTCTACACCTTCCTCGTCCGCGCGGAGATCAAGGCCAACTACGTCCCCATGGCGAGCGTAGCGGTCGCGGAGATCCTCGCGCTGATCAACTTCGCCGTGCTCTTCCCCTACGTCATCTACGTCTTCGAGGTCATGCGCGCCGAGACGCTGGTCGGGCAGATCATGCGCCGCGCACGCCGGTCGCTGAAGCGCCGCGGCAGGCTCATGACCTCGATCGCGCAGGTCACGGACATCGCGTTCGGCTCCATCCAGCAGGGCGACATGCCAGTGTGCGTGCTGAGCATCGAGGTGCTTGGCCAGTTCCTCGCACGCGACTACGTGCCGGCGAAAAAGAAGATGAGCGCGGAATGGTTCAAGGTCGGGCACCCCGAGCTCCCCGGCGCGTCAGACCAGATCATCTCCGAGGTGAATCGAGCCCGGACCTGGTTCGAGTACACGGTGATGTCGAACTTCGTCGACATGGTCGGCCTGACGCCGGTGCACCGCAAGGAGGCGGTGCACGCGATCGCCGTCGCCACGCGCAACATCGGGCTTGCGGCCATCGACGTCGGCGACCCCGAGGTCGCCGAGCTCTGCGTGCGCTTCTTCAACACCTACCTGCGCTCGGCGATCAACCGCACGGCGCCGACGTTCGCGTCGGGGATCATGAACGAGTACCGCCGCTTCGCGATCGGTGCTCTAGAGTGGCGCCGCGACCTCGCGGTCGAGGCCGCCGCCCACCTCCTGCGCTACGGCCGGCACTTCGACGAGGCCGGCATGCCGGCGATCTTCGGTGCGGCCGCCGAGGACGTGGCCGACCTCGCGATCGAGGCCCACGTCCGCGACGCGCAGGTCACCTTCCGGCTGGCGCAGCTCCTCGTGCGCAACCTCCTGGACCTGATCCCCAACGCGCGGCCGATCGGGCTGAATGGTCTGTTCAAAGGGGTCGCCAAGCTCACGTGCTGGTCGATGGCGGCGGACGAGAAGGACATCACGCACGTGCTGGTCGAGGGCATCGCCGCGGCGCCCCCGGACTTCGTCGACGCCGCCCTCAACCGCATGGAGGCGATGCAGACGGGGTTGTTCTGGGAGGTCAACGAGCGCGTCATCGCCTTCGACTGGGTGGAACAGCCGCTGCGGGCGCAGATCCCGAGGCTGCGCGAGGCGCTGCGCAGGACCAAGGCCACCGGTGGGAACGGCGCGGTGGCCGAGCTGCGAGACGCGCCGGTCGTGGCTAAGGACCTGGTTCAGCCGGAGCCGGCCCCGCAGCAAACTCCAGCGGGGAGTTGATCATCGCCGTCGAGGCGGTCTCGAAGTAATCGAGGAGCGCCTTGCGCACCTCCTGCGCGAGGTCCATCGAATCGACCGCGGCGGTCATGTGCCTCAACCAGGCGTCGCGTTCGCGCCGCCCGATGACGAACGGCTGATGTCGAAGCCGGAGCCGCGGGTGGCCGCGTCGCTCGCTGTACGTTCGCGGCCCGCCCCAGTACTGGATCAGAAACAACGTCAGGCGCTCGGTGGCGCCGGCGAGGTCCGCCTCCGGGTAGATCGGACGCAGGATCGGGTCGGCGGCGACGCCTGCGTAGAAGCGGCTGACGAGCGTGCGAAACGTCTCCTCGCCGCCCGCGACCTCGAAGAGACTTTTCGTCTGCACCGTGCGATCCTACGGCGCGATGTGGCGTGAGCTTCGCCAGGGGTACCTCGGGGCACTCATCACCCTGGTCGCCCAGTTCTTGCTCGGCATGGCGACCAACCTCTTCGTCGACATACCGCCCGATCATCCCGGCGCCAACCCGCCGGAGTATTTCAGCGGAGTCTTGCAGAACGTGATCTGGGCGATCCTGCACGGACCCTCGCTGCTGCTGACCGCCCATGCCATCCTCGGCCTCGCGCTCGTCGCCTTCGGTTTTCGCCTCCTGGTGCCGGCGATTCGATCGCGCCACCGGCCGACCGTGATCACGGCGATCGTCGGTGCGGTGGCCATGCTCGGGGCGGGGCTCAACGGCGGCAGCTTCCTCAACTACCACCAGGACTTCAGCTCCATGGTCATGGCGAGCTTCTTCGCCATCGCGGTCATCGCGTACGTGATCGGCCTGTGGGCACTCCCGCTCCAGCCAGAATCTCCGCCGCGGGGCGAACGATCGCCTGCGCCGCCCGCAGCCCGGTCGCTTTGAGGTAGCGCTCGACGATCGTCCTCCCGACCGCGTAACCCGCCATGTGCGGCAGACCCACCGGGCGTGCCCCCATCCGTTCGGCCACGAGGTCGCCCATCACGTAAGGCGACCACTCGAGGAAGCCCGCACCGGTGTCGAACGCGCCGGTCACCTTGTCCATCGCCGCCTCCAGCTCCGCGCCCTGCACGTGCGCGTACCAGGCGCCGGTCGATTCGTGGCCGCAGACCTCGAGCGTGAACACCTCCGCCAGACCTTCGTGCACCACCCATTCGGCGAGATTGAACCCGGTCTCGATGTTGGGCGTGCGCAGGTTGTGCGCGAGCTCGTGGACGGCGCAGGCGCCGATGCGGGTGACGTTGTATTCGGTCGGCCACGCGACGAGCCAGATGGCGCCCGGGACGGCGCCCATCCCGTAGTAGCCGAGCGTGTGGTCGATGAAAAGCGGATCGTCGGGGTTGCCGAGCGTGAGCGTCACGTCGATCCGATCGGGGTGCCGGATTCCGGGCAGGACGGCGCGCTGATATTCCCACGCGCGCGACATCGCCCGGCGCACCTGGCCCCACGCGTCCGCGTCGACGAGACGCTGCAGCGCCGGCGCAAAACGCGGGTCGTCCTCGTGGACTCGAAAGCCATCGCCCGTCTCGTGTGTCTGTCGAAGGCGCGCCATTCCTGTCTTGTCGAAGGCGGAGATGCCCTCGATCTCGGCCAGCGCCTCCAGCCTCGCGCCGGCCGGCAGCGTCAGCAGCCGCGCGAGCCTCGCGGAATCGTCGTGGACGTCGATCTCGATCTGATCGTCGGTGGTCATCGCCATCGGCGCTACGCGCGTTCGGTCACGGTGCGCAGCGGTTCGGGGCTCGTGGCGTAGCGCTCGATGTCCGACTCGCGCGGCAGGAACCACGCGATGCCGATGGTGATGACGACCAGGATCACGTGCGTCATCAGCGACTTCTGCAGGCCGACGGCGTCGGCGATCGCGCCGTTGATGGGGACGCCGATCGCGCCGGTGACGAAGCCCAGGCCCATGACGAGACCGGACGCCAGACCGGCGCGTGACGCCATCAGCTGCTGCGCCATGAGCAGCATCAGCGGAGCGGTCGACGCGGCCAGGAAGCCGATCAGGATCGCGGTCGCGAACGCCCAGGGGCCGGGGAACATCGTGTACAGCAGGATGGCCGGGAGGCTGAGGACCAGCGTGGCGAGGATCACAGTCCGGCGGCCGAAGCGGTCGGCCAGCGACCCGCAGCCCACCGTGCCCACCGCGCTGGCGAGCACCAGCGTGGTCGCGAGCGGGCCGTAGAACTCGGGGCCGTAGCCCTGCTCGCGGTACCAGGTCGGTGTGAACGCCTGGAACACGTTGACGGTCCAGCTCCGCGACATCATCACCCCGATGACCGCCGCCAGCGCGATGAACGGCACAGGCCCGGACGCCACCGCCGCCCTCTTGACCGCCTGGGTGACCGTCGCCGGCCGAAGGCGCATCCGCCACAAGAGGTATCCACCGGTGACGAGTCCGGGAATGACGAGGAAACCCGTGCCGTGGATGCCGAAGGCGCCGAACAGCAGGATGCCGATGAGTGGTCCCGTGGCGACCCCGACGGTCCCGGCGGTGACGTAGATCGACATGCCGAAGCTGCGACGCCACGTGGGCAGGAGGGCGCGGACGTCGAGAGCACCGAGCGGGTGAAAGGCGCCAGACCCCAGGCCGGACGCGAGCGCGAGCAGGAGCAGGAGCGGGAAGCTGCCGACGAAGCCGACCACGGCGAACGTCATCGCCGTCCAGGCCAGCGCGAGGCCGGTGAACCGCGTGCCGAAGCGGTCGGCCAGGATGCCGAACAGCGGCTGCGAGATGGCGGCCATGCCGCTGTACGCCAGGCTCACGAGGCCGACTGTCGCAAGGCTCAAGGAGAAGCGGCCGATGAGGAGCGGATAGAGGACCGGAATCACGCCCACGTAGCTGTCGACCGTGAAGTGGCCCAGCATCAGCGTGAGCAGCCTGCCGTTCCTGAGGAACTCCCGCATCAACTTCTATGATCGCGGCGGTGGGCGAACTGCTGTACCTCAGCCAGGCGGACGTGCGCAGCGTGCTCGACGTCGACGCGATGCTCGACGCGCTCGCCGAGGCGCTCGTGCTGCATTCGTCGGGCGCCACGTCGGTCCCGGCGCGCGTGGCGGCGCGGGTCGAAGGGCGCGGCCTGCTGGGCGTCATGCCCGGTTATGTGCCTGGCGTCGCGCTCGAGTCGAAGCTCGTCTCGGTCTTCCCGGAGAACGACCACCACGGCCTTCCCTCGCACCAGGGGCTCATCGCGCTGTTCGACGAATCGAGCGGCACGCCGCTGGCCCTCATGGACGCGACGTTCATCACCGCCATCCGCACGGGCGGCACCGCCGCGGTCGCGACCCGCCTCCTCGCGCGCGAAGACGCGGCCGTGCTGGCGATTCTCGGCGCCGGCGCCCAGGGCTGGTCGCACCTGGAGACGTTTCCGCGCGTCCGCGACTTCCGCGAGATCCGCGTCGCGTCGCGCAACCCCGAGCGGGCGAAGGCGCTCGCCGAGCGCCATCCCGGCGCGCAGGCGGTCCCGACCTTCGAGGACGCGGTGCGCGGAGCGGACGTGGTCGCCTGCTGCACCGACGCGCGCGAACCGATCATCCGGCGCGACTGGCTCGCGCCGGGCGTCCACGTGAGCGCGGTCGGCGGCACCTTTGGACCTGAGCTCGACGCCGACACCGTCAAGGCCGCGCGCATCTTCGTCGAGTGGCGAGGCGCGGTCACCAACGCCCCTCCCGCCGGCGCCCACGAACTGCAGGGCATGGATCCGGACGCGGTCACGGAGCTCGGCGAGGTGCTCTCGGGCCGGAAGCCGGGGCGCCAGTCGCGTGACGAGATCACCCTGTACAAGTCGACCGGCCACGCGGTGGAGGACGCGGCCACGGCGCGCCTCGTCTACGACCGGGCCCGGGCACACGGCGTCGGCGTCAGGCTCCCGCTCTAGAAATCAGATCTCGATCACACGCGATGGGACTACGTTGATGACCCGCGTGGAACCAACGCGGCGCTCGGGCACGACCCGTCCGAACGGATGGACATGTCCGTGCACCGCGATCAGCGGCTGGAAATGCTGGATCAGACGAAGCGCGGCGACCAGGCCGGCGTGGGCCGGGTCGTCGGCCTCCTCCAGGCCGGACGGCGGCGCGTGCGTGACGAGGACGTCGAGCTTGCGGCCCTGGCGCACGCGCTTCAGGCGGATGGCGACCTCGAGCCACATCGCGCGGCGCCCCGCCTGGCCCTGCGTGTACTGGTTCGGCCCTGGCTTGTAGCGCAGGCTGCCGCCGAGGCCCGCGATGCGCAGGCCCAGGGTCTCGACCACGCGGCCGTCGACGCTCTCGCACCCCGCCGGCCCCGGCGCCGGCACATCCGAGGACAGCGGCATCCACGTCGTGTCGGGCGGCTTCAGGCTTGGATCGTGATTCCCGGGCACGTAGAGAAGCGGCACGTCGAGGCGGCTGACGAGGTATTCGAGGTAGTCGAAAGGCAGATCGCCGCAGCCGAGGACCAGGTCGGGACGGATCGCGGGCAGCCGCTCACCGTACAGGCTCTCGTCGACCTCGTCGGCGACGGCGAGGATGCGCAGAAAGCTAGACGCGCTTGAAGCGAAGCGCGGTCCAGCCGTCGTCGACCGCGACGAACGACACGGGCTTGTAACCGGTCTCAGAAGTGATCTCGCCGAGCACGTCGCGCTGCACCCACCAAGGCGTTGCGGGGAGGTCGGTCGCGCCGCGGGCCGGGCCGCCTTTCGGATAAGCAATCCACAGCAGCCCATTGGGCCGCGCGGCGCGGATGGCGCCGGGGCCGAGACGGCGCAGTTCCTCCACATTGCTGACGAAAAGCAGGACGGCGTCGAAGGTCTGGCCGGGCCGCGGCGCTGTCGCCAGGGTCTTTGGCCCGGGCTCGAGCCGGGCGACGATGTGCTGCGGCGCGTTGAGGACGGCGACGGTGTGGCCGGCCAGCAGACGCAGCTTCTTCGCCAGTGGCGACAGACCGGTCTGGTCGGGTCGCAGCGTGGGCAACGAGCGCTGCGAGTCGAGGTGGCCCATCGGTTGCGCCACTCACATTAAAGGACGCGATGCTCGACCGAGCGCATATGATGCCGCGCGGTGAGGCAAATCCTCGTCCTGTCGATCCTGCTTGCATGCGCGTGCTCGAGCTCCCAACCTGCGACGTTCTCCGTGAGCGGCGCCTCCGTCGACCCGACCTACTTCTGCCCCGGCGGTGCGAGCAACGCGCGCTACGACCTGCACGCCAAGGTGGACGTGCACAACGGGACCTCGAGCGAAGTCACGATCCAGTCCATCAGCGCCGAAATGACGCTGGTCGCCGTGCAAGGCGCGTGGCTCGAGAAAGTCGGCGACCGCTACGACGCCGGTGACGGGACGTATTCGCCCAAGACGGTGCGCGCGGGCTCGAGCGGCAGCATCGCGGTCACCGTCTCCAGCGCCTGCACCAGCGACCGGTACGAGTCAGGCGGCTCGAGCCGGGGCGACTACTCCGTCACCGTCCACCTGGTCACCTCCGCCGGGACGTACTCCATCACCGCTCGCAACCACCACGAGATCGTCGCCGCGTAACCGCTACCGCGCGCGCAGGATCGACATCGCCTGCGCGGCGGCGGACATCCATCCCGGGTCTTCGAGCCACGTCTCGACCCCCCAGAGCAGCACCACCTGGAGCTGCTCCTGGCGGTAATCGGCGGCGGTCGCCATCAGGTCGGAGGTCGAGAACGCGCCCTCGCCCGACCACGGCTGCGCCTGCATCTCGGCCACCCACAGGTCCTTGCCCTTGGCCCGGGCGCGGTCGGCCCAGAAGGCGACGGTCTGCTCCTTCCACTCGGCACGCAGGTCGACGCTCGTGACGTGCCGGTAAGGAACGCTCGGTCCGTCGACGTAGAGGTCGAGGCCCAGCGCGTCGCCGACCTGCAACGACTCCTGCGGGTGGCCGTTGCGGCCGAGCTGCGCGCCGAGGACCGGCGTCCACAGCTGCATCATGTCGATGGTCAGGTTCACCCCGTTGTACGTCGTCAGCAGCGCCTGGTGACCGGGGTCGAGCCTGTGCACCTCGCCCACCTCCCACCCCAGCTGTGACGGCGTGATCCGGTCATCGCCCGTGAGCTCGTTCGCGACGTAGTCGAACGGCTCGTTCTCGACCTGCCACGCATACAGCAGGTGCGAGCCGCGGTAGCGCGTGATCGTCGTGTCGATGTACGCGCGGTAGGCATAGCCTTGCTGCACCTCGTCGAGATTCGGCTGCTCGCGATCTCCCGCCCAGACAGGCATGTGGAGCTCCGGATACAGGAAGTTGCGCGCGCCGATGGTCAGCACGACACGCGTGTGGATCGACGAGTGGTGGTTGTGCTTCGCGACCGCCTTGAGCAGCGAGTCGATCTCGCTGAAGTCCAGCCGGTCGGGCGTAGGCTCGACCGAGTCCCAGTACACGGGCAGGCGCACCAGATCAGGCTGCGTCGCGTCGAGCAGGGCGCTCAGGTCTCGCGCCGGGTCGCGACCCGAGTACTCGGAGCTGAGCGGGCTGTAGCTGAAGCCGGCGAGCGGTGCGGGCGGTGCGCTGTCGGGCCAGTTCTCGCTGCTCAGCAGCAGCGCGGCGGCAACGATGAGGAAGAGGTAGCGCTTCAACTCGCGGTCAGCGCCCAGCGCGGTTCGGGCACGGTGTATTGCGCCGTCCTGGGCGTTCCCCCGCAGGAGGGACCGAAACACTGATGCCACGCGCCTGGATCGTCGTCCTTGGTTTCATCGTCGCCGGGATCGGCGGCCTTGGAGCCTACTTCCTGCCGCTGCTGCAAACGGCGGCGAACGGCTCGACGATCTCCCAGGGCACCCTGCCCAACCTGAACCCGGTGAGCACGCCGACGCAGCCGTTCACGGTCCTCCTGCTCGGCTCCGACGACGACTCCAAGTTCGACGCCGACAAGCTCAACACGCAGTCGATGATCCTGGTGCGGGTCGACCCCGCCACCAAGCAGGCGACGATGCTGTCGATCCCCCGCGACCTGTGGGTTCCCTTCCCCAACAACCAGGGCTACGGCAAGATCAGCTGGGCCTACGAGGACGGGGGTGCGCCGTCCGCGGTGGCGGTGGTCGAGAGCAACTTCAAGGTGCATATCGACGACTACGTGTGGATCGGCCTCAACGGCCTCGTGCACCTGATCGACCGGCTCGGCGGCGTGGACATGCAGATCACCAACCCCGTGATGGACGACTACTACCCGGCCGACATCAACAGCGGACCGGACCCATACGGCTATTACCGCGTCGCGGTGCTTCCGGGTGCAACCCACCTGGACGGGGTGCACGCCATGCAGTACGTCCGTTCGCGCCACGGCGATGCCCGCGGCGACTTCGCCCGCTCAGAGCGGCAGCAGCAGCTGCTGCTCGCCATCAAGGCTCGGGCCTCGAAGCTCAACGTGGCCGACCTGCCGAGCATCGCGAGCTCGATGAACGGCGAGATCAAGACGACCGTCGGCCTCGACCGGCTGCGCGCGCTCCTCGGGATCGCCGACAACTTCAATTCGCAGAACGTGCACCGGGTCGTTCTCGTGCCGCCCTACACGAGCGAAGGCTGGGCCGCCGGGAACAGCGTCGTCTTCCCCGACTGGAACCAGATCCTGCCGGTCGTCCAGAAGAGCTTTCCCTGATGCGCTGGCTGGTCGGCGTCGTCCTCGCGGTCGCGATGTTCGCGTTCGGCGTCGGTGTCTATCACGCCGCCGGCATGTTACGCGGCGACCACTCACACGTCCACCGGCCGACGGAGGTGAGCGCGGTCCCGCTGCCGGGCACGCTCTACGTCGTGCAGGCGGGCGCGATCTACCGCTTCCAGCACGGCAACTTCACACAGCTCACGAAGGAAGAGGGCTGGATGCAGCCAAGCCCGGCGCCGAACAACCAGCTCGTCGCGGTGCGCCGGCAGGGCAACTCCTCCGACATGTTCCTGCTCTCGACGTCGGGCAAGGTGGTGGCGCAGCTGAGTCACAACTCGGCCGCGGTCGCCGAAGACAACCACTGGGCGTTCTACCCCCGCTTCAGTCCCGACGGGCAGACGCTCTACTACGACTTCGACCCGAAGGACCCGTTCAACAGCTACCGCGTCGACCTCGCGATCTTCGCCAGCCCGACGCAGCCGGGTGCGCGTGCCGTCGAATGGACGCAGCCCAACGGCTACACGGGCGGCGACGTGGTTCCGTCGCCACTGCGCGGTGGCGGGCTCGTCTACACCAAGTACTCGATCAACGACGCGTTCCAGGTCTACGCGCAGGTGTGGGTCCAGAAACGTGCGGACAGCGCCGGCCAGGCTCTCACCGCACCCGAGCTTGGGTGCGGCCAGGCCACGCTTTCGTCCGACGAACGGCTCATCGCCATGGTGTGCACGAAGGGCTCCAACCAGACAGCCGAGCTGGACGTGGCGACGTTCGACCCCGCGACCCTGACGATCGGCTCGCCCGCCACGCTGGTCAGCAACCAGCTCGTGACGTCGCCGTCCTTCTCGCCCGACGGCAAGACCATCGCCTACCTGGCGCCGTCCACGTCGAGCGGCCAGTTCCAGCTGTGGACCGTCGATTCTTCCGGCCCCGCCAGCGTCCGCGAGATCACCACCGACCTCGGACTGGATTCCACCTCCCCGCCCGTGTGGGTCGGCGGGTAACGCAACCGTGGAATTCCAGAACCATCCAATAGTGGTAGTTGGCAGATGGCTGCGTGCGCGTTTTGGAAGTAGGAGACGAATGGTGAGATTCAGAAGCAAGTCCGACGCGCCCGACCTCCACTCGCAGCTCGAGTCGATGCTCGACCAGGTGTGGCGGTCGGAATCCGACTGGCGGTTGTGGGATCGCCTCGATGCCGCGGACATGATCGAGACGCTGCGGCAGAAGAGGCAGAAGGCCCGCGACGACGACGCCAAGAAGGCGGCTTAGCGATGGACGGCCTCATCCGAGGACTCACCCTCACCAAGCGATGATCAACAGGCCGTCTCCTCGCCGCCGCAAGGGCGAGGGGACGCCCGCCGTCGCGTTTGTCCTCTCCGGCGGAGCAAGCCTGGGCGCCGTCCAGGTCGGCATGCTGCGCGCGCTGCTCGAGCAAGGCGTCGTGCCCGACCTCCTGGTCGGCACGTCGGTCGGGGCCGTCAACGCCGGTTGGGTGGCCGCCCGGCCCGAGGTGGATGCGGTCGACGAGCTCACCGAGATCTGGCTCCGCCTGCGCCGCGGTGACGTCTTTCCGATCAGCCCACTGGTCAGCGCCGCCGGGCTCCTCGGAAGGAGCAACCACTTCATCCCCAACGACAACCTGCGCGCGGTGCTGGAAAAGCACCTCCCCTTCGAGCGCATCGAGGACACGCCGGTGCCGCTCCATGTGGTGACCACCGACTTGAAGAGCGGTCGGGCCGCGATCCTCACGTCCGGCCCGGCCGTCCCGGCGCTGCTCGCGAGCTGCGCCATCCCCGGCGTCTTTCCGCCGGTGACCATCGGGCGCCGCAACTACGTCGACGGTGGCGTCGCCAACCACACGCCGATCACGGTCGCGATCGAGCTTGGCGCGACCGAGGTCTACGTCCTACCCGTCGGCTATCCATGGCTCAACCGGGAGCCGACCAACGCGCTCGGCATGGCGCTGCACGCGCTCGCCCGCATCGTCGAGCAGAAGCTCGACGCGGAGGTCGCGGCGCACCGCGAGGTCGCCGACATTCATGTCATGCCCGTGCTCGACATCGCCGACGTCTCCCCGGCCGACTTCAGCCACTCCCAGGAGCTGATCGACTGGGGCTACCGCGCGGCCAGACGCACGTTGGGCGCCGCCGCGGGCGCCAACGGCCACGCCCCGAACGGAGCACTTCCGGCGCGGTCCCGGAAGGCCATACGCCTCGGGCCGCAGGCGGCTTAGACCGACCGCGACCTGCGGACGCGATCGGGCAGGTCACGCACCTTGTCCGGCAGGGCGTCCTGGAGCCGCTGCACCAGGGTGCGGCGGCGCCGGCTGCGGTAGATCATCCAGCCGACCACGCCGAGCCCGAGCAATCCGACCATGCCCGCGGCGACATAGGCCTCCCTGGGCACTCGCCTGACGTCGAGGTCTTTGATGTCATCCATCGACCTCTCGATTCTCTCGCGTCCGGCGGCGATCTGGTTGCTTATCATCCCGGCCTCCTCGTTCAATGTGCTGGCGGGTTCCCTCCCACTCTGAGAACGAACTGGGCGCCGGTAGCGGCGATGCAGCAGGCGTTTTTTAGATGAGGCGCTCCAGCCTCAGTCCTCTAAGGAGGGAATTGCCGTGAAATGCGATGTTTGTGGCGCCGAAGTCGCCAACTCTGAAGAGTTGAAGGCTCACAAAGAGCAGGAGCACTCGCTCGACGAGCGCGACGAAGAGCTGGAGGAGCCGGCTTACATGGACGAGCAGTCCAAGCCGATGGGCCCGAGCTAGAGCTCCAGTTCTGATCGCGGGTCAAGCGCCGCCGGCGCCGCAAGCGCCGCCGGCGTTTTTTTGCGCCTGGGAGGCCCCTGAATCCGTGGCTACGACGACGTGAGGGCCTCCTCCACCTCCGCTCCACGCCGCCCCGTCAGCTCGCCGATCGGCGACCGCTTCGGCGGCTTCACGGCCCATTCCTCGCCCTCGATGAGCCGCCACGCCCACCGCGGGTTCTTCTTCACCCGCTCGCGCGCGGCGTAAAGCGCCTTCGACATCAGCTTGATGCCGGACAGCCCGGGAAGCCGGCCGATCTTGGCGTCGAGCTCGAGGAGATCCTCCTCGCCCTGCTCGTCGTCGAACAGGTACATGGCGAGGGCGTCGACCTCCTCCAGCTTCTTCACGCCCTGTCCGACGGGCACCCACACCCGATCGAGCATCCAGCGGTCCACCTTCTGCGCGCGCCGGTTGCCGCTGAGCCACTCCTTGGCCGAGTTGTAGTAGAAGGCGAAATGCCGGCGCTCGTCCTTGATGATCCGGCCCAGCAGGTCCCTCAGCACCGGGTGGCCGGACTTACGGATGAGCGCGCCGTAGCCCGTCAGCGTCGACAGCTCGTTGATCGCGCCGATCGTGAGATAGACCGCCGAGAAGTCCTTCAGCAGCCACGACCCGGCCATGGTCGACATGATGCTCATGCTGTTCTGGAAGCCGAGATTCGCGCGCACGTTGGCGATGCGCTCCTGCGTATCGAACTCGATGCCATAGAGGTTCAGCAGCCGGCCGAGGTTCTCGCCGTGCCACAGCTCTTCGTAGTTCCAGCAAGCGAGGAACGCGGTGAGGATCGGGTCCATGCACGCGCGTGTGACCAGGAGGTGCGAGAGGTAG
>DASSLL010000077.1:0-9801 GCA_035689485.1 Candidatus Dormiibacterota bacterium | reverse complement strand
CCGGTGCCTTCTCCGATCGCCGCCTGGGCCGCCGCCAGCCGTGCCACCGGCACGCGGAACGGGCTGCACGACACGTAGTTCAGGCCCAGGCGGTGGCACAGGTGGATCGAGTCCGGGTCTCCGCCGTGCTCGCCGCAGATGCCGACCTCGAGGTCCTTTCGGGTCTTGCGCCCCTCGACCACCGCGAGCGCCATGAGCCGGCCCACGCCCTTCTCGTCGATCGTTTCGAACGGGTTGCGCGGCAGGATCTTCTGCTCCAGGTAGCGGACGATGAACGCCCGCTCGGCGTCGTCGCGCGAGAACCCGAACGTGGTTTGCGTCAGGTCGTTGGTGCCGAAGGAGAAGAACTCCGCCTCCTCCGCGATCTCGCCCGCGGTCAGCGCGGCGCGCGGGATCTCGATCATGGTGCCGAACTTGTACGGCACCTTGATGCCCTGCTCCTTCTGCACCGCTTCGGCGACCGGCTTCAGCTCGCCGTGCACGGCGCGGAGCTCGGCCACGGTGCCGGCCAGCGGGATCATGATCTCCGGCCGCGCGTCGACCTTGCGCTTGCGAAGACCTGCCGCGGCCTCCATGATCGCCCGCACCTGCATGCGCGGGATCTCCGGGTAGAGGATCGAGAGGCGCACGCCGCGCAGGCCGAGCATCGGGTTCGCCTCGTGCAGCTCCTGCACGCGCGCGAGCAATTTGTCCGCCTCCGCCAGGCGCGTCGGGTTCTCGCCCGTGTCCTTGAGGTGTGTGGTTTCGCGGATCAGGTCCTCGAGCGAAGGCAGGAACTCGTGCAGCGGTGGGTCGATGAGCCGGATGATCACCGGCAGCCCCGCCATCTCCTTGAAGATGCCCTCGAAGTCGCCGCGCTGGATGGGCAGCAGCTTCGCGAGCTGCTTCTCGCGCTCCGCGGTCGTCTCGGCCATGATCATCGCCTGCACGATCGGGAGCCGGTCCTGCTCCATGAACATGTGCTCCGTGCGGCACAACCCCACGCCTTGCGCGCCGTTCTCCCGCGCCTTGCTGGCGTCCCGCGGGTAGTCCGCGTTCGCCCACACCTCGAGGCGCCGCAGCTCGTCCGCCCACTTCAGGATCGAGCTCGCCGCGGGATGCTGGTTCAGCGAGCGGGCCTCGATGGTCGGGACGTTGCCCACATACACCTCGCCCGTCGTGCCGTCGATGGTGATCTGGTCGCCTTCTTTCACCGTCGTGCCGTTGGTCGAGAACTTGCGCTGGCGGACGTCGACGTCGATGGCGCTCGCGCCCACGACGCACGGCCGCCCCATGCCCCGCGCGACCAGCGCCGCGTGCGACGCGGTGCCGCCCGTCTGCGTGAGGATGCCCTTCGCCTCCACCATGCCGTGCACGTCGTTGGGGTTGGTCTCGACGCGGACCAGGATCACGGCCTTGCCCTGCTTGCCCCACTCGACCGCCGTGTCGGCGTCGAACACCGCGCCGCCGCTGGCCGCGCCCGGTGACGCGGGCACGCCCTTGGCGAGCGGCGACACCTTGGCGCTCGGGTCGACGCGCGGGAACAGGAGCTGCTCCAGCTGCCGCGGCTCCACGCGCGCGACGGCGTCCTTCCTGGTGATGAGCTTCTCTTTGACCATGTCGACGGCGATGTTCACCGCCGCCTCTCCCGTGCGCTTCGCCGAGCGGGTCTGCAGCATGTAGAGCTTGCCGCGCTCGATCGTGAACTCGAGGTCCTGCACGTCCTTGTAGTGCTTCTCGAGCTGGCGGGCGTACCTCTCGAACTGCACGTAGACCTTCGGCAGCTCCTTCTTCAACGCGGCGATCGGCTCGGTGTCCCGCACGCCCGCGACGACGTCCTCGCCCTGGGCGTTGGCGAGGTAGTCGCCATACAGCTCACGGGCGCCGGTGATGGGGTTGCGCGTGAAGGCCACGCCGGTGCCCGAGGTCGAGCCCATGTTGCCGAAGACCATCATCTGCACGTTCACTGCGGTGCCGAGGTCGTCGGGGATGCGCTCCATGCGGCGGTAGGTCTTGGCGCGGTCGGTGTTCCAGGAGCGGAACACCGCGTCGATGGCGTCGCGCAGCTGCGCGATCGGGTCGGAGGGGAAATCGCTGCGCGTCTCTTCCTTATATATGCGCTTGAATTCCGCGACCAGCGGCTTGAGGTCGGACGGCTTCAGCTCGGGGTCGGTCTTGACACCCGCCTTCCGCTTCGCGTCCTGCAGCGCGTGCTCGAACTTGTCGCCTTCGATGCCTTTCACGGTCTTGCCGAACATCTGGATGAACCGGCGATAAGCGTCGAGGGCGAAACGGTCGTCCTTGGTCAGCGCGGCGACGCCGGCGTCGGTCTCGTCGTTGAGGCCGAGGTTGAGGACGGTGTCCATCATGCCCGGCATCGAGAACTTGGCCCCGGACCGCACGCTGACGAGCAGCGGGTCCCTCGGGTCGCCGAACTTCTTGCCGGCTTTGCGCTCGAGGACCTTGAGGTTCTTGAGGACCTCCTCCCACAGACCCTTGGGGAACTTGCCGCCGCTCGAGTAGTAGGAGCGGCACGCCTCGGTCGTGATCGTGAAACCGGGCGGGACGGGCATGCCCGCCCTCGTCATCTCTGCCGCGCCGGCGCCCTTGCCGCCGAGCAGGTCGCGCATCTTCGCCGACCCTTCGGAGAACTGATAGATCCATTTCTGTGCTTTAGGCATTTCGCAATTGATTTTAAAGTTGGCCCGTGAACGACCTGGGGTCGGCGACGGAGGATCAGGTCATCCTCGCGTGGCTGCAGGCCGAGATCGAGTCGCCCGACTTCCAGGCATACGTCGTCGGCAACCCTCCGAATCCGGCCAACCTGTCGCTCGCGTTGAAGGCCGCGCGGTCGCCGGACCTCCGCGACCAGACGCAGAACGACCTGCGACGCCAGATCATCACCGAGATGTACGGGTTCGGCCAGGGCCGCGGCTCGTTCGAGGGCCTGGGCGGCGACCTCACGTGGCGGCGGGTCGGGCTGACCGTGCCCGAGGTGGCGGAGATGCTGTACGCCCGCCGCGACGGCGCCTGGCGGCTGCTCTCGCCGGCGACGCGCAAGGTCGCCGAGGGCGCGACCAACGTCGGCCACGTCTTCACCGGCGACAACACGAACATGGTCGTGCTCTCGCTGGCGTCGGGCATCTGTCACTCCGACAAGAAGGTGCCGGAGATCATCGCGTTGAAGGGTCCGGACGGCGCGCTAGTGATCCTCGAGGGGCACGCTCGGGCGACCGCGATCGTCCTCGAGGCGCACAGGTTCCCGAACGGGGTCCACGCGTACGTCGGCGAGGGGCCGAGCGTGGCGGGCTGGCCTTACCTCTGAGAACCGCCGGCGTCGGCGATAGTCGCGACTAACGCCCCCTTCCGGGCGCGAGATTGGTCGATAGTCGCGACTACCGGCCATCGTTGAAATCCATATCTAGTCAGGCTTCATAGCCCGACATACAATCCGCCCGAGATGACGGTCGGCGACAGCTTCACCTGGGCCTTCAAGGACCCGGAGTGGCTCGGCAAGATGCTGCTCCAGGGCTTGATCGCCTTCATCCCGATCGTGGGCTGGATCGCGATGCTCGGCTGGATGATGCTTGCGATCGACAACCTCAAGGCGGGGCGCATGGAGCTTCCGCCGGCGGGATTTCACCTCGCCCGCGGCATCGGCATCTTCCTGGTCATGCTCATCTACGGCATCGTCCTGGCGGTCCCTGCGGGCGTTCTTCTGGGGCTGGGCGCGATCGTCGCCGCCGTCACCAACAGCAACGACCACAGCTCAGTCGCCGCCCTACCCCTGTTCATCCTCGGCTACATGCTCGCCTTCGCCGCCGGCCTGCTGATCCGAGTGCTCTACCCGGCCCTGATCCTCCAGACCAACCGCGCCGGCTTTGCCGGCGGGATGGAGGTGCAGAAGGTCCTGCGAGTCTCGACCTTCAACCTGGGCAACACGATCATCGCCGCGCTGCTGATCTGGGTGGCGAGCCTCATCGGCGGCCTCGGCATAGGGCTCTGCCTCGTCGGCGCCCTGTTCACCATCCCCTACGAGAACACCGTCAACGCCGGGATCGTCGCCTGGTACGACAAGGAGTCGGGGCCCGCCTAAATGACCCGGCCGAGGCAGGTCCGCCACTACGGCTGGATCCCGGACGTCCCCGACCAGCGCGACCATCTCTACGCCGCGCCGCCGCAGTACCTCGCCGCGCTGCCGCCGAGGACCGACCTGCGCGCGAAGTGCCCGCCGGTCTACGACCAGGGCCAGCTCGGCAGCTGCACCGCCAACGCCATCGCGGCGGCGGTGGAGTTCGAACGCCTCAAGCAGAAGCTGCCCGACTTCACGCCGTCACGGCTGTTCATCTACTACAACGAGCGCGTGATCGAAGGCACGGTCCAGAGCGACAGCGGCGCCATGCTGCGCGACGGCATCAAGTCGGTGGCCAGCGACGGCGTGTGTCCCGAGCCCGAGTGGCCGTACGACATCGCGAAGTTCACGCGCAAACCAACCGCCGCCTGCTACAGGGACGCCAAGCTCGACCGCGCGGTGCAGTACCAGAGCATCCTCCAGGACCTGAACCAGATGAAGGGCTGCCTCGCCTCGGGCTATCCCTTCGTCTTCGGCTTCACCGTGTACGAGAGCTTCGAGTCGGCGACGGTCAGGAAGACCGGCCACGCGCCGATGCCCGGCTGGCGCGAGCGCCCCGTCGGCGGGCACGCCGTGATGGCGATCGGCTACGACGATTCGCGGCAGTGGTTCCTCGTGCGCAACTCCTGGGGATCCGGCTGGGGCCTGAAAGGCTATTTCACCCTGCCCTACCCGTACCTGATCCAGAACGGGCTGGCGAAGGACTTCTGGACCATCCGGCTGGTCGGCAAGTAGGCCCCCCGGAGCCCGGCGGGCAAATCAGGGAGGGGGCCCGCCGGGTCGGTTGGAGCGTTGGCCTCTGGAGTAGAGATGGGGAGGTTGGGAGGAGGAGGCCTTACTCCTCTGGTATTGACTTCCGGGGGCTTAACGACCGTCCCTCGCCAAACTTGCGCTGCCGCTTGCAGTTGAATTGACGCCGTGCCGAAAACCCGGCTGGAGGCATTCGCGGACGGGATCTTCGCCTTCGCCGCGACCCTGCTGATCCTCAACCTGACGGTCCTTGGAGGCAGGCCCCTGGGCGGTGAGCTGCTGCGCATCTGGCCCAGCTACGCGGCCTATGGGATCAGCTTCGTGACGATCGGGATCATCTGGATGAACCACCACCTGGTCATGCACCAGATCGCCCGGGTGGACCGCACGTTCCTCGTCCTCAACGTGCTCTTCTTGATGCTCATCGCTTTCATTCCCTTCCCCACCCGTCTGCTCGCTCTTTATGTGGACTCACCGGACGGCAGGGCCGCCGCACTCGCCTACGGGATCACCCTGACGCTGACGGCGGTTGCGATCAACGCGGTCTGGCACTATGCCGCCTGGAGACGCCGGCTGATCCGCGAGGACGCCGACCAGCGCGTGGTCACCGGCATCACTCGCAGCTACGTCCCGGGTCCGATCATCTACTTCGTCGCCACGATCGTCGCGCTCGCGAGCCCCATCGCCAGCGCGGCGCTGTACGCCGGCATCGCCGTGTTCTACGTCCTGGAGAGCTCGGTGTTCGGACGCACGACCACGAGGTAACCCGAACCGGTATCGGAAGCGACACCGGCTGCGGGTTATGGAGGGTCATGCCATGGGGTGGCGCAGGTTTCTGGTGACGGCGGTCGCCGCGTTGGGGCTGCTCGCGTCGGGTGCGGCGAGCGCCGCGGCAGACGAGGGCGGAACGGTGATCAGCTTCCAGTCGATGACCCCGATCACGGACGGCGCCGTCGGCGCGGTGAACGACCGCGGGCTGACGGCCGGAAGCCTTCCATGGAAGATCACGTCGGGCAGCGGGACGGTGGATCGCGACGGCCACGTCTCCGTGGCGGTCACGGGTCTCGTGCTGGCGGCTGGACCTACCACACCACCCGCACTGGTCGGAAAGAACCCGATCGGCACGTTCGCGGCGGTCGTCAGCTGCCGGACGACCGCGCAGCAGATCGTCAACGTCCAGACGGGCGGCGTCCCGGCGACCATGAGCGGTGACGCGAGCATCAACACCACCGTCGGCCTGCCTCATCCCTGCACGACGCCGGAGGTGTTCGTCGGCGGCCTCATCAGAACAGCTTCGGGTGCAGTCGTGTTCCGCTGGTTCGCAGTCTCTAACGGCGACTTCTCCGACGCTTCGTAACCGACAAAGAAAGATCGAGGGCCCGCCGCGGTGGCGGGCCCTTTTTTTCAGCTTGTTCTAGGCGCCCGTGACGGTGAAAGAGTTCAGCGTCAAAGTGCCGCTGCCGTTGGTGGTGCCGACGCCGTTCTCGAAGAAGCAGCCACCGCCGAAGGACAGCCCGATCGAGGTGACGTTCGACGCCGCCGCGTCAAAGCCCGCCGCGTACTTGGGATCGTTGCCGAAGTGGCCGAAGAAGTCGGACCACTGCGATCCGGTCACCGTCGCTGTCACCGTCATCGTGCCGTTGGCGAGGACCGCCGACGCCGGGTTGGACCACCAGTAGTGCGTCTCGTCGAAGCCGCCCGCGTTCGAGGTCTGGAAGAACAGCCGCGTGTTGGCCTGAGGGCCCGTGCCGGGAGGCTGGTCGCAGGCATCCGGCTGCCCGTTGTAGATGAACGCGCCGGTAGCGCCACTGATCGTGAACACCGCAGTGATCGTCTTGTCCCGATCGTCGCCCAGGAGGGGAGCGTTGCCCTGGTCGGTGACGAGCAGGTTGGTGTTGGGCTGGTTGGTGAAGTCGAATGTGGCGACGCCGTCGGGCGTGCGGTCCGCGGAAGCGAAGGACAGCGTGTTGCCCGATGGGGTGAGCGAGCCGACGTGCCAGCCAGAGCCCCCGGCCAGAGCGGGTGCGCTCGACCAGGCAAGCGCCGCGACCGCGGTCGACAAACCGATGAGGAATCTCTTCATGGCACAACCTCCAACAGGCACACCCAGGGGGGACAAGGCTCGGGCCGATTGCTCGGCCCGAGCATTCACAGGTTGCTTAATACTGCCAGCGGCAGTTGCTTAAGGCAAGTCCTAGACGGCGACCCTCGCGTGCTTCTGGAGGAAGGCGAGTGAGACGGCGTTGAAGGCGGCCACGTTCTCGTAGATGGGCGCGTGGGAGCAGTCTTCGAAGACGTGCAGCTCAGAACCCTTGATCTGGCCCTGCAGCGTGTCCGCGAAGCGGGTCGACGTGCACATGTCGTAGCGGCCGAACGTGACCTGGGTCGGCGCCTTGATCCGGCTCAGGCCGCCCTGGATGTCGTGATGGATGACCGCGTCCGACTCGCGGAGGAACGCGTCGACGGGCTGGACCGGGCGGCTGCGCACGAAATCGGCCAGCGTCTTGAGGAGATCGGGCTTTGCCGCATACGTCTCGGGCCGCAGGCACCACGGCAGGATCCCCGTGATCACCGTGTCCGGCACGCTGTCGAGACCTTTGGCGACGGCCTGCCAGCCTTCGACCACGGACCGCAGGAACGGATCGGTCTTCGGCCACGAGCTGTGGAGCGAAAGGCTCTTCACCTTCTCGGGATACTTGGCCGCCAGCCACATGCCGACAGCTCCACCGAGGGAGAGACCGAAGACGTGGGCGCTCTGGACCCCGATGGCCTGCATGAAGGCCGCGACGTCGTCGGCGAAGAGCTCGGTCGTGTACGTCCCCTCGGGTTTGTCGGACTGGCCGGCGCCTCGCAGGTCGACCGAGATGCACGTGAAGTGTTTCGCGTAATCCGCGACCTGGAAGGCGTAGCAAGCCTGGTCGGCGGCGAGGTAAGGGATCAGGACGAGGGGCTCCCCACTGCCTTGCTTCTCGTAGTAGAGGTTCACGTTGTTCGCTCGAACTGTCGGCATCGCGACAACCTCCTTCGCTAAATGCTTAGCACCGGTTCCTCAATCGTCGAAGGGCTCGTGCGCCCCGAACACGTTGGACAGGTCGTTGACAGCGCCGTCACGGGTGGTGGCCCCGAGTCGCGGCAGGCTGTAGCGGTTCTCGATGGTCGCCAGGATCGAGGTCGTGTCGTACTGCGTGTGATCGACGACGAAGTCGCCCTTCAGATGGGGCGAGATGATGAGCGCCGGGATGCGTGTTCCGGGGCCGAACAGGTCGTGCGGGCCGGCCGTTCCGCCCTGCCCGGGAGGTGCGACGTGGTCCCATTGGCCGCCGAATTCGTCGTAGGTCACGACGACCATCGTGTCTTTGCGGCACGCGCTGTTCTCGATGGCGCTGATGAGACTGACGAGATGGTTGCTGCCCTCGCTCTCACTCGTGTAACCGGGGTGCTCGTTCTCGAGGCCGACCGGCTTGACGAAGCTGACCGAGTTGAGCTGGCACTGTTTGCCTGACGCGGCGGCAAGGTCGAAGAACGACTCCTCGTCCTGCAGGTGGGCGCGACCCGGCGTGCCCGGGCCGTAGTTCGCGAAGTAATTGAACGGCTGGTGGTGGTACTGGAAGACCTTGTTCGGGCAGAAGGGCCACACTGGGTTGGGCGCCGAGTTGGGGTCCCCACAAACGCCTGGCGTCGTTCCGTTGGTCCATCCGGGCCCGCCGACGATGCCGTCCGCGTTCGACCACCCGCCCGAGTACCACGCCCAGCTGACGCCGGCCGTCGTCAGCTCGTCGCCGATGTTGTTGCCTGTCTGCGGCGGCAGCTGCGGCGAGCCCTTGAACGGTTGGAAGGCGGGCTGGATAGTGTTGACGGCGAAGTCTCCGCAGGCGCGGTTGGCCACCGCCGACGGACAGGCCTGGGTCAGCTGCTTGTCGCTGACCGGCTCGGTGGGCGTGTACTGCGGGTACTTGTTGGGCATGCCGTTGGAGTCGATGACCGAGTGGTTGGCCGCAGGCGCTCCCGGCCACGTCGGCGCCGCCGCGGCGATGAGGTACTGGTGGTTGAGGAACGAGCCGCCGAAAGCGCCCTGGAAGAAGTTGTCCGCGATCGCGTAATGCGGAGCGCCGTCCTGGTGCAGGAAGAGGTAGATCGGCAACTGCGTCGTGTCGTAGAAGTGCTGCGTCAGCCCGATGGCGTCGCTGCCGGTCGTGTAGTGATTCTGCAATCCGCCGTTGAGCTGGTACTGCTCCTGGTAGAAGCGGTGGACGATGTCCTCCGTGCAGCCGCCCGGCAGAGCTCCCGGGGTGTTCGCCGGAACGCCATGCGGAAAGCCGAATGAGGTGCCGGGCGCCGGACATGTCAGCGCGCTCGCCGGGATGTAGGTCTCAATGCCGAAGGGAGCGTTGGGGCTGATGCAGGCCGGAAGGTTCACGTCGTTCTGAGGCAGGCACGCGTACGCCGTGCCGGCCTGGGTCAGCTGCGTCATCTCCGCGGCGGTCGCGCTGGCGCGGCCGTTGACCCCCTCCCAACCTCCGTAGAGGTTGTCGAAGCTGTGGTTCTCCTCGTAGATGACCACGATGTGGTTGATGTCGCTGAGCGGGTCCTGACTGGCCTGGACGCTGACCGTGCCGGGGCCGGTCGCGAGGACTGTGGCGAGGCCCGCGGCAAGTGTGAGCACGCGTCGCAAGGATCGAGACATAAGCAACCTCCCTAGTAACCCGTGTCCCTACGCCTGGAATGCGGCGCGATGAGTTTATTCAGACCGGCGGTAAATGCAAGTGATCGGTCGGTTATGCGGTGGTGAGGTGCTTCGTGAACCAGGAGACGATCCGCTCCATGCGGTCCTGCCTTCGGTCGGGCCGCCCGATGATGAACATCACGTGTGACTCACTGGGATAGCGGATCATCTCCACCTCACGGCCGAGGATGCGCAGGATGTTGAAGGGCATCTCGCT
>DASSLL010000076.1:0-6082 GCA_035689485.1 Candidatus Dormiibacterota bacterium | reverse complement strand
CTACGACGTCGTCCACATCCACTGGCTGCCCAACGGGGTGGTCGGGCTTCTCCTCGGCCGTCCGTTCTTTGCGCAGGCCCATGGCTCTGACCTGCACGTGAACCTCGCCAATCCCGCATACCGAGCGCTGACGCGGCGAGTCCTGCGAAAGGCGACGAACGTCTTCTATGTCACGCCGAACCTTCGCGCCTACATGAACGGCTACGAGGCCAAACTGCGCTACCTGCCCAATCCGGTCGACGTCGACGCGATCGCACCATCCGCCAATCCGCCTGAGCGGCTGAGCAAAGTGCTGATCTTCACGCGGCTGGACCCGGTCAAAGGCGTCGACCGCATCTTTCCTGCCGCCGAGCGGCTGAGCCGGAGCGTGGAGCTCACCGCGCCCGACTGGGGTCCGCTCGCCTCGCAGTACAGGCAGCTGTATGGCCACCACGTGCGATTCGCCGCACCGGTCCCGCACGCCGAGATCGGCAAGTTCGTCCAGCAGTTCGATGTGGTGATCGGCCAGATGAAGCAGGGCATCCTCAGCCTTTCTGAGATCGAGGCGATGGCGGCCGGCCGGCCCGTCATCACCGCGGTGAATTGGGACCTGTACGACGACAAGCCGCCTGTGATTGGCGCGTCAGGGCCTGACGAGATCGTCGCCGCTGTCGAGGGACTGAAGGCAGATCCCGCGCGGCTCGCCGCGCTGTCGGAAGAGGGTCGCGAGTGGGTGCGCCGCAACCACAGCCCGCGGCGCCATCTCGAAATCCTGGAGGCGGCCTACTTCGGCGCCGGAACCTCGACCGCAAGGTAGGTCACGCCGCCGGCGCGCACCGCTTCGGGGTCGAGCGCGGCACGTCCGTCGAACACCACCTTCAGCCCCCCGAACCTGCTCCAATCGAGGTCGCGGTACTGCCGGTGATACGCCTGCACGACGACCGCGTCGACCGCGAGCGGTCCGTCGAGCTGCACCACGTCGGCCGGCAGGGCGGACAGCTCGCGCTGCGTGAACAGCGGGTCGTTGAGCAGCACGGTCGCGCCCGCATCGTGCAGGCGCTCGACGAGCGGGACGGCCGTCGAGAACGCAAGCTCCTTCACATCCTCGCGGTAGGAAGCGCCCAGCACGAGCACACGCTTGCCCCGCAGCTCGCCAAGGGCGGCGGTCAGCGATTCAACGGCACGTTCGACCATCGAATCGTTGGTGGTCCGTCCGACGCGCGCCAGCTCGAGCTCACCGTCCGTCGTGTCGGCGAGCAAGAACTGCGGGTAGACGGGGATGCAGTGGCCGCCGACCCCGATGCTCGGACGGTGGAGGTGCGAGTAAGGCTGCGAATTGGCCGCCGCGAACGCTTCGCGCACGTTGACGCTCCGCCTCGCGCCATACAGCGCGAGCTGGTTGGCCAGCGCGATGTTCACGTCGCGGTATGTCGTCTCGGCGAGCTTGGTGAACTCGGCCGTCTCCGCGTTCTCCACCGGCCAGACCTCGGCGTCAAGGGCTTCTCGATAGAACTCGACCGCGCGCTCGGTGCTTCGCCCGTCGATGCCCCCGACGACCTTCGGATAGCGGCGAAGGTCCTCGAACGCGCGCCCCGCGTAGACCCTCTCCGGGCTGAAGGCGAGAGAAAAATCCGCGCCGGCCTTCAGCCGCGAGCCGCGTTCCAGCATCGGGCCGATGCGGTTGCGCGTGGTGCCGACTGGAAGAGTGGTCTCGACGATGACGAGCGTCTCGCGCTGCAGTCCGCGCGCCACCGCCCCGGTGGCGGCATCGAGATGGTCGAAGGCGACATTGTGGTCTCGGTCGACCATCAAGGGCACGATCAAGACGACGGTGGCTGCTTCCTTCACGGCGGCCGCGGTGTCTGACGTGGCGCGCAGCCGCCCGCTGCGGACGGACGCGGCGAGGCGCTCCTCGAGCTCGGGCTCCTCCTTGATGTGCGACCGGCCGGAGTTCACTGCTTCGACGACCGCCGGCAGCACGTCGCAGCCGACCACGTTGAAGCCCTTGCCGGCGTACTGCACGGCCAGGGGCAGGCCGATCTTCCCCAGCCCGACCACGGCCACCGTGCGTTTCCGGTCCACTTCGCTCGCAGCATACCGAGGCGCGTCTGCCGCGTTTGCACGATGCCGGACGCGGAACGGTGCGGTACCCTGACTTCGGCCCCCGACATGCAACCGATCACAATTCGCTTTCGACGCGTCGTGAGGGGCGCGGCCAGATACGGTCCGATCTTCTTCATCGAGGTCGCGCTGTTCTGGCTCATCATCCGGGCCGTCGAGGCCACCGGGTACGGGCACCCGAGCGCGATGTACGCACCGTCGTGGTACCCGCTCGTGTCACTGCTGGTGGTGGCGCTGGCGATGGGCGCGGGGGAGGCCCGCTTTCACCTCTACCGCCGCGTGTGGTCCGTGGCCGGTCTCAACGACGCTTTCGCCCTCGGCCTCGCCGTCGTCGAAGCCTCGCTGCTGGTGACGATCATCAACCTTCTCTTCCCGGACGGCTACCGGCCGTTCCGCGTCCTGAGCCCGCTGCTCGCGGCCCCCGCGGTCGTGATCGCGGTCGGCCTGCTGCGCCTCATCCCGCGGCTGCTCGCATCGGGTCGCGCGACAGGGAACCGCCTGCTCGTCGTGATCCCCGACGCGAGTGGCTACGCCACCGTGAAGGCGTTGATGCAGCACCCGAGCCCAGACTGGGCGCCGGTCGCGGTCGTCACCACGGGCGCGGCCGACGTCGGCCGCACGCTGATGGGCATCCCGGTCATCGGATCCGCAACGAACCTGGGTCACTGGATTCGCCTCACCGCGGCGCAGGGCGTGGCTTTCGTGCATACGGCGACGTCTGACCGCGACCGCGAGCGACAGCTCTACACGCAGTGCCTGGCCGCGCAGGTGCCGGTCTTCGTGCTCCCGGCTGCGGACGAGTGGTTCCCGCGTCCCAGCAGCTCCAGGCTGAGACAGCTCTCAGCCGATGACCTGGTCGGGCGCGACCACCGCGAGATCGACCTGGCGCAGGCCGCGATCGAGGTTCGCAACCGGACCGTCCTCGTCACCGGCGCGGCGGGATCGATCGGCTCCGAGCTGTCCCGCCTCCTCGCCGCCATGTCGCCGCGCCGGCTGATCCTCGTCGACACCAACGAAAGCGGCCTCTTCGACCTCGGCGAAGAGCTTCGAGTCGGCACGAACGTCGAGCTGCGCGAGGCGCTCGTGTCGATCGTCGATCGCAACTTCCTTCTCGACGTCTTTGCCGACGAGCGACCTGACATCGTCTTCCACGTCGCGGCCTACAAGCATGTGCCGATGCTCGAGTCGCATCCCGTGCAGGGCGTGCTCACCAACGTCGTCGGAACGTGGAACACGGTCCGCTGCGCGGATGCGACCGGTGTGCAGAGGTTCATCCTCGTCTCCACGGACAAGGCGGCCTCCAAGCACTCCGTGATGGGCTGCACGAAGCGGCTCTGCGAGCAGATCGTCCTCGCGTACGACGGCAAGATGACGTGCTGGGCGGTCCGCTTCGGCAACGTCGTCGGCAGCCGCGGCAGCGTGATCCCGCTGTTCGAGCGGCAGATCGAGATGGGCGGCCCCGTGACGATCACCCACCAGGAGGCGACCCGCTACATGATGACGATCAGGGAGGCCGCGGCCCTGGTCCTCAGCACGCTCGTCATCGGGCGTGCCTCGCACCTCTACATGCTCGACATGGGAGAACCGATACGCATCTTCGACCTGGCCCATTCCCTCATCCGGTCGCGAGGGCTGCGGCCGAACGTCGACATCGACGTGGTGTTCACCGGGCTTCGGCCGGGGGAGCGACTGACGGAGGAGCTGCTGGGCGCTGACGAGGGCTGGCGTCCGACGACGCACCCGGCGATCCGTGAGGTCGTGTCGCCGCGACTGGGCAAGGAGGAGGACCTGGCCTGGACGGTGGACAGGCTCGAGCGGCTGGCGAGAGAAGGCAAGTCGGACGAGCTGATTCACGTGCTCAAGCAGGCCGTACAGGCGCCCGCGACGCCGGCGGAAGAGCCCGACGCACCGGGCCGCGGCGCCCGGGAGCCTCAGGCCGACACCGGCGCGAGCTAGACCGCTTCGACGCCGTTCCGGGTCGCCGTCTCGAAGCGCTCCTTGGTCACACCTTCGAGCCGCGCCGAGTCGCGCAGCAGCTTGCGCGAAAGCGTGGACAGCGCTCTCCAGCTGAAACCCCGCGACCGGTGCAGGCGTGGGACAACCATCGCCAGGGACGCCAGCCGCCAGACCAGCCAGAACGGCCGCGGGTAGTAAGCGCGCATGTCGATGAACCGGTTCAGGTAATAGATGTAGTAGCGGCCCAGGGCGGCGGCCGGCGCCGCCCGGTCGATCGACGAGCCGACGCGATGGGTGATGACGGCATCGAAGCACGTCGCCAGCGGCACTCCGGCCCGCTTCAGGCGCAGCGACAGCTCGTAGTCCTCCTCGCCGAAGAAGAAGCGCTCGGTGTAGAGCCCGTGCTCGCGCAGCGTCGATGCCCGCATGAGGACCGCGCAACCGGTGATGAAGCTGATTCGCCGCCACCCGCTCTTGGGCACCGCGTCGACGGGCTGCTCGCCGTACAGGTACTTCCGGCTGCCCAGCCAGGTGAGGTCGCCGCCGCAGTTCCAGATCACCGGCCGGTCGGCGTAGCGGATCTGGCCGGTGGCCGCGCCGAAGTCGGGGTGATCCTCGAGGAATCGCGCGAGGACGCCGACCACGTCCGGCTCGAGCAGCGTGTCGTTGTTGAGGAGAAGGACCATTTCCGCGCCGGCGTCCAGAGCGTGGCGGATGCCGAGGTTCGAGCCGGCGGCGAATCCCAGGTTCTCGCCGGCCTCGATCACCTCGACCACAGGTGAGCCGTCGTGTTGGCGCGCCCATTCGCGAATCCGCCCGACCGAGTCATCGCTCGATCCGTTGTCGACGACCGCGACGCGCAGGTCTGGCGACTTCTGTCTTGCGATCGAATCCAGGCATGCCAGCGTGTCCGGCGCGCCGTTCCAGTTCAGGATCACGACATGGACGCGCGCCATCGAGTCAGGCGGCCCGCGTGGCTATCGCCAGCAGGTCCTCGCCCGCTTCCGGGTCGAGCTTGAGCATCAATCGCTCGATCATCTGGCTCGGCATCCCGGCGAGGAGGTTTCGCTGTGGCCCGATGCGCGAGCGACCTGCGGAACGCGTCCGTCGGATCTCGTCGCTCGTGCTCCAAACGGCGTTGGCGTTGATCGCAAGGGTGACGACCCGCACGGGCGCCAGCCCGGCGGCTTCGAGCAGCCGACGAAGGTTATTGCGGTTGTGAACCCGGATGTGCCGCGGCGGATCGAGCGGCATCCAGTTGCGCCCGAAGTGGCGGTGGCCCCAGCTCGCGCTGTTGGGCGTGAGGATGACCAGGCTGCCCCGCGGCTTGAGGATGCGGGAGCACTCTGCCAGCAGGCGCACCGGATCGTGTACGTGCTCGATGACGTGCGCCATCGTGACCGCGTCGAAGGAGGCCCCCGCGAATCGCGCTTCCTCGAGCCCGCCGTTTCGGACGTCGAGACCGCGATGCAAGGCGCGCTCGGCCGCCTGAGGGTCGGTCTCCACGCCTGTCACATGCCAGCCGAGATCGCGCATCGTGATCATCAGGTCTCCCGCGCCGCAGCCTATGTCCAGCAGCGAGCCACCTTCCCTGCCCGGGGCATTGACGAACATCGCCGAGGCGGCCAGCGCGTCTCTACCGCCGGGATAGAGGTGACTGACGAAAGCCTCCAACCTCCAGCTGGGTCCCGACACTGCGTGCCGGTAGCCGAGCTGGGCCCGCAACGCCGACGACTTCAACCGCCGGAATGCTTTGCGCGTGAGGCCGGGATTTCCGCTCCGTGGGGCGTGGGTGAAGTATTCGGCGTACGCGCGGCCGATGTCCTTCTCCAACGGCTGCGGGTCGAGCCAGAGCAAGCCGCACCGCTCGTTAGTGCACCTGCTGATCGACCACGAGCCGGGCGCCCCGAAGAGCACGTCGTCGAGCTTGTCGTACAACGACGCGCCGGGCGAGCCGCACACCGCGCAGCGTGGGCAGGGTTCGGCGCGAATCGATTCAAGTAGCATGGTTCACCGGTAACAGTTT
>DASSLL010000075.1:0-12936 GCA_035689485.1 Candidatus Dormiibacterota bacterium | reverse complement strand
CGATCAGCCACAGCACCCACGCACCGATGTACCAACGAGTCGTTATCCGCTTGCTCATGTCCGCCTCCCCGGCCCGACGACTTCCTATCTCGTCAACGAGGGCGCGAGCGCGCGTACTTGGGGCGGTGCGATCAAACCGCGTAAGAGATGGCAGGGGCGGAAGTGTGTGATTTCAAGACATAGCGGACGCTTCTAGGGTTCGCATGTCTCAGGACATAGCGGACACCATCCAGATCGAGGGGGTGTCGCGATGGCCCTGGGGCGCTACATGGTCGACGCGGTGGTTCTTGAGGGCCGGAGCCCGACCGAGCTAGCCCGGACCCATGGCATCTCGCGGAGCTGGCTCAACGAGCTCGTCGCCCGTTTCCGCGCAGGTGGCTATCCAGCCTTAGAGCCCAGGTCTCGACGCCCTCGCACCTCACCTCGCCAGGTTGGGCCGGAGGTCGAGGCCGCTGTCCTCCAGCTGCGCCACGAACTCTCCAACGCCGGTCATGATGCCGGCGCCCAGACCATCGCCCACTACCTTGCCGGCCGAGTCGACACCATGCCTTCGGTGGCCACCATCTGGCGGATCCTCAGCCGCCATGGACTGATCATTCCCGAGCCTCACAAGCGACCCCGGTCCTCCTTCAAACGCTTCGAGGCTGAGTTGCCCAACGAGATGGGGCAGGCCGACGCCACTCATTGGTTCCTCGCCGACGGCAGCGAAGTCGAGATTCTCAACCTAATAGACGACCACTCGCGCCTGGTCCTAGCTTCGGTCAGCTTCGCGACCATCAAAGCCGCCGACGTCGTGCAGACCTTCCATCAAGCTGCCTTGGTCTATGGCTTTCCGGTGACCTGGCTAAGCGACAACGCAGCGGTCTTCAGTGGCGAGTCGCGCCGGGGCAAGGTCATCATCGAGGCCGAGCTCGAGAGACTGGGGATTCGCTGTGTCCACTCCACTCCCTATCACCCGCAGACCTGCGGCAAGGTCGAGCGCTTCCATCAAACCCTCAAGCGGTTCTTAACCAAGCAGGCGGTTCCGCAGTCGGTCGCTCACCTGCAGCTGCAGCTCGACGCCTTCCGCAGCTACTACAACCAGCAGCGCCCTCATCGTGCCCACGCCGGCAAGACCCCCCTCTTCGCCTTTGGCGCCCGACTTAAAGCCAAACCTCACCCGGCTGACTCAGTCACCCACTTCAGGGTGCGCAAGGACAAGGTCGACCGATTTGGTCGCGTCACCCTCCGCTATTGAGGTCGGCTCCGTCACATCGGTCTCGGCCTCGCCTACAAGAACCGCACGGTCCGACTTCTCGTCGCCGGAGACCAAGTCCGCGTCGTCACCGAGGAAGGCACTCTGCTCCGCCAACTCACCATCGACGCGAGCCGGGATTACCAGCCCCTTGGCGGACGTAGACTCGTCCACGATGTCGTGAGACATGTGTCCGCGATGTCCTGAGACATGACATGGCAGGGGCGGAAGGATTCGAACCCTCGGCCCTCGGTTTTGGAGACCGATGCTCTGACCAGACTGAGCTACGCCCCTGTGCCGCTAGGGCATTCTACCCAACCCATTCTGAAGCCCCGGCTAGCATCAACCGCGTGGCCGCCTTCCTCGCCAACGTCGGCGTGAACGCGTCCCATCCCGTCTCCTCTCCCCTCCGCGCCGACGGCACCTTCGAGCTCGTGCCCATCCCCGAACCCATGCCCTGGCGAGCACCGATGGTCCGCGGCTGGCGTGACCATGCCGTGCACATCGACCCCGACTTCACGTCGACGCCCGCGACGTACGGCGACAACTGCCGGCGCGCTGGCCGCGCATTCAGCCTCCGGCGCGCGCAACCCGGCGACCTGATCGTCTTCCTGGCCCGCCTCGTCAACCATCACCCGGCGTTCTACCTCGTCGGCGGCCTGGAGATCGACGAGGTCCTGCCCGACGTCACCGCCGATCCAGGCGCCGGATGGTGGGAGACGAATGCGCATGTCCGGCGGGCACGCGCGACCGGAATCTGGGACTCGTTCTGGATCTTCAAAGGCCGCGCCAGGAGCCGGCTCTTCGACCATGCCGTGCCTTTTCGGCGACCTGAGCTGGCCTGCGTTTTCGGGGACGGGCTGCGCTGGCCCGCCCACCGCACCGAGCTCCAGACCATCGGCTCGTACACGCGCGCCGTGCGCCGCGTCGAGGGCTCCGGAGAGGAATGGCTGCGGACGATCTGCCGGTCCTGATCGTCGGCGACGCCCATGGCGACATCGAGCGTCTTTTCAAGGCGCTCGAACCCTACCCGGCCGACGCGTGGCACACGATATTCCTGGGTGACCTCGTCGACTACGGCATGTTCGGCGTCGGCTGCCTGCGCTTCGCGCGTGACCGCAAGAATTCCGACGTCCTCCTGGGCAATCACGAGGTCGCCATGCTCGGAGCTCTTCACGATCCGTCGCGAGTCGGCTTCTACCTCAGCATCGGCGGCCAGCAGCACGACCTCGATGAGCTCCGCAAGGATGAGTCGCTACAGGCCTGGATGATGGCGCGGCCTCTGCTGCTGAAGCTCGCGGACGGCACCCTGATCCAGCACTGTGGCAACGACGATTACCGGCTGCTCCTCGGCGAGGAAAAGTCGGACCCCGTCGGCACGATCAACACCAACGGCCGCCTCGTCCTCGAGGCGGGCGACGCCCACCTGTTGTGGAACGTCATGAGCGGCAAAGGCGTCTTCGCCACCCAGCCCGATCGCCTCGACCGCTGGCTCGAGCTCACCGGCTCACGGCGGGTTGTGTTCGGCCATACGCCACACCACGAACCCAGGCCGGCGCGCTACCACGGCGGCAAGGCGATCAACTACGACGGGGGGCTGGCCCGCTTCCATTACCGTCGCCCCGCACCCCTCGCGGCGAGCGTCGGCCCGCTCGACCCCTGCTAGGCCACCGCCGGACGGCAGTCTTTGCACGGGCGGTACCCGGCCGCCCGCGCCTCCATCTCATCGTGGAAGTACACGAAGTTCCGCTCCGGGACGCGCCGGCCGTGGTAGCAGGTCGGGAAGCAGAAGATCTTCGTGCTCTTGACCCCCTCGTAGCGCACGCCCGACTTCGCGAGCTCCTGCAGCCGCTGCAGCTGGACGCCTTCGAGGTTGAGGATCGACTTCTTGGCCTCCGGTCCGCCGCCGCCGTAGTTGCCGATCACGCCGTCGCTGCGGATGACGCGGTGGCAGGGGATGAAGTAAGGAATCGGGTTGTTGGCCAGCGCCGTGCCCACGGCACGCACCGCCGCCGGATGGCCGATCTCTCGCGCAATCCAACCGTAGGGCCGCACCTCGCCGCGCGGGATCGCCAGCGTTTTCTGCAGGACCGCCTGCGAGAACGGGGTCAGACCTCGCAGGTCGAACCGCAGCCGGCGCTTGCCGTCGAGCTGGTCCTGGATCCTCGTCGCCAGTGACGCGGGAGGGGCGACCCGAACCAGGCCTCGGCCGATCTCCCGCCCGAACCAGGCCTCGAACTCTTCGGCTGACGACGCCCGCATAGCAGCCGAAACCCCGAGCGGGTTCCACGCGACGTACACGCGACCGAGCACGGTCTCGAAGACCGCGTACGAATCCGCCGCGCCTGCCGAAGCCAGCACGCGCTCCGCAAAACCGGCCGGCGCCTTCACGTCGCCGAGCCTCTTCAGATCAATCATCACGGTGGCCATTGTTTTCTCCTCTCAGCATCTTCAGTCCGCGATGGACGTTCGCCTTGACAGTCCCCACGGGCTGCCCCAGCGCCTCCGACACCTCCTCGTACGTCAGGTCCTGAACGTGGCGCAGGACCAGGGCGTCGCGGTAGCGCGGCGGCAGCGCGGCGACGCGCGTTGCCAGCTCGTCGATCTCCGCGCGCCGGAGAGCGTCCTCCTCCGGGCCAGTCCGCGAGTCCGGCTCGCTGCCGTTGAGCTCCACGAGCCGCGGCCGGACTCCACGCACCCGGTTGCGCACGACGTTGACCGCGATGCGGTGCAGCCAGGGCTTCGCCTTCAGCTCGCGAACCCGCTCCGCGGGGTAGGTGCACAGCGCGCGGTACGCGCGCAGGAACGTGTCCTGGGCCACCTCCTCCGCGTCGTGGCGGTTGCCCGTGAGCGCGAGACCGAGCGCGAAGATCCGGTCCTGATGGTCGCGGACAAGGCGGTCGAAGACGCGGTCGGTGCCCTCCATCAGCCCCCTAAACACATGCTGGGGCCCGCCGGTTGCAGAGGATCGTCGGGCGGCTGCGGCTTAGGGTCGTATCCCCGGCACGTCAGGACCGGCAGCCGGGGATAGCGGGGAAACGTCGGGTCCGTCTGCGAGCGCCGGCACATCAAGAAGGTGCTGCGCGGGCCTTTGACCGTCCTGGATTGCTTGCAGGAGACGCACAGCCCGGCTTCCACGGCTCAAGAGTAGGTAACCGCGCGTGCGGCGTCGCCGCAACCGGACCCAGGTCAGCGTCATATCGATCCATACGCTGACCCGCCCCTGTCAGATCAGTGCGGGCGAAGAATCAGCGTTTGGTAAGCGCCGGCATCTTGTTCAGCGCCGTCACCAGGCGCTCCAGGTTGCTGCCGATCCCGTACCGCCTCGCCAGCTCTTCGACGATCTCGGGCTCGTCCGGATAGTTCTCGCGCCGGCCTTTCGGCACCTCGATCGGCAGGTCGGTGACCGGCGGCACGACCTGCAGAGCTTTGCGCAGGTAGTCCGCCTGCGGCCCCTTGAAGACGCCGGCATCGAGCATCGCCTGCACCGAGCCGTAGCGGGTGACGTACTGCGCGGCGGTCTTGTCGCCCACGCCCGCGATGCCCGGCAGGCCGTCCGAAGGGTCGCCGCGCAGCATCGCGAAATCGGCATACGCGCGGCCGGGGATCGAGTAGCGCCGGTGCACTTCCGCCTCGTCGACCTCGGCCGGGCCGCCTTTCTGCGGGTACAGCACGATGACGTCGCGGCCGCGGACCTGGCTGAAGAGGTCGCGGTCTCCGCTGGCGATCTCGATCGGCGGTTTCACCTTGGCCGCGAGCGTGGCCACGATGTCTTCGGCCTCGTAGCCTTCCAGGCCGACGACGTCGACACCGACCGCCTGCAGCGAGGCCAGGATGACGGGCACCTGAGGAATCAGCGCGGGAGGGATCGGCTCGGCGACCCGCTGCTCCTTGTAGCCGGGAATGATCTCGACGCGCCAGTCCGGCCTCCAGTCTTCGTCGGTGGTGAAGGCCAGGTGCCGCGGCTTGCGGTCGGTGACGTAGCGCGCCAGCGTGTCGAGCGTTCCCCGGACCGCGTTGACGAGGTGCCCGCCCGGACCGCGCATCGTCTGCGGGATCGCGTAGAAGGCGCGAAAGAACATGCTCGAGCCGTCGACGAGGAGCCATTCAGGCACGACCGATCGATGTTAATTCGCCCACAATGGCGGCGGTTTGAGAGTCCTCGCGGTCGTGGTCTTCGTCGCGGCGCTCGTCGCCTGCTCGGGCCAGACGTCCGTCACGCCCTCGCCGTCAAACGTCTCTGCCGCGCAGACGCCGGCCGCCGACCTGCGCACGCACCTAGACCTCCTTCTTGGCGAGCACGTGATGATCGTGGCCAAAGAGACGGCCGCCGCCGTGTATCACTCCGACGAGTACGCCCCGTACACGACGCTGCTCGGCGCCAACACGGCGGACCTGGCGGCGTTGATGGGACGCGCCTTCGGCAGCACGACCGCGACCCAGTTCACGCAGGCGTGGAACATGCAGAACGCGTATCTCGTCGATTACGCGATCGGCGTGGTCACATACGATGACGACAAGGCCAACGCGGCGATGGGCGGATTGCGAGGCAAGTTCCTGCCCCAGTTCGCGCAGATTGTCGACGCGCGCGCTCTCGGCGACCAGATCACCGCCGACAAGGCTTTCATCGACGACCTCTTCGCGCAGCGTTTTGCTCAGTTCTACAGCGACCTTCACCTCGCGTATGCGCACAGCCAGGCCGTCGGCGACGCGCTGACGCGCCAGATCGTGCAGCGGTTCCCGGACAAGTTCCCAGGAAGCGTCGACGGCCGAGACGTGACCAACCGTGTCAACGACAACCTGCTGCTCCAGGAGCGGGCGTACCTCGTCACCATGGCGACGGACGCCGGTGCGGCGAAGCGCGATGCCGAGAAGATCGCCGCCGTGGCCGCGCTAGCCACGAGCGCGGGTAAGCCATGGACAGACTGGGACGCAGCGCTGGTCGCCTATGCGTCTGGCGGCGCCATCGAGACGTCCGGTTTCGTCGACCGGCTGGTCACCGCGACCGGTGCGCCAAGGTCGGCGGTCGAGCACTACGTCGCCGCTACGGTGAAAGTCGTCGACGACCAGAAGTCGAAATCGTCGAAGACGCTGGCCGACGACGATCGCGCGGCGGCGACGGCGACCGCACCGCTCGCCGACTCGCTATTCCAGGGCTGAGGCGATTATTTCCAGGCCCGTCGCGGCCTCCTCGGGGTTGAGGATCAGGGGTGGCGAGATGCGGACCGCCCGGGTGCCCGCGGTCAGCAGCAGAAGACCGCGCTCGAAGGCGCGCTGGACGAGGCGGCCGGCCAGCTCCGGCGTCTTGAGCTCGAGCGCCAGCATCAGGCCGATGCCGCGCACGTCGGTCACGTCCTTGTGGCTGGCCGCGATCTCGCGCAGGCCGTCCTGCAAGACGGCGCCGACGCGGGCGGCGTTCTCCATCAGCCCGTCCTCGAGCAGGTCGAGCGTCGCCAGGCCCGCCGCGCATGCGATCGGGTTGCCGCCGAACGTGCTCCCGTGGGATCCCGGCGGCCAGCTCATCTGCTCCGCGCGCGCGATGAAGGCGCCCAGCGGAAGGCCCGAAGCGATGCCTTTGGCCAGGCACACGATGTCCGGCTCGACGCCCCAGTGCTCGACGGCGAGCAGATGCCCGGTGCGGCCCATGCCCGACTGGACTTCGTCGGCGACGAGCAGGATGCCGTGCTTCTTGGTCAGCTCGCGGAGCCGTGGCAGGAAGTCGTCCGGCGGCACCAGGTAGCCGCCCTCGCCCTGGATCGGCTCGACGAAAACCGCGGCGACACTCTCCGGCGGCGCAACCGTGGTGAAGAGCTCCTCGATGCGGTCGATGGCCTGGTCGGTCGTGACCCCGCGTGAGACCGTCGGATAAGGCGCGTGAAAGACCTGGGAGAGCAGCGGCGCGAACCTCCGCCGCTGGCTCGCCTTGGAGGCGGTCAGCGACAGCGCCCCGAAAGTCCGGCCGTGGAAGGCGCCGATGAAGGCGATGTAGCTCGGGCGGCCGGTGGTGAAGCGCGCGAGCTTCATCGCGCCCTCGATCGCCTCAGCGCCGGAGTTGGTGAAGAAGACGCGCGCCGGCGTGCCGGGCAGGATCTTCGCCTCGAGCCGCTCCGCAAGCTCGATCTCCGGCGAGTAGTAGAAGTCCGTGCCCGACATGTGGATGAACTTCTCGGCCTGCTCTTTGATGGCGGCCACGACCTTCGGGTGCGAGTGACCGGTGGTGACGACCGCGATGCCCGCCGTGAAGTCCAGGAAGCGGTTGCCGTCGACGTCGGTGACCCAGCAGCCTTCGCCGTGGTCCATCACGAACGGGTAGGAGCGGGTGAAGCTCGGCGACATCGCCCGGGAGTCGCGGGCGATGAGCTCGGCCGCCTTGGGGCCGGGCAGGGCGGTGTTGATTGCGGGCCTGGTCAGGGTGTCCCGCCCCCGCCGGCCCGAGCATCTTCGCGTCCTCGACGGCCGGGCGCCTGCAGCGCTGAAGCCTGCGTCAAGGGGTCTGGCGCAGCATCGTCGCGCACCGACAGGTGCGCTCCTCGCGGCGCCACCCTTTCCTTGGCTCCGGCCGTCGACTGCCGCGAATCCGTATCGGTCCGCGGGAGCGTGACACTCACGGGCGGGAAGGATAATTGTCGGGATGGCGAAGGCGAAAGCTTCTAAGGCGCCTTCGGTGCGCCCGGCGACCCAGGACGACCTGCGGGCGATCATGGGCATCTACAACTGGGCGGTCAACCAGACGTTCGCCACGATCGACTCCGAGCCCCTGGACGCCGAGGAGGCGCAGGCGTGGTGGGAGATGCACGGCAAGCGGTCGAAGCTGGTCGTGTCCACCGACGAGACGGGGGTCATCGGCTGGGGGCGACTCCTGCCGTGGAAGCAGCGGGGCTACGACGTCGTGGAGAGCCTGGTGTACGTCGACCCGGTGCACCACGGGCGCGGCATCGGCTCGGCGATCCTGAAGAACCTGATCGAGGACGCGCGCGAACTGGGCTACAAGACGATCGTGGCCAGCATCGCCACCGACAACCGGGGCGGCCTGGCGCTGTACAAGAAGCTCGGGTTCGAAGTGGTGGGCACGATCCGCGACGCCGCCCACAAGTTCGACCGCTGGATGGACATCACGCTCGTCCAGAAGTCGCTCGACTAGCGCAATTTTTCCGGAAAAGTTGACGTAAACGGCCCGGAACTCTGCAACTTTCCCGCCACACGCTACCCGGCGTAGGTTGCCGGGTACACGATCCTCATCACGTCGACCGCCTGCCACTCGCCTACCACCGCCGCCGACCGCGTGTTCTGACCCTCGTCCAGCGCACCCGCTCCGGCGAACTTCACCCCGCCTCCGTTGATGCTGTCCCCCACCGGCACGTCGACCTTCAGCGCCGCGGCGCGAATCGAATCCGGTGAGGCTCCGGCGTGGGGCAGGACGTCGTGGAACAGCGTCCACCCGCCGACGAACCCAGCCACCGCGGGGATCTCCATCGGCCCGCCGTACGCCGCCTTGGCCTCCGCGAGCAACGTCCGGCCCGCAGGCGACAGGGCCGCGGCCGCCACGTCGCCGTCCGGCTTGTCCGCCGCGTACACGCCGATCGCGGCGCTGCCCAACCGCTCGCCGAACGCCGGCATGCAGAACGCCGAGCTGGTGCCGATCGCACCCTTGAACGCGATCCCGTTGGCGAGGACCGACTTCCAGATCGCGATGCCGTCGTCGAGGTAGCTGACGTCCCAAAGGAAATCCGCATGGTCGGCGGCCAGCCGCGCGGCGATGACATCGGCGTCGTAGGCGTTCGGGTTGTACTCGATGACGTCGACGACGTCGATGCCCATGGACTTGGCAAGCTGCTCCTCGCCGCCGCCCACAGAGCGGCCGTAGATGTCGTTCACGCGCACGATCACCGCCCTAGGCGCGGTCAGCCCGTAGCGCGGAACCAGGACGTCGTGGGTGAAGGTCACGGCCATGCGTCCGAGCGAGCTGCCCGTGGCCACCGTCCGAAACACGTACTTGCGCTGCGCCGTGATCGGATCCGCCACCGCGCCCGTCTCCCAGTAAACGGTCTTCAGCTGCTCCGCGCGGGCCGACGCCGCCGCGGACAGCGTGCTGCCGTAAGTCCCGAGAATCGCCGGCACGTGGTACGAGTTGACGAGCTTGTCGACGGCGGCGCTCGCCTCGGACGGCGTCGTCGCGTCGATGACCTGCAGCCGCACGTTGGCATGCGACACCCTGAGCGCCGCCTCCACCCCGGCAAGCTCCTGCTTGCCGCCCTCGGCCTGCGGCCCGCTCAGTGGATAGACGGCGCCGAGCACGAGTTGACCATTCGAGGGAGCGCCCGATCCACCGCACGCGCTCAGGGCGAACAGGATCAGGAAGACGACCACGAGCCGGCGCACCACCGGCTGAGATTACGCGGTGACGGGGGTGCGCATCCCGGTGCGGCGAGCCTCCACCAGCTGTCGATCCAGCTTCGGCGCGGGCGCATATCCGTAGTTGACGTGAAGCGCCTGGCCGTCGCATCCGATCACGACCGTGGTGGGCAAGGTGTAGACGTGATAGCGGTCGGCGAGCTCGCGCTCCGAGACCGCGTCGACTTTCTCGATCCGGACTCCTGCCAGACGCGCCAGCGCAGGCTCCTGGTGCGTGCGGCAGGTCGTGCAGCTCTCGCCGGTGAAGTAGAGGATGTAGGGCTCGCAAGCTGGCGCGGCGGCCGCCCCCGCGCTCAAACGACGTGCACGCCAGGCCCGGAAGGTCTCCAGGCCGGCGGCGGTGAGCACCACAGCACCCACCACCGCCAGGGCCCAGAGTTGCGCACTCATGCCCGAACGAACCCCCGCTTTTCGAGCTGGAAGAAGATCTGGCAGCCGAGGCAGTAGCCGAAGGCGAGGTTGACGAAGGCCAGCACGGCGACGATCAGCGCCAGCGCCAGCCCGATGACCGGCAGCGGGATCAGGAACACAGACGCCACCGCGAGGAACACACCGCCCAGGCCCTGGGCGAAGTTGTGTGGCTCAGGCCGGTCCTGCACCGGCCGCGGCGCCACCAGGCCGCGCGGCTTCAGGACTTTGAAGTAGAGCTGCTTGAACAGCGCGAGCTGCGGCGCGAAGGTGCCCAGCAGCAGCACGACCGCGAGCAGCGGGATGAGCACGAGCAGCGGCCGGAACACGACGCTGCCGAGGAACGCGACCAGCACCGTCACGACGATGCCCGTCTGGTTGACCTTCAGTGCCGAGTGATCGACGACGGTCGCAGCGGCGCTGCTCATTTCTCGATCGGCACCCTGATGGCGCTGCCCCATTCGGTCCACGACCCGTCGTAGTTGCGGACGTCCGGGAAACCGAGGAGCTCGTGCAGCACGAACCACGTGTGCGCCGAGCGCTCGCCGATGCGGCAGTACGCGATGACCTCCTTGTTCGGCACGACGCCCTTGCCGCCGTAGATCTCGCGGAGGTCGTCCAGGCTCTTGAAGGTGCCGTCGTCGGCGTTCACCGCCGTCGCCCACGGGATGCTGGCCGCGGTCGGGATGTGCCCGCCGCGCTGCGCGCCTTCCTGCGGCAGGTTCTCCGGCGCCAGCAGCTCGCCCGAGTATTCCTTTGGCGAGCGCACGTCGACGAGGGCGGCCTTGCCGATCTTGGACTGCACGTGGTCGCGGTAGGCGCGGATGTTCTCGTTGGTCGCGCCCTTGAAGTGGTAGTGCGTCGGCGAGAAGGTCGGCACGTCAGTCGTGTAGGGCCGGCCTTCCTTCTCCCACTTCACGCGGCCGCCGTCCACGAGCTGCACCTTGTCGTGGCCGTAGTACTTCAGCGCCCAGTACGCGTACGCCGCGAACCAGTTGTTGTTGTCGCCGTACAGGACGATCGTCGTCTCCGGCGTGATGCCGCTCTTGCCGAGCAGCTGCTCGAGCGCCTCTTTCGGCGCGATGTCGCGCGCGAGCTGGTCCTGCAGGTCCTTCTTCCAGTTCCAGCCCACGGCGCCGTCGATGTGGCCTTTCTCGTAGTTGGTCGGGTCGACGTCGACTTCGACGAGACGGAGGCCTGCGTCCTTGGCATGCTCGTCGATCCACTCTGTGGTGACGAGCGCCTTGGTCTGTGTTTGAGGGCTCAATTCCAATCCTCCTGATAGATGAGAAATATCGAAACAACGGCTGGCGGTTACCGAGCGGTCGGATGGGCGCGCCTTGGACGGCGCGAGCAGGCGACCGGTGCTAGCTACAGAAGCAGGCCGGGATGTGGGTCAGTCGCTGGGCAGGCCAGGCGAGGTCCCGCATAGGCGCTCAATTTTAGGTAACACCCGGTGAGCGTGGGGAATTCCGGACAATTTGCGACGGTGTCGCAAGTAGAGCTGTTCAAGTACCAGGCCCTCGGCAACGACTACCTCGTGCTCGACCTTCCGGGGCCGCTCGAGGCGATGGTCGCCGCGCTGCCCGAGATCTGCGACCGGCACCGCGGCCTCGGCTCGGATGGGCTCCTGGCCTTCGACCCCAGGGCGATGAGCGTGCGCATCTTCAACCCCGACCGCTCGGAGGCGCAGAAGAGCGGCAACGGCCTGCGCATCACCGCCGCCCACGCGGTCCTGGAGCACGGCAAGGGGGACCGCTTCGAGCTACGAACGCTGGACCGCGCCAATGCCGTTCGCGTCCTGTCCCGCAGTGGCGCCGAGGTGGTGACGGAGCTCAACGTCGGCCGGCCATCGTTTCGTGCGGCGGACCTTCCGGCCACCTTCGAGGGTGAGCCGGACCAGGTGGCGCTCGACACGCCGGCCGGCCGCGTGTCTGCGGTGCTGGTCTCGGTCGGCAACCCGCACTGCGTCGTCTTCGGCGAGCCGGTCACGCGCGAGCGCTGTCTCGAGCTCGGGCCGCACCTGGAGCGGCACCCGGCCTTTCCGGAGCGCACGAACGTGCAGCTGTGCGGGGTTGTGGATCGCGCGCGCGTGCGCGCGGAGATCTGGGAGCGAGGCGCGGGCTACACGCTGGCGTCGGGGACTAGCGCAAGCGCGGTGGCGGCGGCCTGCATGCGACGGGGCCTCGTCGACGATGAGGTGACGGTCGAGATGCCGGGCGGCAATCTGGCGCTTCGCCGCGACGCGAACGGCGACCTGGTGCAGTCAGGCCCCGCGCGGCGCGTTTACCGCGCGACCATCGACCTAGGGGACTTTGCCTAGGCGGCCGACGGCGCTCGGGAGCTCCGCCAGCCCACGGATGACCGCGTCGGCGATCGACGGATCGTCCTTGTCACCCTGCCGGTTCACCCACACCCGCGCGATGCCCAGCTCGTGCGTCGGCCGGATGTCGTGGAAGTAGCTCTGCGCGACGTGGATCCATGCATCGGCGGACAAACCGAACGTCGACTGGAAGAGCCGGAAGTGCGCCGGGCTCGGTTTGTAGGCCGAGACGTCCTCGGCGGTCACCACCGCGTCGAAAGACGCCGGCAGGCGCCGCTGCGTCAACGCGATGATGTCGCGGTCGCAGTTCGTCAAGAGGGCCAGCTTCCACCCCTCGCGGCGCAGCTCCATCAGCGCGGGCCCGACGTCGCCGAACGGCGGCCAGTGCGGGATCGTCGACACCAGCGCCGTGGCGTCGTCGGGCTTCAGGTCGAGCGACAGCTGGGCGGCGGCCCGACGCGTCGTCTCCGTCAACACCGCGCGGTAGCGCTTGAACGGTCCTTCCTCGACCTCCGCCTCGAGCGCGATGTACGCGTCGAGGAACGCGTCGCCGTGCCCG
>DASSLL010000074.1:0-17829 GCA_035689485.1 Candidatus Dormiibacterota bacterium | reverse complement strand
TCATGCACTCTTGGCGAAGAAGCTCCGAGCGGCGGTGGCCGGCGCGAACGGCTACGCGGGCTTGACCGCGGTGAGTCTTCTCGCGCGTCATCCGGGCGTCGAGCTCGCCCAGCTGACCTCTCGCTCCTTCGCCGGTAAGCCTTACTCGGAGGTATTCCCGCTCCTCGACCTGAGGGGTGATTTCGCCGCCGAGCCCGCGGCCGACGGGCTGGATGTCATCTTCAGCTGCCTGCCACACAACGTCGGCGCGTCGAAGGTCGGGGCGTGGCTGGACGCCGGCATACGGGTCATCGACATGAGCGCCGATTTCAGGCTCCGCGACGCGGCGGCCTATCCCAGGTGGTACCGCCAGCCGCATCCGCAGCCGTCGTTGCTCGACCAGGCGGTGCTCGGCCTGCCCGAGCTGCACGAGGACGAGCTCAAAGGCGCGCGGCTTGTCGCCGTCCCGGGCTGCTTCTCGACCGCCGCGATCCTCGCGCTCGCACCCGCGGCGACGTCCGGCCTGATCGGCTCCGACGTGATCGTCGACGCGAAGTCGGGTGTGAGCGGCGCCGGCCGGTCCGCGGGCATGGGCGTGCACTTCAGCGAGGTCAACGAATCGGTGCACGCGTACGCGGTCGAGGGCCACCGGCACCTCGCCGAGATCGAGCAGGAGCTCGCTGGCGCGAAGGTCACCTTCGTCCCGCACCTCGTGCCGATGACGCGCGGCATCCTGGCGACCTGCTACTTCGACCTGAAAGGATCGGCGGCGGAGCTGGAGGACGCGTACCGCGAGTTCTACGCGGGCCAGCCGTTCACGCGCGTGGTGGACCACACGCCGGCGACCAAGCTCACCAGCCACTCCAACCTGTGCCTGGTCAACGTCTCTGCGCAGGGCGGCAAGGCGGTGGTCACGTCCGTTCTCGACAACCTGATCAAGGGCGCGTCAGGGCAGGGCGTGGAGTGCTTCAACATCGCTTTCGGTTTTGAGCGCACGACCGCGCTGGAGGGTCCGGTCCAGTGGCCGTGACGTACGCGCGGGGCTTTCGCGCCGGCACCGCGGCGTGCGGCATCAAGGCGTTCACGGCCGGCGCGTCGGCGATTCCCCGTGGCCAGCGCGACGACCTTTGCGTCGTCCACTCCGCCTACCCATGCGACACCGGAGGCGTCTTCACGACGAACAAGGTGAAGTCGGCGTCGGTGGTGATCGACCAGCTCCACCTGCAGCGGAACCGCGTGCAGGCGCTGACCATCAACTCCGGCAACGCCAACGCCTGCACCGGGGCGCAGGGCTTCCGGGACGCGCTGCTGATGGCCAAGCTCTCGGCCGACCGCCTCGACCTCGACCCGGACCAGGTGCTGGTCAGCTCGACAGGCGTGATCGGCCGCTACTTGCCCATGGACGCGATCAAGTCCGGCATCAGCGATGCCACGTCTCATCTCAGCGCCGATGCGGGCGAGGCCGCGGCGAGGGCCATCATGACCACTGACACGGTGCCGAAGACGGCCAGGCTCGACCTCGACCTGGGCGGCGTGAACGTGCGCGTCGGCGGCATGTGCAAGGGCTCGGGGATGATCCATCCGAACATGGCGACGATGCTCGCGTACATCACGACCGACGCCGCCGTCGAGCCGGGCCTGATGGCGAAGCTGACAAGGACGATCGCCGACCGGAGCTTCAACCAGGTGACCGTCGACGGCGACAGCTCGACGAACGACAGCTTTCTGATCCTGGCCAACGGCGCGGCCCGCAACGAGCCGGTCCGGTCCGGCACACCGGAGGCGGAGCGGCTGACCGCCGCGCTGCTCGAGGTGGCGCGCGACCTCTCGCGCGCGATCGCGAAGGACGGCGAGGGCGCCACCAGGCTGATCACGGTCAAGGTCGTCGACGCGCTGTCCGACGCCGACGCGCGGACGGCGGCACGCGCGGTCGCATCCTCGAGCCTGGTCAAGACCGCGGTCCACGGCGGCGACCCGAACTGGGGACGCATCGTCTGCGCTCTCGGCTACAGTGGCGCCGAGCTTGCGCTCGACCGGCTCCACCTCACGGTGGGCGGGCTCGTCGTCTTCGAGCGCGGCGCCGGGGTCGAAGTCGACCTCGGAGCCGTCCGGCGGGCCTTCGAGCAGCCGGAGATCGAGATCGTGGCCACCCTCGGTCTGGGCGACGGCAAGGCCGAGGCCTGGGGTTGTGACCTTTCGGAGGAGTACGTGCGCATCAACGCCGACTACACGACATGACGCTGACGGTCGAAGAGCGGGCCAAGGTCCTGGTCGAGGCGCTGCCGTACATCCGGCGGTTCCACGGGCAGGTCGTCGTCATCAAAGTCGGTGGGAACGCCATCGAGAGCGCGCGCGACGAGACGCTGCTCGACGTCGTCCTTCTGCGCTACGTGGGCATGCAGCCGGTGCTCGTGCATGGGGGCGGGCCTGAGATCACGGCGATGAGCGAACGGCTCGGGCTCAAGGCAGAGTTCAAGAACGGCCTGCGCATCACGGACGACCGGACGATGGAGGTCGTGAAGATGGTGCTGACCGGGAAGGTCAGCCCCGACCTGGTGGCGGCGATCCACCGGCTCGGCGGCCAGGCGGTGGGCATGAGCGGCGAGGATGGGCCGACCATCATCGCCGAGCCGCTCGACGAGGCGATGGGCTTCGTCGGCCGCGTGACTCAGGTCAACAAGGAGCCCATCACCGCTCTCCTCAGCCGCGGCTACATCCCGGTCATCGCCTCCATCGGTCTCGGCTATGACGGCCATGCGTACAACATCAACGCCGACACCGTCGCCGCGGAGATCGCCGTGGCGCTGAAGGCGGCGAAGGTGATCCTCCTGACCGACGTCGCGGGCGTGCTCGGTCACGACGGCGAGGTCGTGCCGGTGCTGACCAGGGAAGACGCCGAGAGGCGCATGTCTCGGGGTGAGGTGACGGGCGGGATGATCCCCAAGCTCGAGGCTTGCCTCCGCGCGCTGGACGGTGTGCCCCTGGCGCACATCGTCGACGGGCGCACCAAGCACGCGCTGCTGCTCGAGCTGTTCACCGAGGCGGGGATCGGGACGATGGTGACCCCGTGATCGAGCTCCGACCCCGCAATTTCTCCTGCAAAGTTGCGGGCGGCGCGGGTGAATACTTTTCCGCCGAACGCCGTGGGGGCGGGCGATGAGCACGGTCGAGCTCGCGAACCAGTACCTCATGCAGACCGGCCGCCGGCTGCCCGTGACCTTTGTCAGAGGCCAGGGCTGCCTCGTCTACGACGACGCGGACCGCGAGTACCTCGACATGGTCGCCGGCATCGCGGTCAACCTTCTCGGCCATGCCCATCCCGACGTCGTCGCGACCCTCACCGAGCAGGCGGGCCGCCTCATCCACACATCGAACCTCTACTTCACGCAGCCGCAGGTCGAGCTCGCGCGGCGCCTGGTCGAGCTGAGCTTTCCCAGCCGCGTTTTCTTCTGCAACTCGGGCGCCGAGGCCAACGAAGCCGCGATCAAGCTCGCGCGCAAATGGGGGGCGAAGAACCGCGACGGCGCCTTCGAGATCATCACGACCACAGGCTCGTTCCACGGCCGCACGCTCGCGGCGGTCACCGCGGGCGGGCAGCCCAAATACTCGGACCCGTTCAAGCCGCTTCCGCCCGGTTTCGTGCACGTGCCTTACAACGACCTGCACGCGATCCAGGCGGCGACCACCGCCGCCACCGTCGCCGTGATGCTCGAACCGGTGATGGGCGAGATCGGCATCGTCCCCGCCGCGCCCGGGTACCTGCGCAGCGTCCGCGAGTGGTGCGACGACAAGAACCTGCTCCTCATCCTCGACGAGGTCCAGACCGGCCTCGGCCGCACCGGTCGGTGGTTCGCGCACCAGCACGCCGGCATCACGCCGGACGTCATGACGCTCGCCAAAGGGCTAGGAGGCGGCGTGCCCATCGGCGCCACGCTCGCCAACCCGCGGGCTGACGTGTTCGAGCCCGGCGACCACGGCTCCACGTTCGGCGGCAACCCGCTCGTGTGCGCCGTGGCGTCGACCGTGCTGCATGTTGTTGAGCGCGACGGGCTGGTCGGTCACGCAGCGGAGATGGGCGACGCGCTGCATCACGCGCTGCACGACCTGGGCGCGAAAGACGTGCGTGGCGTCGGCCTGATGCAGGCGTTCGAGTTCGACGAGCCGAAGGCCAAGCCGTTCCAGAATGCGTGTCTCGAAAACGGCCTGGTCGTGAACGCGGTGGACGACCACACCGTCCGGCTCGTCCCGCCGCTGGTCATCACGGCCAGGCAGATCGACCGCGCGCACGAGGTGTTGAAGAGGGTCGCCCGATGACCGCGTCTGCGAATAGGGGCCCCCGTGAGTTCGCGGCGAAGCCTCGGAACTCGTGGGGACAAAAAGCCCAGCGGCACAGCGCCATCCTCAAGCTGGTCAACGGCGGATCGGTGCACACGCAGCAGGAGATCGCGGCCGCGCTGACGCGCCGCGGCATGAACGCCACCCAGGCCACCATCTCGCGCGACATCCAGGAGCTGGGCCTGGTGCGCTCGGGCGCCGGCTACCGGAGCTCGGCCGCGATGGTCCGCGAGCTGGTGCTGTCGGTCGAGGTCATCGATCCGATGGCGGTGATACGGACGCCGCCGGGCACCGCCAACCTCGTGGCGCGCCGCATCGACGAGGCCGACCTGCCCGGCGTCGCGGGCACGGTCGCCGGCGACGACACGATCATCGCCGTGCTCCGCAACCGCGGCGCCGGCCGAGCCCTCAAGCAACTCCTCACGCATGCCGGATAGGAAGCTGGTGCTCGCCTACTCGGGCGGGCTCGACACGTCGGTCGCGATTCGCTGGCTGAAGGACCAGGGCTGGGACGTTGTCGCCTTCACCGTCGACCTGGGCGAGAAGAAGGACCTCGACGCCATCCAGAAGCGGGCGCTGAAGACCGGCGCGTCGGCGGCGTACGTCGCCGACGGACGGCTGCCCTTCCTCCAGCTGTTCGTCTGGCCGTCGCTCCAGGCGGGCGCCGTCTACGAGAAGGAGTACCCGCTCGCCACCGCCCTGGGCCGGCCCCTGATCGCGGCCATGATGGTCGAGGTGGCGCGCCGCGAAGGCGCGAGCGCGATCGCCCACGGCTGCACCGGCAAGGGCAACGACCAGGTCCGCTTCGACGTCACGACCGCGGCGCTCGCGCCAGACCTCCAGGTCGTCGCCCCGGTGCGCGAGTGGGGCATGAACCGCGACGACGAGATCGAGTACGCCCGCAAGCACGGCATCGAGGTCCCCGCGACGGTCCGCGAGCCCTACTCGACCGACGAGAACCTGTGGGGCCGCTCGATCGAGGCCGGCGTGTTGGAGGACCCCTGGGCCGAGCCTCCCAAGGACGTGTACGCGTGGACGAAGGACCCCCGCCAGTGCCCCGACGAGCCGGCTTACGTGGAGATCGGCTTCAAGGAAGGCGTGCCGGCATCGCTCGACGGCAAGCCGGTGGCGGCGCTCGAGCTGGTGGGCACGCTCAACCGGGTGGGCGGCGAAAACGGAGTCGGCCGCATCGACCACCTCGAGAACCGGCTCATCGGCATCAAGTCGCGCGAGATCTACGAAGCGCCGGCAGCCGTGCTCCTCCTGCAGGCGCATCAGGCGCTCGAGGACATCACGCTGCCCAAAGAGGTAGCGCGCTTCAAGGACCTGGTCGCGCAGCAGTGGGCGCAGATGGTCTACGACGGGCTGTGGTTCAGCCCCCTGCGCGACGCGCTTTACGCGTTCGTCGCGGAGACGCAGAGGCACGTCACCGGCGAGGTCCGCCTGAAGCTGTACCGGGGGTCGTCGCAGGTCGTCGGCCGGAAGAGCCCGCAGCAGCTCTACCAGCTCTCGCTGGCGACCTACGGCAAGGGCGACGAGTTCGACCAGTCGGCGGCGGCCGGCTTCATCAAGCTGTGGGGGATGGGCCTGCGCACGTCGGCGCGCGTCCAGGGCGGGCTGCCGGGCCGCGACCTCGGCCGGCTCCTCGGCGACGCCAAGAGGCTGACGCCATAGCCAAGAAGAAGCTCTGGGGAGGCCGGTTCAAGGGCAAGCTCCTCCCCGAGCTCGAACGTTTCTCCTCCTCTCTCGCGGTCGACTACGAGCTCTATCCCTACGACATCGAAGGCAGCATCGCCCACGCGCGCGGCCTTGCCGCCGCCAGGATCATCACGAAGGCGCAGCTCGCCGCGATCGAGCGCGGGCTGCGGCGCGTGAAGCGCGAGCTGGACCGAGGCGAGTTCAAGTTCTATCCGACCGACGAGGACATCCACACCGCCGTGGAGCGCCGGCTGACCGAGATCACACCGGCCGGATCGAGGCTTCACGCCGGCCGCTCGCGCAACGACCAGGTCGCGCTCGATCTGCGCCTCTACTGTCGCGACGCCGCGACCGAGGCGATGGCCGGCATCGGCGCGCTCGTCGACGCGCTCGCGCGCCAGGCGACGGCGCACGCCGGCTGGCTGATGCCCGGGTACACGCACCTGCAGCGGGCGCAGCCGGTCACGCTCGGCCACCACCTGCTGGCCCACGCCGAACCGCTGCTCCGCGATGCCGCGCGCTTTCGCCACGCGCACGACTCCGCTGACGAAATGCCGCTCGGCTCTGGCGCGCTCGCCGGAAGCACCCTGCCGCTGCGGCGCGAGGCGGTCGCCAGCGAGCTCGGGTTCAAGCGACTTTCCCGGAACACGATGGACGCCGTCTCCGACCGCGACTTCGCGCTCGACCTCGCCTACGCCTGCGTGGTGACATCGGTGCATCTGAGCCGGCTGGGCGAGGACGTCGTGCTGTGGGCGACCTCCGAGTTCGGCTTCCTCATCCTGGGCGACGAGATCGCGACCGGGTCAAGCCTGATGCCGCAGAAGAAAAACCCCGACATCGCCGAGCTGCTCAGGGGTCGTGCCGGGCGGTCGATCGGCAGCCTCGTCAACCTGGCCACGGTCCTCAAGGGCCTGCCGCTCGCCTACGACCGAGACCTCCAGGAGGACAAGCCGGCCCTCTTCGCCGCCGTCGACAACACCCTCGAGTGCCTGGAGGCCGCGACGCTGCTGGTGCAGAACCTCGAGTTCGACCGCCAACGGCTGGCCGCTGCCGCGGCCGACCCCATGCTGCTTGCCACCGACGCGGCTGACGAGCTGGTGCGCGGCGGCAAGCCGTTTCGCCAGGCGCACGAGGAGGTGGGCCGGCAGGTCAAGGAGGGTGCCTTGAAGGCGCCGTGGGACGCCAGAAGGTCGGTCTCGAGGCGCCGTTTCGACGTCGTCCGCCGGGCGAAGGCCCTGCAGAGAGAAGCCGCCGCGCTCACGCGCTAGAGTTCCCGCGTGCTTCTCGCCGTCGACGTCGGCAACACCAACGTGACGCTCGCCCTGTTCGACGGCGAGCGCCTTGCCGCCGACTGGCGCGTGACCACGCGGCGCGAGTGGACGGCGGACGAGGTCGCCGTGGAGCTGACGGACCTTTTCGCCCTCCACGGCCTCGACTTGACGGCGGTCACCGGCGTCGTCATCTCTAGCGTCGTCCCCACGATCAACGCGGCGCTGGTCGAGGCTTCGCGCCGCTACCTGAAGCGCGAGCCGGTCATGGTCGGGCCCGGGGTCAAGACCAGCGTCCGGATTCGCTATGAGAACCCCCGTGACGTGGGTGCGGACCGCATCGCCAACGCCCTGGCCGCCTTCAGCAAGTACGGCGGCCCGGTGGTCGTGATCGACTTCGGAACCGCGGTGACGTACGACGCCATCAACGCCGAGGGGGACTATCTGGGGGGCGCCATCTCGCCCGGCATCGAGATCTCGCTCGACGCGCTCGTGACCCAGACGGCGATGCTCCGCCGCGTCGAGCCGGTCGCCCCGGACAGCGTGATCGGCAAGAACACCATCAACTCGATCCAGTCCGGGCTCGTCTGGGGCTTCGTCGCTCAGGTCGAGGGCATGGTCAAACGGATGGTCGACGAGCTCGGCGGCAAAGCCCACGTCGTCGCCACCGGGGGCCAGGCATCCCTGGTCGCCGGCCTGACCCACGCGATCGAAGCCACCGACCCGCTGCTGACTCTCGAGGGTTTACGTCTTATTTACGCTCTGAATGCTTCGGGGGCTCAAAACTCCGACGGGGGTGCTAGATAAGGCCCGGCCAGATGAAGACCGCCCCCCGGTTCCACCTGTACGTGCTCGACGCCGACCAGCCCGCAGGGCTGGCGGCCAGCGGGCTGGAGACCGAAAGCCTGACCGACCCGGCGCACCTGGAGCAGCCGGCGCTCGTCCTGCTGCGGCCGGGCCAGGCCGCGCCGGGCGACCTTGCCGCCACGACGCTCGAGCTGCCCCCCGACGCATCGCCCGCAGCGGTTCGTGAGCTCATTCGTGTGGCGATGGAGAACGTGGTCCTGAAGCAGCAGGTGGCCCAGCTCGAAACCGAGGCTCACCGCCGCCACCGTCAGTTTCGCGAGCTCAACCGCATCGGCAGGGCGCTGTCCGCCGAGCGGAACATCGAGCGCCTGCAGTCTTTCATCCTGACGACCATGCGTGAGCTGACGCACGCCGACGGCGCCAGCCTGTGGCTGAAGACGGATGACGACGGCGTCGCCAAGCTGTTCCTCGCGTCGAGCCAGAACCACTCTATCGACAAGGACACGTATCAGGCCTTCAAGGTGCCCGTCGACGAGCGCACGGTGGTCGGCTACGCGGTGTCGGTCGGCAAGAGCCAGATCTACGACGACGCGTACAACCCTCCGCCCGGCAAGCCGGTCGGCGGCAAGAGCTTCGACGCCCAGTTCGGATACCGGACGAAGTCGATGCTTACGGTGCCGATGCGGAACTACAACAACGACGTCGTCGGCGCGGTTCAGCTGATCAACGCCAAGCGTCGCTTTGAGGCCCGGCTCACGCTCGACAACGTCGAGCGCGAGGTCACCAGCTTCCAGCCCGACGACCTCGAGATGATCGAGTCGATCGCCAGCCAGGCGGCCGTCGCGCTCGACAACAAGAACCTGCTCGACTCGATCCAGGCCCTGTTCGACGGCTTCGTCCAGGCCAGCGTCACCGCCATCGAGCAGCGGGACCCGAGCACCGCGGGACATTCGGGCCGCGTCGAGGGGTTGACGTCGAGGCTGGCGCGCACGATCAACGAGATCGGCACCGGCAAGTTCTTCGACGTCCACTTCACCGATGACCAGCTGAAGGAGCTGCGCTACGCGTGCCTCCTTCACGACTTCGGCAAGGTCGGTGTGCGGGAGCACATCCTGGTCAAGGCGAAGAAGCTCGTCCCCGGCCAGCTCGAGGTGATCGAGGCGCGCTTTGCGTTCATCGAACGTTCGGTGCAGGTCAGGTACGCCACGGAGAAGCTCGAGGCGATGAAGGCCGGACGCAACGGCAGCACGCTCGAGTCGATCGACAAGAAGCTGCAGGAGGAGATCTCGCAGCTCGACCGCTGGATGCAGAGCATCGTCGCGGCCAACGAGCCCACGGTCATGCCTCAGGACAAGGCGGCGACGCTCGAGTTCCTGTCGGACCAGACCTACGTCGACCTGAACGGCAATGCGCACCCGATGCTCGAACCGCAGGAGTTCCGCTTCCTCAGCATCCGCAAAGGCACTCTCGACCCGCAGGAGCGTTTGGAGATGGAGGCCCACGTCACCCACAGCTTCCACTTCCTCACCAAGATCCCGTGGACGCCGATGATGAAGAGCATCCCCGAGATCGCCTATGGCCACCACGAGAAGCTCGACGGCTCGGGTTATCCGCGCGGCCTGACCGCCGAGCAGATTCCGATCCAGGCACGGATGATGACGATCTCCGACATCTACGACGCGCTGACCGCGCAGGACCGGCCGTACAAGCGCGCGGTGCCGCCGAGCACGGCGCTGGACATCCTCCACGAGGAGGCGGCCCAGGGCAAGCTCGACAAGGACCTGCTCGACGTGTTCGTCACCGCGAAGATCTACGAACCGGCGGCGCATCCGTGAGGATCAAGTTCTGGGGCACGCGGGGAACGCGTCCGACGCCGGGGCGCCGCACGCTGCGCTACGGCGGCAACACCACGTGCGTCGAGGTGCGTGACCGCGAGAACAACCTCCTCATCATCGATTCCGGGTCGGGCATCGCCGAGCTCGGCAGCGCCTTCGCCGCGACGGAGCCGCTGCAGGCGCACCTCCTTATCACCCACACGCACCTCGACCACATCCAGGGCTTTCCTTTCTTCCTGCCCGCGTTCGTGCCCGGGACGACGCTGACCATCGTCGGACCGGCCGGCTCCGCCAAGTCATTGCAGGCCGCGTTTGCGGATCAGACCGACCCGGCGTACTTCCCGGTGCGCCTCAGCCACATGCCGGCGGAAATGGAGTTCATCGAGAGAAACCCCGGAGAGACGTTCGAGGTCGGGGCGCTGCGCATCACGCCGCACCTGCTCATGCACCCGATCCCGACGTTTGGGTACCGGATCGACGAAGGTTCGTCGCGATTTGCCTTCGCGACCGACAACGAGATCGCCCTGTTCGCGAACAGCTCCAACGGCTCGCTGAAAGACCTGGCCAACTGGTGCCGCGATGCCGACCTGCTGGTGCACGACGCCCAGTACAGCGCCGAGGAGTACAAGACGCATGCGGGGTTCGGCCACTCGACGTTCGAGGACGCGCTGTCGCTCGCAGAGCAGGCGGGCGTCAAGGAGCTCGCGTTCTTCCACCACGACCCGATGCACTCCGACACCGACGTCGACGGGTTGGTCGAGGAGGCGCTGGGCAACCATCGCTCCGCCGGAGGTGCCGACGTGAGCTCATTCCCGGCCGCCGAGGAGATGGAGCTCGCTCTCTAGCTAACCTTTTCCGGTCGTGGGCGACGAGTTCCTACACGATCGGCTGCAGAAGGTCGAGCGCCTTCGCGCGGCGGGCATCGAGCCTTACTCGCGCGGCTTCCTGCCCACCCACTCGACCGCCGCGGCCAGGGCGTTGATCGGCGACGAGGAACGCACCGAGCGGACGGTCTCGATCGCCGGACGCCTGATGGTGAAGCGTGCGCAGGGCGGTCTGGTCTTCGCCGATCTGCAGGACGGCCACGGCCGCATCCAGCTCATGGCGACGCGGGCGGTGCTCGGTGACGAGGAGTTCGCGCGTTTCGCGGACCTGGACGTTGGCGACATCGCCGGCGTCACCGGCCCGGTCATCCGCACTAAGCGCGGCGAGATCACGGTCGAGGTGCATTCGTTCCAGCTGCTGACCAAGGCGCTGCGGCCGCTGCCCGAGAAGTGGCACGGGCTGAAGGACGTCGAGATTCGTTACCGCCAGCGGTACGTCGACCTGATCGCCAACCCCGAGGTGCGGGAGGTGTTCCGGGCGCGCTCCCGAATCATCACCGCGCTCCGCGGGCTGCTCGAAGAGCGTGGGTTCATCGACGTCGAGACCCCTGTCCTGCAGGACGTTCCAGGCGGCGGCCACGCGCGGCCGTTCGTCACGCACCACAACTCGCTGGACCGCGATCTGTTTCTCCGCATCGCGCTGGAGCTGCACCTGAAGCGGCTGCTGGTCGGCGGCTTCGAGCGCGTCTTCGAGATCGGCCGTGTGTTTCGCAACGAGGGCCTGTCGCCGCGGCACAACCCGGAGTTCACGCTGTTCGAGTGCTATCAGGCGTACGCCGACTACGAGGACATGATGCAGCTGGCCGAAGACATGGTCGTTGCCTCGGCGATGGCGGCCGAGCGTCCGCTGGAGACGTCGTACGAGGGCGAGTCGGTCAACCTGACGCCGCCGTTTCGGCGCGAGCGGATGGTCGACCTGGTGTTGGAGCACACGGGACGTGAGGCCGCGGGGGAGGAGCTGAACGAGCTCTTCGAGGAGCACGTGCAGCCGCGCCTGCGCCAGCCAACGTTCGTGATCGACTACCCGGTCGAGGTTTCGCCGCTGGCTCGCCGGCGCGAGGACGATCCGCGGTTCGTGGAGCGGTTCGAGCTCATCATCCTCGGCCGCGAATACGCAAACGCTTTCACGGAGCTCAATGACCCCATCGACCAGCGCGCGCGCTTCGAGGCGCAGGCGGCGCTGCGCGCCGCGGGCAACGTCGAGGCGCATCCGATGGACGAGGACTTCCTGCGCGCGGTCGAGTACGGGATGCCGCCGGCGGGCGGCATGGGTGTGGGCATCGACCGGCTGGTGATGCTCATCACCGACCAGCCGGCGATCCGGGACGTGATCCTCTTCCCGGTGATGAAGAGCGAGGCGTAGGTGCTCTCCCTGGACTTCATCCGCAAGAACCCGGACCAGGTCAGGCGCGCGGGCGAGCTGAAGGGCGAGGCGGCGCCGGTCGACGAGGTCCTGCGGCTCGACGCCGAATGGCGCGAGCACCAGCACCAGGCCGAGGAGATGAAGGCGGAGCAGAACCGCCTGTCGAAGACATTTGCGCAAACTCGCGACGAATCGCTGAAGCAGAGGCTCGGCGAGCTGTCGTCTCGCGCGAAAGCGGAGCTGGCCGAAGCGGACGCGGTCAAGGAGCGACTCGATGCGCTGCTTTTGCAGGTGCCGAACGTCTTCGACGAGTCGGTGCCGGTGGGGGAGACCGAGGCCGACAACAAGGCGATCAGGCACTGGGGAACCAAGCCAGACCTCGGTTTTGCGGCGCGGACGCACTACGACCTGGGCGAGGCGCTGGGGATCATGGACTTCGAGCGCGCCGCACGCGTCGCCGGCTCACGGTTTGCATTCCTGGTCGGTGAGGGCGCACGCCTCGAGCGCGCGTTGGTCCAATTCATGCTCGACGTGCACACGCGCGAGCACGGCTACACCGAGGTGTGGTCACCGATGGTGGTCAACTCGGCGTCGATGGTCGGGACCGCGAACCTGCCGAAGTTCGCCGACCAGGCGTTCAAGATCGAAGAGCGCGACCTGTGGCTGATCCCGACCGCCGAGGTTCCCGTCACGAACCTCCACCGCGAGGAGATCCTCGACGGCGAGCGGCTGCCGCTCAAGTACGTCGCCTACGCGCCCTCTTGGCGCACGGAGGCAGGCGCCGCGGGCAAGGACACGCGCGGGTTCATCCGCATGCACCAGTTCTCGAAGGTCGAGCTCGTGAAGGTGACGACGCCGGAGACTTCGATGGACGAGTTCGAGAAGCTGACGCGCGACGCCGAGGACATCCTGCAGAGGCTGGGACTTCATTACCGCGTGCTGCTCATGTGCACGGGCGACATGGGGTTTGCGCAGTACAAGAAGTACGACCTGGAGGCGTGGGCGCCGGGGCTCGATCGCTACCTCGAGGTTTCGTCGTGCTCGGTGTTTCGCGACTTCCAGGCGCGACGCGCGAATTTGCGCTTTCGCTCGGGTCGCGGATCCTCACCGGAATTTGCGCACACGATCAATGGATCGGGTTTGGCGCTGCCGCGCACCCTGGACGCGATCATGGAGACATACCAGCGCGCGGACGGGATGATCGCGGTGCCCGACGTGTTGAAGCCGTATATGGGCGGGGTAGAACTCATCGGCGCACGGTAGTAGGCGTGTGGGCAGCCCTCTCCCTTTGGCGGGGAGAGGGGTGGCGGGTTGTTACCACGTCACGGGTGGTTCAACGAATCGGTGGGGCAGACTGGTCGTCGCTCGCGGCGCGATAATTCGCAGGCTCCGTCGGAGGGGTGGCCGAGTCCGGCTTATGGCGGCGGTCTTGAAAACCGTTATCGGTGCAAGCCGATCGGGGGTTCAAATCCCTCCCCCTCCGCCAAATTCGTATTCACTGGCATTCTTTTCAAAGGCGGCACAGCCGGGCGGCATCTACCTGTCAAGGTCACGACGCGAGGGGGCAGGTTCGCTTACGTCGGTGACTTCGGTCTGACGAGAGTCAGACTTAGCACCAGGTACAACCCAATGAGGAAGATGTAGCCGGCCGCGAGGATGGGCGCGAGCAGCGCTCCCGGGAGAACTCCAGTACCGAGGTCGCCTATCAGCAGGAGTCCGTTGGCGAGCAGGCACGTGAATAAGAGCAGGCGGCCCGAGCGCAGGGTAACGAGCATGAGGACCGCGACTATGAGGCCGCCGCCCATCACCGCCGACCTGCCCCACAAACCCGTGATGAGGAGCAATGCGATTCCGGCGAAAGGCATCCCAATTGCGATGCCGGTCCAGATGCGATGCGGGCGACCAAGTGTTGGCCATAAGCCAAGGAACGTAAGGCCGACGAGAGCGAGGACGGCCACATCGATTGGGTTGAAGATGCGCAGAGTGTCGAATGGCAGTGAGCCAGAGTTGATCTGAAAGAGAACGATCAGCCAGTTCTTCACGCCCAGGCCCTGCTGGTGAGCAACCAGACCCGCGAGTCCAACGAGCAGGATGGCGTCGGTCAGCAGAGCAGCCAAACCGCCAACTCGAGGCAACGTCACCACCGACTGGTTGGCACGATCAGGTTGCACCCGGATCACGTCGCTCATGCGTGCCTCCGATTCATGCGTGAAGTTGCCGGCTGAACACAATGCTCAGCAAAGCACCGCCCACGATCAGGACGATCCAGTTGATCATCAGGACCGTCACCTCTACGGCGACAAGGTCATTCCCGAACAGCCAGAAGCCGACAAAGGCTGCTACCGAAGCGACGAAGCTGAGGGCGAAGAGCCACCGAACCGTCAGTTCCAGTCTTCCTTTGGCGAACACGGGAGCGGCGGCGAGAAAGGCAGCGCTCATGGCGAGGTAGGCGAGCACCTCTAGTGCGATGAAGAAGCCGTGGGGGTTGTACTGCGTGAAGAGCGAGAGGTTCTGTGTTTCTCCGCTTTGCAGGCTGGGCATGACGATCGTGAACTGAACGAAGTAGTTGACCGTGATCACGACGGCATAGATCACGGCAAATGAAATTGCGATACGACCGAAGACTGCGGTCTTAATGTCGGCGTACGCATGGATGACGGCCATCAGTGCGACGAAGATCGGAGCCAGGAGGATGCCGGGAATCAGCCAGAGGTAGTCGCCTGGAATGAACTGCGCGACGTTGACGTAGGGAGCTGCGATGCATGAGGTCTTACAGAAGGGTCCGCTGCGTGCCGGAGTCAGGACGGCTGCCACAGCGAACACGCCAGCGACAGCGGCCGTTAGGACAGCAACCCAGAATCCAAAGCGATTCGCGCTCCCGATTGAGGCTTGTTCAGTTCTTTCCGCCATGACGAGGCGGGTCGTGTGGCTCGCCATTGTTCAAACCCCCTATCCAGCAGCGGCTATGGGCCGCGGACTCGCCGACACGATGTGGTCTGCTGTCGTCACGACCCAGATGCGCTGTGTGTTCAGCGTCGCCATGAGACCTATCTCCTCAGCCAGAGTGCGTCCGCAGTCGTGGGTTGGCCTGTTCTGCCTTCGATGTGGTAGCCGATGGTGCGATCCCGAACAGGCGTCGCATGAGCGCGTCCTTGCCCATATCTGGCAGAGCGATCGCCAGCCTGGTCGCCAGTGGAACACCGACCTGGTAACGTGCGCGGGGCCGCTGCGCGCAAAGGGCTGACAGCACCACGTTCGCCACGACTTCTGGATCCTTCTCATGCAGCCGTTGGCTGGCGGTCACCTTGGTCAGTCGCGCGTAGAGCCGGCCATAGGGCGAGTCCTGCCGGCCAAGCACCGAGCTTGAACCGCGCAGCGCGGTCTCGGCGAAGCTGGACTTGATCTCTCCGGGTTCAATCAGGATGACTTTGATGCCGAACGGCGCCAGCTCCCAGCGCATTGCATCGCTGAGTGCTTCGACGGCGTACTTCGTGGCGGTGTAGGAGCCGTTAGCCGGCGAAGCCAGTTTTCCGCCGATCGAGCCGATGTTGACGATCCGGCCTGAGCCTTGTGCACGCATCAGCGGCACGATCGCGCGAACCATCCGGACGATTCCGTTGACGTTGACGTCGAACATTCGCGTGACCGAGTCGAGGTCAAGCTCTTCGATCGCACCGCGAATCGCATAACCAGCGTTGTTGACAAGAACGTCGATTCGTCCGTAACTCTCAAGCACGGCCTTGACCGCGCTGTCGATCGAAGCATCGTCGACAACATCGAGGCGGAGTGCCATGGCACAGCCACTGCCCTCGAGCTCCTCAGGGTGTCGCGCAGTCGCAACAACCGCGTAGCCCGCCCGCGCTAGCTTTGTCGCGATCGCTCTACCAATTCCTGTCGAGCACCCTGTAACAAGCGCGACTTGTGAGTCCACGCTCATCCCCCAACCGTCACAGCTGGCTTCTCGAGAATCGCCTTCAAGTTGAGAATGTCGCGATCGAGTGCAGCTTTCATCTGTCGCTGCACTAGTGGAAGCGCCAGAGCCAGTGGGCCGCCGGCTCGGAACTCGGTCAACAGTTTCAGGTGCGATCCGCCTTCAGTTGGTGTAACCGTTCCACCGAGCACGACGTTCATGCCGAAGACTCGGCCTGCGACCGCCCATGTCTTGGGCGGATCGAACGAAACACATTCGCCGACCATGGGTCGGGCTGGCACGAATTCCATCTCATAGCGGGTTCCGACGCCGATCGGACCTTCGGTGAGCTTCTTCACATACCGCATCGCCGGGTTCCACATGAGCTCGTTCGTGTGATCGCTGCAGTACGCAAAGACCTGCTCAACTGCCCGATCTATGTCGACGTCGTTCTCGATCACCGCGGTACGGACAGTCATTCCGACGCCTCGCCGACTCGGGCGCGCCGGAAATACGCGACCATCAGCCACGCATACGCCGGGACGAGGAATGATCCGATCCCCAGCAACGCAAACGGGAACGAATAGAGGTAGTAGGACGTAAGGACGCCTATCGCCGCCGGTCCGCTTAGCATGGCGAGCCAGCGCAACGACCTGGCCAGCCGACCGCCGGCAAAAACCGGGGCGGTAAGGCACACGGCCAGGCTCATATACGAGTAGCCGAGGCCATCCAACATCTGCACGAAGGTTCCCTTGGCGAAGAGGAATGGCGCGACTGCGCTCTGGGTGCCGTTCACCACATGCGGCTCGACCACGAAAAGAAGAGTTACGTAGACGGTGGAGACGAACGCGGCATATAGGATGCCGAAAGCGATCGCGCCCAGCGTCCACATTCTCCTCGACTCGGGCGTGGCGTAATGGATCGCGACCATCAAGAGCACGAACGACGGGGCGATCAACAACGACGCTCCGATGGCGACGATCTGATCCCATGGAATGGGCAGAAGAGAGGCGCTGTTGGCGAAGAAGCTGAGTAGGAACACCGTGTAAGCGATGGCCGTGGCCAATGCCGAGAAGACGCCAAACCTGCGCAGTGTTGCCGGCAGGATCAACGCGGGAATGGCTGCGTGCGCGGGGCTTGCTTTCCGCGCGGGAGTCGCGGGTCCGACGGCGATCTGGCTCATTGCGTCACAGATGGCCGGCCAGCCAGTGCTCCGCTGGCTTGACCAATAGGACGGCGATGACAAGCCCTGCGGCGGCAATATGCAGAACACAGTTCATCGCGACATCTGTCTGGCTTGCACCCGCAGATGACGCATTCGACAGCCAGAAGATGAGCGACGCAGCAATGCCGACGAGAGCTGTAGCGATGGCGAGCGGCTCCCACCAAGGAGCCGACCTGAACACACCCCACGCCACAGCTGCAAACCCGATGACCGTCAGCACCGATAGCAGTCCGCGTGGATCAAATATGGAAACGTTGGATCTGCCCTGGGCGAGCCACATCGGCGTCAGCCACAGCCAGCTGGCTCCGGCTAGGAAGACGCCGGCCGCCACGACGTCGCGGAACGTCATATGTCCCCTCATGGTCTGGGCGAGACTTCCGAGTCGTGCAGTTTGCGGGCGCGATCGGTCGGTCAGTAGGGCCTTCAGTCCGCTGCCTGATGGGCTGTTCGGCCCCCTTTCAGGTCGCGAAACGACTCGCAAATTGACTGGCGATTCCAGCGTCGCTGCATCCTCTAGCGACAGGT
>DASSLL010000073.1:0-61496 GCA_035689485.1 Candidatus Dormiibacterota bacterium | reverse complement strand
GGCCGCATGGCCAGCGAGGGATACAAGGCGCTGCAGCTCGCACCGCACATCGTGCTCATGCCCTGCGCGGCGCTCTCGCTGACCGTGCTCGCCTTCAACTGGCTGGGTGACGGTCTCCGCGATGCGATCGACCCGCGCATGCGGCGCTAGGAGCGAGTCACAGCCCTGGCCTCCCTCCTGCGAATTCAAGACCTGCACGTTGACTTCCACACGTCGTCGGGCGTGGTCAAGGCCGTCGACGGCGTGAGCTTCGACGTCGACCGGGGCCAGATCGTCGGCATCGTCGGCGAGTCGGGCTCGGGCAAGACCATGACCGCCCTGTCTCTGCTCCGGCTCGTGCCCGAGCCGGGCAAGGTCTCGGGCAAGATCCTCTACGGCGAGAAGGACGTCCTCGAGATGGCGGACGACGAGATCCGGGAGTTCCGCGGCAACGAGGTCGCGATGATCTTCCAGGACCCGATGACGTCGATGAATCCGGTGCTGCGCGTCGGCTTCCAGGTCGAAGAGGCGATGGACGCGCACGAGCGCTTCACGCGCAAGCAGGCGAAAGACCGCGTGGTGCCGATGCTGCAGCGCGTTCGCATCCCCGCCGCCAAAGACCGCGTGAAAGACTTCCCGCACCAGTTCTCAGGCGGCATGCGGCAGCGCGCCATGATCGCCATGGGAGTCTCCAACGAGCCGTCGTTGCTCATCGCCGACGAGCCGACCACGGCGCTCGACGTGACGGTCCAGGCGTCGATCATCGAGTTGCTGCGCGACCTGAGCCGCGAGCTCCGCGCCGCCGTGATCCTGATCACCCACAACATGGCGCTGGTCGCAAGCCTGTGTGACCGCGTGATCGTGATGTACGCCGGCCGGATCGTCGAGGAAGGCCCGACGCGCGCCATCTTCAAGAACCCCCAGCACCCGTACACATGGTCGCTGCTGCGCTCGATGCCGCGCGTCGACGAGACGGTCAAAGAGCGGCTGGTGTCGATCAAGGGCACGCCGCCAGACCTGGCGAGGCCGCCGGCCGGATGCAAGTTCCACCCGCGGTGCCGATTCCGCGTCGACCGCTGCTTCACCGAGGAGCCGCCCCTGGGCGAGGTCGACCCCGGGCAGCTGGCCCGGTGCTGGGTGCTGATGAAGAACGTCAAGGATCCCGAAGCGGCGGCGCAGTGAGCGAAGCCGCCGCCATCACGCCGACCACCGACCCGACGCTCTCTTCCGCGCTGGTGCGCGTCGAGCACGTCGTCAAGCACTTTCCGACGGGTGGCGCCCTTGGACGCGCTGTCGTGCACGCCGTCGACGATGTCAACCTTGCGATCGAGCCCGGGGAAACGCTCGGTCTGGTCGGCGAGTCAGGCTGCGGCAAGTCGACCCTCGGCCGGGTCATCGTCCAGCTCTACCCGGCGACCTCGGGCCACATCTTCTTCAAGGATCAGGACCTGACGAGACTCCGCGGCGAAAAGCTCCGCCGGATTCGCCAGGACGTGCAGATGATCTTCCAGGACCCGTACGCCTCGCTGAACCCACGCATGACGGTCGGTGACATCGTCAGCGAGCCGCTGCGGAACTTCGGCCTGGCCCGGGGGCGCGAGGTGGAGAAGAAGGTCCAGGAAGTGATGCGGGTGGTCGGGTTGAACCCGAACTTCGTCAACCGCTACCCGCACGAGTTCTCGGGCGGTCAGCGTCAGCGCATCGGGATCGCGCGGGCGCTGGTGCTGAACCCCACGTTCGTCGTCGCCGACGAGCCGGTGAGCGCGCTCGACGTCTCCATCCAGGCGCAGATCGTCAACCTGATGGAGGACCTGCAGGAAAAGTTCAAGCTCACGTACCTGTTCATCGCGCACGAGCTCGCGGTCGTGCGCCACATCAGCGACCGTGTCGCGGTCATGTACCTGGGAAAGATCGTCGAGATCGGGCCGAGCGCCGCGATCAGGGATCACCCCCTTCACCCGTACACGAAGGTGCTGCAGAGCTCGGTGCCGATTCCGGACCCGGACCTGGAGGCGGCGCGAAAGCCGATCCTGCTCAAGGGGGAGATTCCGTCGCCGGTGAATCCGCCGCCCGCGTGCCGGTTCCACACGCGTTGCCCGATCGCGCAGAAGATCTGCTCGGAGGTGGAGCCGCCGCTGGAGCTGAAGGAGAGCGGGCGGTTTGCGGCGTGCCACTTCGCGGGGCAGCTTTAGGTCGGCTTCCCCCGAGATTTGCGCGCATAACGGACATTTGCATCTGGGATGGCGCCTGATTTGCGCGCATATCAGACGTACCTCGGCAGTAGATCTCTCGCGCGGCGAACTTGCGCTGCGACGAACCCAGGAAGGTAGATGTCCGCCGCCGTGAACCGAAGCACATGAAAGCCGGCATTGACCAGTGAGTTCTGACGCCTGAGATCCGGAACCAGCCGATCCCTATGGATGTCGCCGTCGTACTCGATGACGAGCCGGCGGTCACCGTAGTAGAAGTCGGCACGTCCGAGCAAATGTCCGGCCGCATCACGCAATTTGGTTTGCGTGCACGGCGCCGGTAGGCGCGCGAGTAGCAGCTGGAGGCGGAGGCGAGTCTCCATCGGCGACTCCGCCTTCGGATCCGCAAGTCGTAAGGCGCGTCTCAATCGTTTGATGCCTTTCTGCCCGGGATGCGTTTCCACGAACCGAGTCAGAGTCGGGATGTCGATCAGTCTCGAATGCGTCGCCATATCGATCGCGATGACTGCAGCAGTGAGGTCCTTACGACTTGCGAGATCAGTCACCGTCCGTAGGGGTGAGGTGACCCGAAGGCCGCGGCGGATGACCACATCGGACTCTGGGAGCCGGGCTCGGCGCAACTTGATTCCCGCCCGAGACCTGGCGCTGCTGTCCGGCGGAATCGTCGCCTCGATCGGGTCGCAGGGCGGGTAATCGAGCCTCATGAACCACCCGGCCGTCGGCCCAGAAAAGGCTGACCTGTGCGGCATGCGGTCCTGCGCGGCGCGCAATTTCAATATCACGTCATGAGCCAGACGCGTCGACGCATATTGGCCATGACTCAACCGCGTCCAAGACTTCGCTTGGAGCTCGGCCCAAGTGATTCCTGCTTGGCGCGCCTGTGCCACGGTAAATGGACCGAGCAGCATGTCGTCGATCGGCAGCTGGCTCATCGCCGAGAGGATGTCCTGAACCGCCGGATTAGCGCAACCGTGGCTGTTAAGGACCGCGCCTCCAGCGGATATGCGCGCATATCCGGGGCGCAGGGCCTGGATTGGCGCCAGATTTGCGCGCATATCCGGGGGAGTGCCGTCTCGCGTCGCGACCGGGCCCTAGTGCGACGTCAGCTGGATCTGGTCCCAGTAGTAGTCGAAGAGGTTGTTCGCCCCCGCCCCCAGCACGTACGGTTTGACCAGCAGCGCATCGACCGTATAGAAGAGCGGGATGTACGCGACGTCGTCGATGAGCAATCGGTTCAGCGCCTTGTAGTCCGCCACCGCGGCCGGCAGCGGCTCCGCGTCGGCCTTCGCCAGCAGCTCGTCGTACGCCTTCGTGTCATACCCCGTCGTGCAGCTCACATCCGGGCATCCCGCCGCCTGCCCCCACAGGTTGTCGAACCAAACCTGTGGGTGGTTGTAGTCGCCCGACCACCCGTCGCGAGAGAGCACATAGGAACCCGCGAGCCGCTCTGTGATGAAGCGCGTATGCGGCACGCTGGCGAGCTTCACGGTCACCCCCAGGTTCGCTAGCCACTGCGACTGGAGGAACTTCGCCGCCGGCTCGCTGAACGGGTTCTCGGGGTCATACACGTAGGTGAGATTCTTGGTCTTCGAGCCGTCGGGGTCCGCGCCGAGCAACAGGCTCCGCGCCTTCACCGGGTCGAACGTCGCCAGCGGATCTGAGCCGTCACCCAGATATCCGGTCAGGCCCTTCGGTATCACGCCACCGATGGCAGGTATGCACGCCACGTCCGCGCACAGGTCCTTGGCCAGCTTCGTGCGGTCGACCGAGAGCGCAAACGCCAGGCGCATGTCGTGCGAAGCCTTGCCCTGGTCGAGCGTGAACGGCCCACCTGCGAGCCGTCGAGCATCCGCGACCATGTTGAAGCTCACGAAGTACGTCTTGTTCTTGACCTCGAGGATCAGTTGGTTCTTTTCGGAGGCTTTGCCCTGGATCTTCACCACGTCCGCCGCCGCCGGCGAGTAGGCGCCGTAGCCGAAGAGATCCGATCCGCCTGACTCGTACCTCGACAGCGCCACCTGCGGGTCGGGCACGACGTCGACGTGCACCTTGCTCAACGTCGGCTTCGGCCGCCCCCACCAGTTCGGCAGCGCGACGAAGTCGAGAGACTGGTTGGCGGCGTGCGCGGACATCTTGAAAGCACCGGTTCCCACCAGCGTCTCGGGCTTGTTCCACCAGTTGTCGAGGTTGGTCTTGACGGCGTTCTGGTCGACGATCATGCCGGCGACCGACGGTTGGGCGATCGCCGCGGAGAACCAGCCGGCAGCCCCCGACAGCCTGACGACCACCGTGTACGGCTCCGGCGCGCTCAGGCCCGACATCGTCACCGCAGGGTCCTGCTTCTCGAGCAGCGCCTCGAGCGGCGCGCCGGCGACCTGGTTCGTCGAGACCTTCTCGTAACCCATGATCGCCGCCAGGTTGGTGGCGAACGGCCCCTGCATGGCCGCGGCGCGGTTCCACGAGTACAGCACGTCCTTCGACGTGACCTTGTCGCCGTTGGAGAACGTCACGTCCTGGCGGAGCTTGAAGGTGTAGGTCAGTCCGTCGGTGGACACCGTCGGCATGTCTGCCGCGATATCGGGCACCACGTTGAGGTTGTTGTCGAACTTCAGGAGCCCGTCGAACAGGTTGTGGGCGATCTGGGACTCGGCGTCGCTGTCGATCATCGCCGGGTCGAGGGTGCTGGGGTCGGCCTGGATGGAGAACCTCAGCGTCTGGTCGCCGGCGAGGCTCGTCGGCGAGCTGACGCCCGGCGCCCCGTTGGAGCACGCGCAGGCCAGCAGGCACCCGAGCGCGGCCCATACGGCGATGCGTAGCATCATCGGGTGATGAGCGTACCCGCCGCCAGGGGCAGGCGGCGCCAGGAAGGCGCCGAGAAGGTCACGGGCGCGACTCGGTTCACCGCCGACCTCGAGCTGCCGGGCCTGCTGCACGTGCACCTCGTCCTGTCCACCGCCGCCAGCGGGCGCATCCGCTCCATCGAAAGGGAGGCGGCGAGAGCATTACCGGGCGTCGTCGACATCGTCACCGGCGCCGAGCTGCCCGAGCTCGAGAGAGCAGGTCCGGAACGGCCGCTGGCCGTCGACCGCGTGTTCTACATAGGGCAGCCGGTGGCGGCGGTCATCGCCGAGACTCCCGGCGTGGCCGAGGACGCGGCAACGCTGGTCGCGGTCGACTACGAGAACGCAGAAACCGTGGCCGACCCCGTGGCCGCGATGCGCGACACGGCGCCGCTAGTACTCGACGAGGAGGAATCGGCCAGCGAGGAAGACGCTTCCATCCATGGTGCTTCCGCCGGGGCGGATCAGGCGCAAGAAGAGCGGCCCCGCAACGTCAGCGGCGTCGCCCACATCAAGCGCGGCGACGTGGAGACGGCGCTCAGCCAGGCGGACGTCGTCGTCAAGGGCACGTACCGGATGCCCGGCGCTCACCACTCGTTTCTCGAGCCGCACATATCCGTCGTTCGGCCCGAGCCTGACGGTGGGCTGACCGTCTGGTCACCGACGCAGGGACCGTTCGTGGTCCGCGACTCCATCGCCGAGCTCCTCGAGATACCGCACCGGAAGGTGCGCGTGGTGCCGATGCCGGTCGGCGGAGGCTTCGGCGGCAAGATCGAGCTCCTGGAGCCGCTGCTGGCGCTTCTCGCGGTGCGCGTGAAGCGTCCCGTGCGCCTGGCGCTCGCGCGGTCGGAGGAGTTCGTGGTCGGGCACCCCGCGCCGGCGACGCAGTTCGACCTCGAGATCGGCGCGAGCAGCGATGGGACTCTCGTGGGCCTGCGGGCGCGATTCCACTATGACAACGGCGCCGGCGCCGGCTGGCACGCGGGGCTGACCGCGGAGTTCCTCGGCGCGACTTATCGCCTGCCGGCCTTCGACATTCGCGGCTACGAGGTCTCGACCAACAAGACGCCCGTCGACGCCTACCGGGCGCCGGGCGCGACGCAGGCCTATTTCGCGCTCGAGTCGGCGGTGGACGAGCTCGCGCAGGCGCTGGGGCTGGACCCGATCGAGCTCCGCCTCAAGAACGTCTCCCGGGAAGGCGACCCACAGCCGGACGGCCGCAAGTGGCCGCGGGTGGCGTCGATCGAGGTGCTCGAGGCGGCGAAGAGGCATCCCCTGTACACCGAGCCGGTCGGCGAGGACGAAGCCGTCGGCGTGGCGCTCGGCGCCTGGGGTGGCGCGCGGACGCCGTCCGCGGCCGGCTGCCGCGTCGAGCCCGACGGCACGCTCACGGTGCTGGTGGGGTCGCCCGACATCAGCGGCACGGCGACGGGGCTGGCGATGATCGCGGCCCAGGCCTTTGGCGTCGACCCCGACAAAGTCCATGTCCAGGTCGGCGACACCGCCACCGCCCCGCACAGCGCCACCTCCAGCGGCAGCCAGGTGACGTACAGCGTCGGCCCGGCCGTGTACGAAGCCGCGCAGGAGGCGCGCCGGCAGCTGCTCGAGATCGCGACCGAAGAGCTCGAAGCCGCGCCCGAAGACCTCGACATCATCGACGGCCGCGTCGCGGTCAAAGGCGCGCCGAGTCGCTCGGTCGAGATCACCAAGCTCGTGGCCATGAGCACCGAGTTCATGGGCCGGCACAAGCCGATCGAAGCGCGCGGTCGCTCGGCCGTGCAGGCGGCGTCGCCGATGTTCACCGTGCACATCGCCCGCGTGCGCCTGGACCGCGAGACCGGCGCCTACAGGCTCGCGGGATACGCGGCCATCCAGGACGTGGGCCACGCCATCAACCCGCCCGAGGTCGAGGGCCAGATCCACGGCGGGTCGGCGCAGGCGCTCGGTCGCGCGCTCGGTGAGCAGCTCGTGTACGACCGCGACGGCCAGCTGCGTACGGGATCGTTCCTCGATTACGAGATCCCGGCTGTGGATCAGATACCGAACATCGACGTCACCCTCGTCGAGGTGCCATCGCCGGTCGGGCCGCTCGGCGCCAAAGGTGTCGGTGAGCCTCCGGCCATTCCGGGGACCGCGGCGCTGGCGATCGCAGTGTCGCGCGCCGCGGGCGTGCGTGTCCGAGAAGTCCCGATCGACCGTTTCGCCCTGGTGGCCGGCGCCTAGCCAAACACCGACTGCCTGGCCCACTCCACGATCTCGGCGAGCAGCGCCGCAGCTGCCGCCGGTCCTGGCAACACCAGGTCGCACCCGTCGAACAGGTCGGCCGGCGCCTCTTGCGACCAGACGCCGACGCACATGTGCGGGATCTCGAGCGTGCAAACGTAGTTGAACATCGAGCGGTCGTTCTCATCGTCACCGAAGCAGATGACGCCGCCGGCATCTTCGCTCGGCAGCAGCGCCGCGAGCGCCGAACCCTTGCCGGCCCTTCGCGCGTGCACCTCGACGACCTTGCGGCCGAGCGCGGCTTCGAGGCGCACGCCGTCGAGGATCGGCTGGAGCAGACGGAGCATCTCCGGCCCGCTCATGTTCGTTTTGCGAAAGTGCACCGCGGTGCTCGCGGGCTTCACCTCGAGCCACGCGCCGGGGATGGTCTCGAGCAACCGGCCGCACTCGGCGTTGAAGCGGTCGAGCGCTTCCCTCTGCGCGTGACGGGGCAATGCGAGCCCGCTGTCGCCTATGAGTCGCACGCCGGGCACCGGCACCAATCGCTCGAGCTGAGCCGGCGGACGGCTGCTGAGGACGATCACATCGGCGAGCACAGGCCCGAGCTGCTCGAGCGCTCCCAGCGCCTCCGGGCTGGCCTTGGCCGCGGCGGGGTCCTGAACGATGTCCGCGAGGGTGCCGTCGAAGTCGGTAATCAGGACGACTTCGCCTGGCGGCACCCGCGCCACCGGCGAGTGCTCCCAGACGTGCGTGATGTCTTCGGTTTCCTGAATCATCCCCCTCAATACAAACGCGGGCGGTGCCGCTCGATCACCGATTTGAATTGGCCCGCAGGTTCCAGGGTACCGAACGTGTGCCCCCATTTGCCCGCCACACGTGAACTCACGAAGAGTTCGGCGACCGCGGGATCGCCGTGCCTCAGCACGAGCGACGCCTCGAGCAGAACGGCCATATGTTCGACGATGAGCCGAGCGCGTGATTCGACCTCGACCTGGTTGGCCAGGTCCTCCTTCAGACGACCGAACGCATGGTCGAAATCGCGGTTCACGCCCTTCGCGAGCTCGAGCTCCTCGAAGTACGCGGTCACCGTCTCGGGCTCGCGGCGCATCGCGCGCAGCACGTCGAGCGCGTTGACGTTGCCGGAGCCTTCCCAGATCGAGTTCAACGGCGCCTCGCGATAGAGACGGGGCAGGATGGACTCCTCCACGTACCCGTTCCCGCCGTGGCACTCGAGCGCCTCCGCGACGACGGCGATGGCCCGCTTGCACGTCCAGAACTTGCCTAACGCGACGCCGATGCGGCGGAAATGCCGCTCTCCGGCATTCGTCGCCGCGCGGTCGAACGCGCCCGCGAGACGCATCATCAGAATCGTCGTCGCCTCCGATTCGACGGCGATGTCGGCGAGGACGTTGACCATCAGCGGTTGGTCGCTCAGCAGCTTGCCGAAGGCCTTGCGATGCGCGGTGTGATGCGTCGCCTGCGCCACCGCCTGGCGCATCAGGGACGCGGAACCGATGACGCAGTCGAGCCTTGTGTGATTGACCATCTCGATGATCGTCTTCACGCCCTGGCCCTCTTCGCCGATCAAGACCGCCCATGCGTCCTCCAGCGCGATCTCCGAAGACGCGTTGGAGCGATTGCCGAGCTTGTCCTTGAGCCGCTCGATGTGGAAACCGTTGCGCGCGCCGTCGGGCAGGACGCGCGGGACGAGGAAGCAGCTGAGACCGCCAGGCGCCTGGGCGAGGACGAGAAACGCGTCGCACATCGGCGCCGAGCAGAACCATTTCTGGCCGGTCAGGCGATGCTCGCCGTCCGTCCCGGTGGGGACCGCCCTCGTGGTGTTGGCGCGCACGTCCGAGCCGCCCTGGCGCTCGGTCATCGCCATGCCGAGGAGCACCCCGTTCTTCGTGCTCGGCGTGCGGAGGCCGGGGTCGTAGTCGAGGGAGGTGATGAGCGGCTCCCACCGGCTCGCGAGCTCGGGTTGCTTGCGCAGCGCCGGAACGGCGGCGTAGGTCATGGACACGGGGCAGCCGTGCCCACCCTCGACCTGCGACCACACGTAAAAGGCCGCTGCGCGGGCGGCGTGCGCGCCTGGCCGCGGTTCGCGCCATGGCAGAGCGTGGAGGCCGTGGCCGACGGCGACCCGCATCAGCTCGTGCCAGGCGGGGTGGAACTCGACCTCGTCGATGCGGTTGCCATAGCGGTCGTGGGTGTGCAGCTGCGGAGGGTTGGCGTTGGCCTGGAAACCCCAGTCGATGGCCTGCTGCGTGCCGGCGAGCGAGCCGAGGTCGTGCACGAGGTCGCTGGCCCACGACGCGTCTTCGCGCTCGAAAGACTCGCGCAGCGGCGCGTCGGCCTCGAAGAGGTTGTAGTCGACGAGCGGCGGCGGCTGGTTGGCGCTCACGACGCAGCCGCCATCCCGTTCCCAGCCGCTATCTCACGCAGCGCGGCCAGGTGCCTTTCGAACCGCTGCCGTCCGAGGCGAGTGAGGGAAAGCCACGTGCGAGGACGGTTCTGCACGTAACCCTTGTGCACCTTCACGTAGCCCGCTTCCTGCAGCGCCGTCATCTGCTTGGACAGCACGGAATCGCTCACCTCGATATGGTCGCGCACAAAGGCGAACTCGGCACGCTCCGCGGCGCCGAGGAGCGCCATGATCGAGTAGCGGACCGGATGACCCATCAGGTCGTCCAGGTCGTGCCGTGGGTGCCTCAACGCCGAGACCGCAATCTCACCTGCGCCGGCCCATGAGCGCCGCCCCGACGGCCAGCGGCAGAACCGCTATTCCTACTGTGATCCCGAAGTCATACGCGGGCCGGCCGGAGCCCCAGAACCCGGTCCCGATGCTGATCGAGGTCACCACCGAGCTCCACACGTTGAAGGCGATGATCGTCGCGAAGTACGTGATGATGCCGGCGCGGCTGTACGCCCGGATTCGCAGGCCGGCCACGACGGCAAGCACCAGGCCTGTCAGCACGGCGGCGACCACCACGATCACGCCAACGGGCGAGCCGCGATGGGGCGAGACGCTCATCGTCACCGCTGCGACCAGGTACACGGCGAGCACGGCCAGCAGCATCCAGCGGAGCTGACGGTCGGCGCGGTGCACCTGTGCCGCTCGGTGACCGGCCTCGGCGACCGCGGCCGCGGCCTGCTCCCTCGTCGGGTCGAACGCCTCCACGGCCATGATGATATGGCGCACTTTCCGGTTTGGCAAGTACTTTCCGAGCTCGAACTACACGCGATTGGCGGGAAAGTTGCAGCGGTCGGCTAGGTTTCGGCGTTCAGGTCGGCGATCATCGCCAGCTGCTTCTTCCGCTCTTCCTGGTCGGGCATGATCGGCCAGACGATCAGTGTGTCGACCCCGGCGTCGCGGAAGGACTTGATCTTCGACCGGACCCGTTCCCGCGGGCCGTTGATCGTCACCAGGTCGATGAACTCGTCCGGCAGCGCGAACATCGCCTCCGTCTTGCGCCCAGCGAGGTACAGCTCCTGCACCTCCGCCGCCGCCTTCTCGAAACCGTACGTGACCATCAAGCGGTTGTAGAAGTTCTGCTCCCGCGAGCCCATGCCGCCGACGTAAAGCGCCAGGACCGGGCGCATCGCGTTGCGCGCGCTCTCGACGTCGTCGTTGATGTAGACATTGACCGAGGGGCAGATGCGGAAGTCGTCGAGCGAGCGGCCGCCGGCCTTCGCCCCCTCCTCGAGCGGCCCGCGAAATGCCCTGGTGTGCTCGGGCGAGAAGAACACCGGCAGCCAGCCGTCTGCGATCTCGGCGGCGAGGGCGACGTTCTTCGGGCCGAGAACGGCGAGGAAGATCGGGATTCGCTCCTGCACCGGCCGGATGGTCAACTTCAACGCCTTGCCCGGGCCGTCGGGCAGCGGAAGCTCCAGCGTCTCGCCGTGAAACTCGATCTTCTCGCGGGCCAGCGCCATCCGCACCACCGCCACGTACTCGCGCGTCCGCTGCAGCTGCCTGGCGAAGCGCACGCCATGGAAGCCCTCCGACACCTGTGGGCCCGACGTGCCGAGCCCGAGCAGCATCCGTCCGCCCGAGAGGTTGTCGATCGTCGCCGCCGTCATCGCGGTCATCGCCGCGCTGCGGGCCGGGATCTGGAATATGCCCGAGCCGAGCTTGATCCGGCTCGTCCGCGCCGCCAGCCAGGCCAGCACGGTGGCCGCGTCGGAGCCGTACGCCTCGGCCGTCCAGATCGAGTCGTAGCCCAGCGCCTCGGCGGTCTGGGCGATCTCGAGCTGGTCGCCGATGGTCAACCCCAGGCCCCAGTAGCCGATGCTCACGCCGAGCTTCAATCCGCCACTCCGAGGCTATCCTGACATGGCCATGTGGCCGGATTGGATCCTGTGGGTGGTGATCGGGCTCGTCTTCCTGTGCATCCCGCTCGAGGTCTACATCATCGTCAAGGCCAGAAAGCGACTACCCGCGGCGCAGCTCGGCTCACCGCTGCAGATCCTCGACAAGCGGCTCGCGGACGGCGAGATCTCGGCGGAGGAGTACCAGTACGAACGATTCCTGCTGGAGAAGGGCCGGTGACTACGGGATGCCGAAGACCGCCTCGTACAGCAGGAAGACGTTCAGGCTGAGGATCATCGTCGCCACCGCGTAAGCGGCGTAATTCGTCAGCCGGCTGTTCACCAGGTTGCCCATCAGCTTGCGGTCGCGCGTGAAGATCACCAGCGGGATCATCGCGAACGGAATGCCGAACGACAGGAACACCTGGCTCAGCACGAGCGCACGCGACGGGTCGAACCGGCTGGCGATCAGGATGAGCGCCGGCACCATGGTGATGGCGCGGCGCAGGAAGACCGGGATCTGGCGGCGGATGAAGCCCTGCATCACGACCTGGCCGGACAGCGTCCCGACCGATGAGGACGAGATGCCGGAGGCGAGCAGGGCGACGCCGAAGACGAGGCCGCTGTGGTCGCCGATGTAGCGGTCCAGCCCGTGGAAGACCTGCGTCAGGTCGGTGCCCATGGTGACCAGACCGCGGGACCCAAACACCGCCGCCGAGATGCTCAGCATGGCGACGTTGATAAGCCCGGCGATGCCCATCGCGAGCACGACGTCGACCAGCTCGAAGCGGAAGATCTTTAGCCGCGCCTCGGGGTTGGAGCCGACGATGCGCTTCTGCGTCAGCGCCGAGTGGAGGTAGATCACGTGGGGCATGACCGTTGCGCCGAGGATGCTGACGGCGAGAAGGATCGAGGCCGTCCCGTCCAGGCGCGGCACGAACAGGCCGCCGGCGACGCCGCCCCACGACGGCCGCGCGCCCAGCACCTCGAGCCCGAAGGCGATCACGATCACGCCGACGAGGACGCTGATCGTGGCCTCGAGCCGCCGGAACCCTCGCGCCTGCAGGGCCAGGATGGCGAAAGCCACGGCGCCGGTCAGGAGGCCGGCGACGAAGAGCGGAAGGCCGAAAACGAGGTAGAAGCCGAGGGCGGCGCCGACGAACTCGGCCAGGTCGGTCGCCATGGCGATGAGCTCCGCCTGGACCCAGAGGAACACGACCACCGGCCGCGGAAACCGCTCGCGGCACAGCTCCGGCAGGTTCAGCCCCGTCGCGATCCCGAGCTTGGCGCTCATCGACTGGATGAGCATCGCCATGAGATTCGCCGCCAGCACGACCCACAGCAGCATGTAGCCGTACTGCGCCCCGCTGGCCATGTTGGAGGCGAAGTTGCCGGGGTCGACGTACGCGACCGCGGCGATGAAGGCCGGGCCGAGGAAGGGCAGCACCGCCCTGATGCCGCGGCGCTCCCCGTTCAGCGACCGCTCGGCCGCCTGCAGGACGCGGAGCTCGCCCGGCAGCGCCCTCTCGGCGCCATCCACCATCTTGGTGACGACCGCCCGCGCGACCTCCGCCACTAAGCCTCCGCCTCGCCGACGAAGATGGCGCGCGCCAGGCCGAGCGGGATGCTCTCGCGCCGGCCCTTGATCCGGACCTCGATCGGGCTCTCGTAGCGGCTCGCGGACAGTACGGCGATCCTCGTGCCCGGCGTCAGGCCCCTGCGCTCCAGCTCGCGGAGCCGGCCGGCGTCGTCGTCGGAAACGCCCTGGACGACGACCTTCTCCCCGACCCTCGTCTCGCTGAGAGGCCTCCGGCTGACCTCGCGCAGCTTGCCCTGGAGCGTCGGGATGGCGTGGCCGTGCGGGTCGAGCTCGGGGCGGCCGAGCAGCTCGAAGATGCGCTGCTCCATCCGCTCGGAGATGACGTGCTCGAGGCGCTCGGCCTCGTCGTGGACCTCGTCCAGGCTGTAACCAAGGACCCGGACGAGGAACATCTCGAGCAGGCGGTGGTGGCGGACCAGCTCCAGGGCGACCCGGCGCCCTTCACGTGTCAGCTGCTGCCCGCGGTAGCGGTCGTGCTCGACCAGGCCCTGTGCCGTCAGCCGGGTGACCATCTCGCTGACGCTCGGCGACGAGATGCCGAGGCGCTGCGCCAGCTCGCGGGTAGGCACCGGCCGTTCGTCACCGCGCAGCAGATACAGAGCCTTGAGGTAGTCCTGCTGAGATCGCGTGAAGACGCTGCGGCGCTCGAGCTGTTCGACCAAGTTGTTTTGGCTTGCCTATCCTCAAAGATAGGATAGCCTAACTCTTGGGCAAGATTTCAGCCTTAGCGCAATTTCCTCACAGAAATCAGCTCAGTGGACGCAGGCGCCGGTCGGTCCGGTGGCCGGGCTGTAGGTGATGCTGACGTTCGGCGTGATCGTGACAGCGGCGGGTGCGGTGACGACGACGATGTAGTCGGCGCAGCCTTCCGCCTTGTGGAAGTCGTAGTTGATGCTCGTCTTCCCGAGCCAGCTGATCTCGATCCCCTGCTGCCGGTGCATGCAGTAATCCGTGACTGCCACGCCGTTGTGGACGCAGTCGACGCCCGCCGCGAACGCCTCGATGGTCACGATGCTCACGTCCATCGGCCCGCTCGACGCGAGCTGGAGATGCAGCGTGAACGAGTCTGGGATGCCGCTGGCGAGGTAGGTCGTGTTGTCGGGGATGGTCTGCGCCTTGCTCCAGGTGACCAGCGTGGGGTGGTCGAGCTGGGCCCGCGTGGTGGCCAGCTCGCCCAGAGTGGCCGTGAGGTTCGTCTGGGTGGTCTTGAGCTGGTCGTTGAGGATCAGGTTGCGGCCGGTCAGCGACTCGTTCGCGGTCTGCAGGGAGCGGATCGTGGCCTGCTTGTTGTAGTCGTCGGCGTAAAGCAGCCCGGTCGCCGTGGCGCCGACGACCAGGGTGGCGACCAGGGCGGTCGCCCACCAGCGCCGCTCGTGAGACTGCAGCATCGCCGCCCAGGCGGGTGTCTGCCGGACAGGCGTCCGCCGCAGCGGTGGTGAATAGAGGCCGGCAGCCTCCAGCTCGTCCTGATCGGTGTGGGTCGTGCCTCCCGCCATCTGCCCTGGCGCCATGATGGCACCGTCGGGGTCGCGGTTGGTCATGTTTGTCCGGGTCTCGGCCACGCTCCATAAACGGTCGTGATGTGCGATGCCGTCTCGGCGCCGGCGGCGATGTCGTAGGTGAAAGTCTTGCCGTCAGGCTGCCAGGCCGGACCGGTGCCGCAGTTGGTCAGGCACGCGGCCTCCTCGACGTAATAGATGGTCGTGGCGTTCAGCCAGACCGGCGACGAGCGGACGTTGGGCAGCGGGCCGCCCGAGCGCCCTGAGTGGCCGTAGAGCCACACGTGCGGCGTGCCGCTCGAGTCCCGCACGGTGAAGGCCAGGTTGTCTCCGCCGGCGTCGGCGCGCGGGCGTATCCACAGCAGCTGCTGGCCGAAGGCCTGCGAGACCCCCGCCGCCGAATCCCAGACCTGGATCAGGCCTGAGCCGGGCAGCCTGTAGTAGAGCTGGCTGCCCGTGCTGCCCCACGTTGCCATGGTGCCCCGGGCGAGGCTGAAGGCCAGCGAACCGTCGAAGGTGCGGCGGACCTGGAGCTGGTCGCCGGAGCTCGTCAGGGTCTGCACGAGGGCGAAATAGGCGCCGTCGGGCGAGAAGGCGAGGTACGCGTCGTCCTCGTTCGGGTTGAAGCCCCGCGCCGGGACAGGGCCGAGCTGGGCGACCACGCGGTCGCCGCCGCCGCTGAGGAGGTGGAGGTTCACGCCGCCGGCGTCCGAGGCGACGTAGGCCAGGAACCCGCGGTCGGGGCTCCACGCGTGGAGCCCGTCCATGAAGCCGCCGCCCGACCAGGTGGCGGCGATCGTGGAGGTGCCGCTGAAGAGGTCGAGGACGGCGATCACGCTGGTCCCCTGCGTCCCGGGGCTGCCCTGGGTCGCAAACCACGAGATCATCGTCTGCGTCACCAGCTCAGGCTGGAAGCTTCCCCCGCTGATGCCGCAGATCGTCTGGGGTGACTTCGGGTTCGAGACGTCCGCCAGCACCGGGTTCGACGCGCCCTGGAGCTGGATCACCGCCTCCTGGGCCGTTGCCGGAGCGACACAGCCGGCGTGCATGGCCGCCCAGGCGGGCACCGCCACCGGGCTGGGTTCGGGGCTGGGCGTCGGCGACGGGCTGGGCGTGGGAGTCTCGGCGGGGCTCGGGCTGGCCGAGGGGCTGGAGGTGTGCCTGGCGGTCGGGGTGCTGGCGGGCGCCAGCGGTCCGTTGGCCGTGCAGCCGGCGAGCGTGCCGAGAGCCAGGAGGACAACTACCCCGTTCCTCACGACGGATACCAACGAACAAAGGTGTGCATGCGTTACATGCCCCTGCTGGCGAGGCAAGTCGCACAGAATACATCAGGCTCGAAATGAAGCTGGGTGGGCTGGTCGCCCTGCTGCTCGCCGCCGGCCTGTGCTCCAACCCGGACCCGATGACCGCCTCGGTGGAGGTCGCCGGGACGCAGAGCGCTCACGTGGGCGGCACCGTCCAGCTCGTCGTGAAGGTCACCAACACCGGACCGCTCATCCCCCACCTCGGCCTGGTCTTTCGGACCGCCGACGTCTGGTTCGAGCGCCACAAGATGACCGACCTCTCAGGCTGCACGATCGCCCAGCAGGAGTCGGCCTTCGACTGCGGCGACCTGGCCAGGAGTGAGTCGAAGACCTTCACTTTCCAGGCCGTCGCCGACACCCAGGGCTCCTTCCACTACGAGCTGGCTCTGCGCGAGCTCGTGCAGCCTTACGACTACGTGAACGACCATCCCGACGGCGCGGATGCCCACGCCTGGGACGAGACGGTCACCGCCGCCTGACCGTCAGCGCCGTCTACCCTGCTCCGCGTGGTGGTCGTCTGCGGCGAAGCGCTCATCGACATGCTCCAGGCCGCGGATGGAGGTCGCCGGCCGGTGCCAGGGGGTGGCCCGTTCAACACGGCGCGAGCGCTGGCCAGGCTGGGGGTGCCGGCGGCGTTCCTCGGCAGGCTCTCCACCGACGCGTTCGGCCGCCGGCTGGCGGCGCTCCTCGCGGCCGACGGGGTGAGCCTGGAGCTCGCGAGCGTCGGGCCGGAGAGGACGACGGTCGCCGTCGCCGACGTGGACCGCGCAGGCGTGGCCGAATACCGGTTCGAGCTCGACGGGACGTCGGCGCCGAACCTGACAGCGGACGCCGTGCCCGAGCACCTGCCTTCCGGCGTCACCGCCATCCACGTGGGCACGCTCGGGCTGGTGCTCGATCCCATGGCGGAAACGCTGCTCGGCCTGGTCGAGCGCGACCACGAGGGCCGCGTCGTGATGCTCGACCCGAACATCCGGACCGGACTCATCCCCGACGGCGAATACCGCTCGCGCGTCAGGCGCGCGGTCGCGTGCAGCTCGATCGTCAAGGCGAGCGAGTCCGACGTGGCGTGGCTCTTCTCCGGCATGGCGATGCAAGACGCGGCACGCATGCTTCGCGCCGAAGGCGTGGCGCTGGTCGTGATCACGCTCGGCGCGGCGGGCGCGTTCGCCGTCCATGGCGACTTCGAGGTGTCGGTCGAGGCGCCGGCGGTCCAGGTCGTGGACACCATCGGGGCCGGCGATGCGTTCGGCGCGGCCCTGCTCGCCTGGCTCCACGACCACGGCGCCATGCGGCCGGAAATGTCTCTCGAGCGGCCGGCGCTCGAAGAAGCGCTGCGCTACGCCTGCATGGCCGCGGCCGTCACGTGCTCGCGCGCCGGGGCCGACCCGCCGTGGAAGGCTGAGCTGTCGCCTACCAACCTTCGCGAATGACGGCCACGCCGCGAGGCTCGAGGTGGAGCAGGCCGGGGTGAACCTCGGCGCCATCGACCAGGTTGGCGCCGGCCACCTCGATCCGGACGTCGACCGCGGCGTCGCGATGGTTCAAAAGAAATAGAAAAGTCTTGCCGTGTCCGGAACGGCGGACCGCCTCCACGCCCTGCGGCACCTGCGCGACCGGTTCGACGCCCGCCGCGGAGCACGCCATCTCGAGCACGCGAGCCAGCGTCTTGGCGTCAGGCTGCGTGCCCACGTAAAAGGAGGTTCCTGAGCCGTATCGGTGCCTCGTGATGCCGGAGCCCGCCACGATCTCCGCCCCGTGCAGCTCGAGGTCGTCGGTCCAGACCGCGTCGTCGACCAGGGGATGGAAGTCGATCACCTCGAGGCCGAGCACCTCACGAAACGGCGCCGGATAGCCGCCGAGCCGGACGTGCTCCGACGGGTCGACGATGCCGCTGAAGAAGGACATGACCAGCGTCCCGCCCGCCCTCACGAAATCCACCAGCCCTGCGGCCGCCTCGTCGCTCACGAGGTACAGGCAGGGCGCGATGACGAGGCGGTACGCGGACAGGTCGTCCTTGGGGCGCGCGAAGTCGGTGGCGATGTTGGACCGCCACAGCGCCTCGTAGTACGCCTCGACCTGCTCCATCTGCCGGACGCGATTCGAGGGTTTGGACGGCAGCTCCAGCGCCCACCACGACTCCCAGTCGAAGAGGATGGCGACGCTCGCGCTCGCACGGGCGCCGGCCACCGGTTCGAGGTTGGTCAGCTCGCGGCCGAGGCGGACGACGTCTCGCCACACGGGCGACTTCTCGACTGCGCCGTGGCCGACCATCGCGCTGTGGAACTTCTCGGCGCCGGCGCGCGACTGGCGCCATTGAAAGAACATCACCCCGTCAGCGCCATGCGCGACCGCCTGCAGGCTCCACAGCCGCATCTGGCCGGGCGCCTTGGGCACGTTGACCTCGCGCCAGTTGACGCGGTGAGTCGTCTGCTCCATGAGGATCCACGGCCGGCCGCGGCCGAGCGAGCGCATGAGGTCGCCCGCCATCGCGGCGCGGAGGCCCGACCGTTGGTCTGAAGGGTCGGGGTAGGAGTCGTTGCTCACGACGTCTTCCCGCTCCGCCCACTTCCAGTAGTCGAGGGGCTTGAAGAAGCTCATGAAGTTCGTGGTCACGGGCACGTCCGGCGTGACGCGCTTGAGCACCTCGCGCTCCGACTCGTAGCACGCGAGCAGCTCGTCCGACGAGAAGCGCATGAAATCGAGCTGCTGGCTCGGGTTGGGCCAGGTCGGGGTGCGGCGCGGGGGCAGGACCTCCTCCCAGGACGAATAGCGCTGCGACCAGAAGTCCGTCCCCCATGCCTCGTTCAGCTTGTCGATGGATCCGTAACGGTCGCGAAGCCAGATGCGGAAGGCTTCCGCCGAGACGTCGCAATAGCAGGCCGGGACGTGGCAGCCGAACTCGTTGCCGACGTGCCACATCTCGAGGGCCGGGTGCTTTGCGTAGTGGCCGGCCATTGCCTCGACCAGGCGGCGCGCGGCGTCGCGATAGACGGGGCTGCTCGGGCAGTAGTGCTGGCGCGCGCCGGGCCAGAGCTTGACGCCGTCGGCGAGGACCGGAAGCATCTCCGGATGCTTGTGCGCCAGCCACGGGGGCGGCGAAGCCGTCGCGGTGGCCAGGTCGGCGCGCACCCCACCCTCGTGCAGCAGGTCGAGAACCCGGTCGAGCCAGGCGAAATCGAACCTGCCCTCCGCCGGCTCGAGGCGCGACCACGAGAAGATGGCGACCGAGACCAGGTTGACGCCCGCCTCGCGCATCAGGCGGACGTCTTCGTGCCAGACCTCTTCCGGCCACTGGTCGGGGTTGTAGTCGCCGCCGTAGAAGATGCGCGTCAGGGTGCGCTACTCGCGCCTCGACAATGCCGGATTTGCGCGCAAATCCGGGGGTCGCAGGCAGGCGCATAACTGATGTGCGCGCATATCCGACGTCGTGTCGAGCATCAGCCCTTCGTCGAGCCGAGCGTCAGGCCGGCGATGAACTGCTTCTGCAAGAAGATGTAGACGAGGATCGGCGGCACCGCGGCCAGCAGCGCGCCCGCCGCGATCAGGTTGTTGTTGACGAAGAACTCCCCCTGCAGGTTGTTCAGCGCGCTCGTGATCGGCCGCTTGACCCCGTGGCTGATCAGGATCAAGGCCCAGAAGAAGTCGTTGTAGATGAACGTGAACAGGAGCGTGGCCATCGCCGCCAGCGCCGGCCGGCACAGCGGCAGCACGATGCTCCACCAGATGCGCAGCACGTGCGCTCCATCGACGATCGCCGACTCGGTTATCTCTTTCGAGATCGTCTTCATGTAGTTGCTCAGCACGAACGTGGCAAACCCGGTCTGGAAGACGACGTGGATCAGCGCGATGCCGATGTACTGGTCGTAGAGCAGGCCGTTGTCGCTGAAGACGGGCAGCACGAGGCGGCCGATGTCGAACTCCGTCCAACTGGGAATCGGCGTACTCAAGTACAGGTGATAGAGCGGAACGATGATGACCTGCGGCGGAAGCAGGTTGCCCGCGGTGAAGATCATCAGCACCGTCAGGTTGAACCGCCACGAGAACTGTGTGCACGCGAACGCGACCATCGAGGCGAGCAGCAGGATCATGACCACCGCCGGAACCACGACCACGAGCGTGTTGGCGTAGTAGAACGGCAGGTCCGCCTGGCCCCACACGGTCTGGTAGTTCGCGAACGTGAGGCCGCCGGTCGGCAACGAGACGTACCCGTGGAGGACCGTGTCGCTGATCGGCCGGAGCGACGAGTAGACGGCCCAGAGCAAGGGGAAGATCCACAGCGCCGCCATGGCGATCAGAAAGCCGTGCAGCAGCACCCGGCCGGGCCGGATGCGGCGGCCGGTCACCGCGCCCGATGCGGCGATCGCCCTCGGTGCGACCGCGGTGGTGGCGTTCAACTTCGGGCGGGCCTCATCGCCTGGGTGAGGAACGTGATGATCGGGCCCAGCGAAACCACCAGCAGGATGACCGCGATCGCTGACCCGAAGCCGACGCGGGTCGACTCGCTGATGCTGTTGTTGGTGACCAGGATCGAGAGCAGCTCGAGGCCGTTCTTGCCCTGGTTGATGATGTACGCGAGGTCGAAGGCGCGCAGCGACTCGATCGCTGTGAGGACCACGATCACGGTGTTGATCGGCGCCATCACCGGAAAGATCACGCGAAAGAAGGTCTGGACCTCGTTCGCGCCGTCCACCTTCGCCGCCTCGCGCAGCGTCGGGTCGACGCTCTTCAGCCCGGCGAGGTAGATGACCATCATGTACCCGACGTGGCGCCAGCTCGCGGCCACGAGGATCGCGAACAGGTTGATGTGGGGATTGCCCAGCCAGTCGATGATCTTGCTCGAGTGCGCGATGCCGAAGGCGTTGTTGATGAAGCCGTCGGTCGGGGCGAACTGCAGCTCCCAGATGAAGCCCACGACCACGAGCGACAGCACGACGGGCAGGTAGAAGACGCTCTGGTAGAAGCGCGAGCCCTTGATCTCGCGGTCGAGCAGGACGGCGAAGAAGATGCCCAGCGGCGTGGCGATGAAAGTCAGCCACGCGAGCCAGATGAGGTTGTGGGCGACCGCGGGCCAGAACTGGAAATATCCGCCGCTCAGCAGGAACGTGTAGTTCTTCAAGCCGATGAAGTTCTGCGCGGTGATGTCGCCGATGCCGTCCCAGTTCGTGAGCGAGTAGTAGACCGAGGTCAGCGTCGGCCACCAGATCAGCACCAGGTCGAGGAGCAGCGGGACGCCGACCATGACCGCGAGAACGCGGCGGTCGTAGCGCGTCAGGACGTTGTAGCGCCCGCGGCCCCTGGCGACGAGCTCCCCCGCCCCGGGTCCCTCTGCCGCGGCGGGGGAAACTCTCGTCGTCTGGGCCACGGCCTTAGATCATATGTCTCGCGTCACTCGGGTCCGAGCGAGTCCCAGAACTTCTGCATGTCGGACTGGAGGCTCGTCGTGTCGGCGCTCGCGTTGGAGAGGTACTTCAGCAAGAACTGCTGCATGCCGTTCGGGCCCGCGAAGTCCGGCCGCGAGTCGCGGTCGAAGAACTGGGTGATGCGCTTGGCGTTGCTCACGATCTGCGCCGCCTTCTTGGTCAGCGGGTCGTACTTCGACTGGTCCGCGTCGTTGGCGGTCGGGATCGCGCCCGGCGATTCGACGTAGAACTGCGTCTGCGCCGAGCCTTTGGCGACGTACTCCATGAACGCCTTGGCCTGGCCGAGGTTGGCGGAAAGCGTCGGCGATTTCTTGGTCACCATGTAGACGTCGATCGGCGCGTCGAGCGCCTCCTCGGAGTCGTACTGGCTGCCCACGTGCGGGAACGGGAAGAAGTCGAGCTGCGCGAGGTCTGCCTGGCTCCCGCTCGCCAGGAACTCCTGCGACACGAAGAGCCCGAGCAGGTACATGCCCGCCTGCTTCTTGAGCAGCTGGTCCGCGGCCTGCTGCCAGGTGAGGCCCGCGAACGCCGGGGAGTAGTAGGGAACGATCTCCGCCCACTTCTTGAAGACGGCGGTGACTTTCGGGTCATTCCACTTCTGCGTCCCGGTGCAGAGCCCGACGTGGAAGTCGTAGCCGTTCAAACGCAGGTTGAGGATGTCGAAGGTGCCCATCGCCGGCCAGCCGTCCTTGTCGGCGAAGGCGATGGGGATGAGGCCGTCGGTCTTCATCTTGGCGCATAGGGCCTTGAAGTCATCCCAGTTGGTCGGGACGCTGTAGTTGTGCTGCGCGAAGACGTCCTTGCGATAGAAGATCGCCCACGGGTAGTACGACGACGGGATCGCGTACACGTGACCGTCGTCGCCCTTGACCGAGTTGGCGAAGCCCTCGGTGAAGTTGCCCTTGACGGCGTTCCAGACGTCGTCGATCGGCGTGGCCAGGCCCTTCGAGGCGAAGAACCGCATGCGGTGGCCGGAGAACCAGGTGAAGACGTCCTCGGGCGTGCCCTGCAGGTACGACGTGATCTGGTTCTGGAACGTGCCGTGGTCGACCGTGTTGATGGTGACCTTCGTCCCGCCGTTGGAGCTGGAGAAGTTGTTCACCAGGTCCGCCAGCGCCTTCTTCGGCACCGAGTCGGACTGGTAGCTGCCGATCGCGAGCTTGCCGCCGGTGGCCGTGATCGACGTGTTGGTGTTGGTGTTCGTGCTGCCGCCGCAGGCGGCGATGAAAGCCGCCAGGCTGCCGTAGGCCGCGATCTTCAAGATGTCGCGCCGGCTCAGGCCCATGTCGAGCGCGAGCTTCAGGTCGGTGTATGGGATCTCGAACTCAGGCTCACCCATCCGATTCCTCCGTCACCTTCAAGCTCCCCTCGCCTTCTTCCCGAGAGCAACGGGGCGAGAGCGCGCCGACGAGGGGCTGTCGGTTACTCCGGGGCGAACGATCACAGATTCGGTCATCTTTGTCAATCGTCACGTTTCGCTCTTGATCGAATTTGATCGATCACGTACGATCGCGCGGATGCTGGCCGTGGAACGGCGGCGCGTGATCGCCGAGAACCTGCGCTCTCGCGGGGTCATCTCGGTGGCCGACATGGCCGCCGCGCTCGGCACGACCGAGATCACGGTGCGCCGCGACATGAGGGCCATGGCCCGCGACGGTCTCCTGGTCCGCGCCCACGGCGGCGCGGTCCTCCCCGCCGTCATCGGCCATGAGCCGAGCTACTCGGAGAAGGCGCACCAGGCGGCTGCGGAGAAGGCGGCGATCGCCCGTCTGGCGGCCCGACTCGTCTTCCCCGGCGATTCGATCCTGCTCGGACCCGGGACGACGACCCTGGCGCTCGCCCGGCTGCTTTCCGAGGTTCCCGAGCTGACGGTGGTCACGAACTCCCTGCTGGTCGCGCAGGCGCTGATGGCGGCGCCGCGCGTGGAGGTGATCCTCACCGGCGGCACGCTGCGGCGGTCCATCCATGCGCTGGTTGGGCCGGCGGCCGAGGAATCGGTGCGCGCCCTGCGTGCGTCCAAGGCCTTCATCTCCGGCAACGGATTCACGGCCGAGCGCGGTCTGTCGACGCCGAGCCCGCTGGTCGCCGCCACCGACCGGGCCTTCGCCAACGCGGCGCAGCACGTCGTGGTCCTCGCTGACCACACCAAGCTCGGGCAGGACACCATGTGCCAGACCGTCCCGACCGGTCGAGTCCACTCGCTGATCACGGACAGCGGCGCCGACCCGGCCACGGTGGCGGCGATTCGCGACGCCGGCGTCGACGTCCAGGTCGGGGAGCCGGCTTATGCCGGCGGCGCGGCCGCCGCGGCCTCCAGGGAAGGCACGAAGTAGCACACTAGGCGCCAAAAACATGGGCGGCAGCCAGAGGATCCGCCTCCTCGCGTGGGGACTTGGGTTGGCCGGGGTCGCGGCCTGCGTCGCGGCCGCCGGCGTGGTCCTGGCCTTCCCCAACGCCCCTCGCTCGTTCCTGGTGCCGTACCTCGTCGGCATCCTCCTGGGTGTGCTCGGGGCGCTGGTCGCCTCGCGCGAGCCTCGCAACAGCATCGGCTGGTTGATGATCGGCACCTCGGCCGTCGTGAGTCTCACGCACCTCACCGCGGGCTATGGCTACTTCGCGCTCGTCGTCGAGCACGGCGCGTGGCCGCTCGGTCCGGTGGCCGTATGGCTCGCCGCGTGGGACTACGTCGTGATCCTCGGTGCCTTCCTGCCTGTGACGGCGGTCCGGTTTCCCGACGGCAGGGTGCCGTCCCGCTGGCGTTTCGTCGACTGGATGGCGATCGCGGGCACCGTGCTCTTCGCGGCCGGTATAGCGCTGCGGCCATGGGACGTGCTGGTCAACTTCATCCCCCTCCCGGGCGCCAACATCCAGCAGTTCGCCACCGAGACCCAGAACGGCGCCGGTGTCCTCAACGCCGTCCAGGGAGCAGGCCTGGTGCTGATCGTCATGGGCTACATCGCGTCTGCCGCCTCGGTGGCCGCGCGATACCGGCGCGCTCAGGGCGACCTCCGCGTCCAGCTGAAGTGGTTCGTGTACGCGGGAGTGCTGTGCGCGGCCGTCTTCATCTACGCGGCGGTGGCGTGGAACTTCCTCGGAGCGCCCCTTTACATCGCGCTCACTCCCTTCGAGTTTGCCGTCATGGCGGTGCCGCTCGCGATCGCCGTAGCGATCCTGCGCTATCGCCTCTACAGCATCGACCTGATCATCAACCGGACGCTGGTGTATGGCACGCTGACGGCGATCCTCGGCGCGGTCTACGCGGCGGTCGTGACCTTCCTGAACCGCCTGTTCATCTCGGTGTCCGGATCGAGATCCGACGCCGCCTACGTGGTCACGGCGTTTGTGGTCGTCATCGCGTCGAGCCCGATCAAGGACTGGCTGCAGCGCCAGGTCGACCGGCGGTTTCCACATCGGAGTCCGTCGGCGGTGCTCGACGAGTTTCGCGGCGACGTCGATGCCGTCGTGTCGGTGATCGACGTCCATCGAGTGGCTCGCCGCCTGCTCGACGAGGCGGTCGACGCGTTCGACGCGCGCAGCGCCGCCCTGTACCTGGACGGCGACGGCGACAAGCCGGTCCACAGCCACGGCCGGCTGGACGGCGAAGCCGCCGTCGAAGTCGAGCTGCGTCATGACGGCCGCACGCTCGGCCGGCTGGTGATGGGCAGCCGGAGGGGCGACGTCGGGTACACGCAGGCGGACCGGGACGCGCTGCAGCGGTCGGCGGACTCGGTCGCGGAGGCGCTGGCGATCGCCGGTGATCTCGGCCGCGGCCGGCTGCTGAGCGAGGCTCGTTAGAACCCGACCGTGATGTTGAGCCCGCCCGGGCGCTGGATCTGGCCGTAGACCGCCAGCCCGGTCAGCGCGATTCCGCCGGCCAGCAGGATCAGCGCCCCGCCGGCCATCGCCAGTGCGCGCACGGTCCCCCTTTCGGGGGATGGCGCTGATCCGGCGACGTCGCCCAGGCTCGGGAACCGGAGAAACCCCGCCGCCGGGCTGAACCTCGTGAGCCACACGAGGAACATGGAGCCCAGCAGCGTGACGATGAGCTGCCGTCCGAACGCGAGCCAGATCCCTCCGACCCCGCACAGCAGCACGGCGTTCAGGCAGCCCGCGATCACGTGGTGGGCCGCCACCCTCTGCTTCGCCCTCGCGATTTCGGTCACCGTTCCGACCGCCAGGGCGAGAGGCATGTAGGAGACGTAGATCAGAAGCAACTGCCCGGGGATGCCCCCTTGACCGAGAAAGGCCAGGTAGGCCAGCGCGCCGAAGATGAAGACGTACGCCCCCATGACGAGGAGATGGCCGGCGAAGGACCGGTGCGAGGGGGCGGTGGTCAGGTCGATGACGGCTTGCGGGTCCACAGCCATGCCGACACTCTGGCGCCAAAAACGTCAATCGCAGCCGCCGATAGACCGTTTTGGCGCCAAAAACGCCAGATCCCCCCAGGTCCGCAACCCTTTGACTTGCTTGACGGCCCGAGCCAGGCGTGCCGTTGGGCACTTACGTTTCGCCGTCACGCTCGAGAAGCTGGTTCCCTGGGGCGTGCGACGCCCCCGAAGAGGAGATGGGTGGCGATGCGTGTCTCATTTCGCGTTCTGGGAATCCTGGCGGCAAGCGTTCTGTCCGCCTCGGCGTGCGGTGCCCAACCGGCCGCCAAAGCGAGCCCCTCGCCACCGGCCAGTGGAGCGGCGGCGCTGGACCGATTCGACAAGTCGACCATGCAGGACGGACATGAACGCACGCAGATCCACACATCCGGCGGGGTGGTTCTGACAGGGGAAGGTTGGATGAGCTTCAGGCCGCACATGGCCGAGTACCAGTTGCTTACCGGTTCATCAAACGGCAGCGAAACGTACCTCGAGATGCTCACGGTCGGATCCGTCAATTTCGTGAAGTCCGGTTCGCCGGCCGAGCGATCGACCGCCAGATGGGAGCGCAGCATCTTCGACCGGCTGCTCAAGAGTCCAAGCCAGTATCTACTCGGGGTGACGAGCATGTCGGGCACGGTCAGATCGGTGGTCGCACCAGCGGTAATCGGGGGCACTGCGACATGGCTGGTCACGGCAGATACCCCAGACGGCCTGCAGGAGCTGTGGCTGCGGCAGTCTGACTACTACCTCGTGCAGTACCGGTTGACCACTCCCAACGGCGATGTCACGACATCGACGCTCGATCGGTACAACATCAAGCCGTCGCTCACCGTGCCGTCGGATGCGGAAGTGGTCGACGGCGAGATCACATGCGGCTTCGCGACGTTGACGGACAACTCTCCTCTGATTGGCCAGCGGGCATGCGGCCTCGAGGCTCTCGGCGCGCCCTATGAGTCCGTGGATTTCACCTCGACCACAAAGTTGCCCGCGAGCCTGGTTCCTTATGTGGTCGACTACGCCGGCAACGAGACGCGGAAGAACGAGGGTGTGACGATCGAGTCCGGGGCGGCGGTGTTCAGGTCCGAGTCCTCTGAGCACGAAGTCGACCTCGTCTACAGGCATGATCTGGCGGATGTCATCGTCGTTGCCGACTTCGAGCAAACAGGCGCTGCTGACGCCTCGATGGCGGGCATTTCGCTCAGGTGTTCCGAGTCTCAGGACTTCGGGGTAAGGGGCTGCCTGGCTGTGGCGGTCAGGCCGGATGGTGGTTTCTTGATCAGTGAAAAGGCATCAGCCGACAGCCAATGGAAGACCGTCACAGAAGGCATGGCGAAGGTGAATGCCGGCAAGAACAGGCTGGTCGTCTGGGCCGACGGAGATCAGGTCGGCGCTGCGCTCAACGGTGTGCTGCTCGGCACGTTCAAGACCAGCGTGCCCGATGCAGCTTCCCCGTACTTCTTCCACGAAAGCCTCAGCGAGACAACACCGTCACAGGTCCGGCTCCTGAGCCTTGGGATCTACGAGCAAGACCTCGTGACGATGGCTGACCTGATGGGGCCATGAGGTTGCGGTTCGCCTAGGAAGAGTATTTGCGCAGTAAAGCGCTGTACTGAGCCTCGTTGCAGGCCTGAACTGCGACGAGAACACGCTCTTGCGCGTCCTTGAAGTGGTCCACGGCCCAACGCAATCGGGATTGGGCGGCATTCAGTGAACCGTCCACGTAAGCACCCCACGCCTGGCCGCGTCTTTTGTACGGGATCGCCCACGGCTCAGTGGCTAGCACGAGACGGTTCTCTCGGATATGCCAGAAATCGCCGCCAAGGATGACTTTCTGCTGGCCGGCCAGCTCGGCCACGAGATCCGACGCCGTTTCCAGCGGGACCGCTGATTCGTTGACGCCGTACGGCCGCAGCGAAACAGCCACGGAGTGAAATCGCGCTGGAACCTCCACGGGGATGCCGACACTTTGGCGCCAAACACGTCAATCGCAGCCGTTGATAGACCCTTTTGGCGCCAAAGACGCCCGAACGACCTGGTTCCAAAGACCGACTGCGACGGGGCTAATGGCCCTCGGCTCGGATCGGGACCTCTGAGAACGTTGGAGACGGCAGGTGGTTTAGATGTCAACGGATCGAAACCAGGCTGAAGGCGGGAGCCCGATTCCGGCTTTCCAGGCCGTTCGTCTCTGCAATGAGATTTCGGCCAAGAAGCTTGGTCGCTGGTGGGACCCTTCGGCATGGCAGTGCATGGGCTGCGCACGGTTCAGCGCGGACATCCAACACCGATGCTTCAATGCCGCCGCCGGAAACCGGGGCTGCGTCCTCATCAACAAGCGATGGGACGCTGAGGTGCGGTCGTTCCGAGCTGCGTGACGTTTCCACGCTGATCGCGCTGGCGGCGCGTCCGGCAGCCCGGCAGAGGGCCAGGTGGAATGCCTGGGCGGAGCCAGCTGGCACTGGCCGGGCTGCAGCCTCACATGCATTGTTGACTTATGCCGCTTCGCCTCTGGGCACTCGCCGCAACCGGGTTGATGCTGAGCGCCTGCGGCGCACAGCCGTCGGCGACGCCCGCATCGTGTCGCATCCCCATCGCCGCCTCCGGTGGAGAGGGCACAACTGGATTCGTCACTTATCCAGCCGGCACGTTCGCCACGGCTGAGGACGCCAATCCGCCGATTCCTCCTGGCTACATGCCGGCTGGAATGACCTTCGACCGGCCGTTCGAGCGATGGCTTCCGGTGCCCCCGGATTGGGTGACGAGCGACGGCCGGCGTTATGCGTATGCGTCCCGTGCCGGTGGCATGGGACCGCAGCCGCAGGAACCCGGTCTGCACGCCGTCGACGTTGCGACAGCCTCCGATAAGCGGGTGGCGGAAGGCGATTGGATGGTCGTCGGATTCAACGTCCACGGGATATACGCGATGCAGGCCTCATCCAACGCAGCGCCGAGAGGCTTGTGGCTGATCGATCCTTACTCTGGGGCGCTGCAGCGGATCACAGAGACAGGTTTCTGGACGCACGTCACAGATGACCTGGCGTGGGGCCGCGACGCCGAGCGGCCCGAAGTCATCTTGCCGCTTGATCATCTGTTTCGACTGGATCTGACGACAGGCAGCCTCGATCAGTCCTGGTTTGCGCGCGACGGCATGGCGCTTTACGCGCTGGGAGACGATGGCCGGGGGAACGTCGTCGTCCAGGCCACCGGAGGTCAATCGGACGCCGTGGAGTTCTGGCTCGTGGGCCAGAACACACCGCGGAACCTGCGTATCTATGCGGGCAGCGCAGCCGGGCGGTCCAGCCTGGTGCCAGTCGGGCTGTATGTGCTTGGCGACGGTCACGGGTTGTGGATCGGGACTCATGGTGGTCTCTACCTGTACCGGCCAGGCGAGGACCTGACCAGGGCATCCGGCGCCACGGGGCAGGTCGCCGGGACGTGTGCGTGATCGTTGACCACCTGATGGGTGAAGTAGCCCCGGCGGGATTCGAGGCAACAATTGCGATACCGATTCTCCGCTGCCGGCTCAACGACCTCTATGTCGAGTCGCGCCGGTCGAACTCTTGATCAGCTCACTACATGACCGGACGCGGATCTGCCTGCGTATGAGCGGGATCCCATCCCTGTATCCGAATTGGTTCTCGCGCTCGTCCCGACTGTGTGTGTTCGGTGGGGCGGTGGGGGCGGCGTAATTCGCCGCCCCACGAAGGCAGCTTTACAGACCTGGGCAAGTGCCCGGATCAGGCATATCAATTCGGGCCGAGCCGCCCGGTGGCACACGCGGGAAGGTAACGAGCAGAACGTACGGGATCGCTCCCGTGTTGACGACGTCGTCCACTTCGCCGGCTCGCTCGATGAACGCCTGACCGGCGCTGTACGTGGAAGTCTCGCACTGGCTGCCGACGGATTTGTTGACGGTCAGCTCCCCCTGCTTGACGACGATGATCGCTCCGCCTGGGTGCGAATGCCAACCAGATGATCCGCCGGGGACGACGGTGATCTGTACCACCACGATGTCAGTTCCCGCCTGGATCGGGATGGTGCCGTCAGACTGGTCGGTGCCTCGAGCCAGGGGGAGGTTGGTCAGGCCGGACGGTGGCGTGGCGAAAACGTTGCCGCCGTAGGCGGCGAATCCCACGACGGCAACGAGAAATAGCGCCCACGACAGTTTCGATTTGATGAATGTCATTTCCTCTCCTCATCTCTGGACTTGACAGCTTCGACGACGCGCAGCGGATCGAGGTCGGCACGCTGCGCCACGGTGGCGGCCTCCTGGCTCGAGGCGGCGTCGAAGACGAAAAAGCAGATCTCGTCTGCGGGCACGTGAATCGAGCGTTCGAAACGAACGTGCATCCCCTCGCGCGTCAGCTCATCGGCCGCGGAGCGCGCCCGCCGATCCCACGCCATCCGCTCTCCCGCTCGGCCGCGTGGGAGATAGGTCTCGACGAGGTAGCTCGGCATCCCGCCAAGCTAGGCCGACAGCGGTGCGGAGGAAACGTAAGAACTTCTGATCTTTAACGCAGGCGGCGTGCGAGCTCGGTCCGGGAGCGGACTCCGAGCTTGGCGTAGATGTGCGTCAGGTGGCTTGCGACCGTGCGCTCGCCGAGAAAGAGCGAGTCGGCGACCTCCTGGTTTGTGCGGCCCCGGGCGACCAGCTCGGCCACGCGTCGCTCGGCCTCGGTCAGCCCATCCTCTCGCGTCCGCCCGCCGATCCGGCTGAGCTCGAGGCGCGCTTTCGCCGCCCACGAGACGGCCCCGATCGCCTCGAATTCTGCCAGCGCACCCTCGATCGCGTCGCGAGCGGGTCGCTTGCGTCGAGCCCGCCGTCTGACGATTCCGAGCCCGAGCAGGGCGCGCGCACGGCCGAACGGGTCACCGACCACCTCGTGCTCGACGACCGCTCGCGCCAACAGGGCGAGCGCGTTCTCGACGTTGCCGCGGGCCGCCAGGACGAGGCCGCGGCAGCGGGTCACGTGCGCGAGCACCAATTGGCGGGCGACCCGTACCGCGTCTCGCTCCCAGGCGTCAAGAAGAGCGAAGGCGTCGTCGCCGCGGCCAAGCTCGAGGAGAATCTCGACCTCGTCCGGCGTCCACCAGCGTATGCTCGGCTCGCCCCAACCCAAAAGGGCGGCCCGCCGGTCGGCCTTGACCAGCCAATCCAGAGCAGCAGACGAATCTCCGCTCCCGAACGCGATCAGCCCAAGTACCGCCAGGTGTTGGGGCGGGTGATACCCGAATTGCTTCGTCGCCAGGTCGAGTGCTCGTTCCGAGTGCTCCCGGGCGAGCTCGAACTGGCCGCGGTGAACGGCGATGACTGCGATCGGAAGGTGGTCCTGCGGCACCTCGAGGCCGTACTGGATCGCGATGTCGTGCGCACGAGCGGCGTGCTCGGCCGCGACCATCCAACGTCCGGCCCAGAACTCAAGCCAGGCGAGTCCCCACAGGGCACGGGCGCTTCGCGGCTCGTCCCGTTCGCACCATTCTCGGTACTCGCTCTCGAGCAGCGTCCGAGCCTCATGTCGCGTCGCCGAGGGCGCGAGCGTGTTCACGATCGCCAGCGTCGCTTCCTGTACCTGGCGCTCGCCGCCGAGCGCTCCCGGGAAGTGTCCGACCAGCGCTGGGAGATCCGCTGGCGCCTCCCCGGTCCCGGCGAACCAGCCGAGGATCGCTTGCACCGCACGGGCGCGGGCTCGGAGCTCATCGTCTTCGAGCTGTTCGGCGAGCTCGAGCGCCGCACCAGCGTGATCGAAACCCGGCTTGAATCGTTTCACCCAGGCGAGGCGGCAGTGGATGAGCGACTGGAGTGCCGGCCGCGGCGCGGCCTTCTCCAAGGCTTCCTCGAGGAGCTCGGCAGCCCGATCAGAGCCCTCGAGCTCGGAAAGGAGAACGAGCGCTTCCGCGCGCCATGATCCGCCATCTCGCTCCGCCAGCAGGTCGGTCGCGATCGTCCGGGCGCGCGTCCATTCGCCGGCCGCCTGATGCGCGCGGGCTGCAGCCAGCGCCCGGCGGCGTCGGTCGTCGCGTGCGTCGGGTGGTGTCAGCCGGGCGCCGTGCTCCGCGAGCTCGGCTGCAACGGCCGAGGCGCCACGGTCCAGAGCCAGACCGACCGCGCTGTCGAGCTCGGTGGCGACCTCCGCGTCTGGCATGTTCTTGGAGAGCGCCAGGTGACGGGCGCGCAGGAGCGGATCATCGACGACCTGGGCAATCCGTGCGTGAACGCGCCGGCGCTCCTCGCCGAGGTCGTGGTACAGGACCGCGGAGAGCAGCGGATGCGTAAAGCGGATCGTCCCGTGCTCGCGTTGGATCACGTGTGCAGCGACCGCTGGCTCGAGAGCATCCAGCGCGATCCCCGCCGTCTCCAACACCGACTCCGCGCTGGTGCCAAGTGCCGAGGCGAGCTCGAGCGCCTCGCGGGTGGATGCGGGGAGGCCCGCGATTCTCGCGCGCAGCAAGTCTTCGAGAGTCCTCGGGACCGGAAGTGGCTCCAGCGGGTTTAGGTCCGCGTCGAGAACCCGAGCCAGCTCGAGCGCGAAGAACGGATTCCCGCCGGACCGGTCGTGGATTCGGAGCAGCGTCTGGCGCGCGAATGCCCTACCAAACCGGTGGCGCAGAAACTGATGGAGCGCACCCAGGCTCAGCGGCCCGACCGACAGCCGTCGGGCGCGCTCCGAAGCGATCGCCTGCTCGACTCGAGACGGTTGCGGTTGGTCGACGAGCCGCCTGGCCAGCAGCACCAGAACATCACTTGCGCCTAGCCTGCGCAACGCGAATGCAAGCGTGCTGGATGAGGATGGGTCTAGCCATTGCACGTCGTCGACCGCGATCAGGATCGGCTCGTGCTCGCTTAGAAGCTGCAGCACATCCCGCACCGCCACGGCAAGCGCACGGTGATCGACGGGATTGCTCGGCGGATCGTCCCTCAGCATTGCGGCTTCGAGCGCGCGTCGCCTCGGCGCCGCGAGCGCAGGTAGGACGTCGTCGACGACGTCCTCGAGCAGATCGCCCAGGCCCACATGGGCGAGGCTTCGCTCGGCTTCTGTCGGCCGCGAGGAAAGGACGCGCAATCGCTCTGCGCGGGCGAGCTCGACGCCAGCCAGCCAGAGCGTCGACTTCCCGATCCCCGCTTCACCCTCGAGCACGAAGGCAGCGGGCCCTCCACGCGTCTCCTCGATGAAGGTGTGCAGGGAGGCAAGTTCCTCCTCCCTGCCGATGATCTCGAACACGATCCGCCTATGAGAATCGTGGCACACGCCCTCAAGAAGGCCATCCCGACCATCAGACCCTCATGTTCGTCCGGCCGCGTATGCAAAGCGGCGCGAATGGCCCGCCGCCTCGAATTTGGTCGCGCTTGGTTGCACTTGGTAGCCCCGGCGGGATTCGAACCCGCGATCTCAGCCTTGAGAGGGCTGCGTCCTAGGCCGCTAGACGACGGGGCCGCTACCTGGTGGGCGGCATTGGGTTTGAACCAATGACCTCTTGCGTGTGAGGCAAGCGCTCTCCCACTGAGCTAGCCGCCCATGGGAAGGTTCAATTCTACCCAGCCGCGTAGCATTGCCCGGCGATGGGGGCACCCCTCGCCGAGCGCCACTGCGTGGTCTGCAAGCCCGGCACACCGACCCTCCCCCGGGCCGAGGTCGAGCGCCTCCTGCCTCAGCTCTCCGGCTGGTCCGTCGGCCACGAGGGCAGCCACGACCGGCTGACCAAGACCTACCGCTTCCAGGGCTTCATGCCCGGCGTCGAGCTCGTCGACGCCATCGCCAGGATCGCCGAGGCGGAAGGCCACCACCCCGACCTGCACCTGACCTACGGGTCGCTCGCGGTCGAGCTCTGGACCCACGCCGCCGGGGGCCTCACCGAGAACGACTTCGTGCTGGCGGCGAAGATCGACCGGATCGCCCCTTCGGCCCTGCGGGGCCACCTCCCCATAACTGCGGAGGACGAGCCCAACTGACGGGGTTTCACACTTTCTTAACTAGGTTTCCTTTGGATTGTCGCCGCAATCCGGATAGAGTTACCGCGCTCGATGCACTTCATCATCTGTTGGCTGCTTCACCAAAAGTCGCGAGAGGTGCTGCTGAAGGGAGTCCTGCCCGGGGGGATCGACGCGGTCGTCTTCTGCTGGCGCTGTGACCGCATGCGCGGTCGCGCCGTCCGCGTCCTCCAGCTCACGCCGCACGGCGTGCACGCCTGCACCGGCCACTCATCTTTCTAGGACGACCGCCGGGTAGTACGCCGGGAGCGTAGTCAGTCGGGGAAACTGCCGCGCGGCCTCGTCCCGTAGCGCCAGGTCGACGTTCCAGCTGACCACGACGACCGCGTCGCAGCCCGCCAGCTGGTCGGGGCTCGTGACGACCGTGAACTCGGACGTGTAGGCGGCCAGCACCTGCTCGTCGATGTGGATGACGCAGGCGCGCCCGCCGCTCGCCTGCACCTGCTGGATGACCGCCGCGGCCTGCGGCAGCGCGAGCGGGTCTTCGGTGTAGCCCGGCACCTGGGCGATCACCGCGGCCACCGCGCCGGCCGCGACGACCGGCGCCAGCACCCACCAGCGCTTGATCGCGGCCGCCATCAGGAACGCGACCGCCGGCACCAGGAAGATGAAGAAGCGGGGATACAGGTAGGCCGGCTGGAAGCCCAGCCACAGCACGACGACGACGGCGACGAGCACCACGACGGCCGCCCACAGCCATGCCTCTCGTCTCTGCGTCCACAGGCCCAGCGCCGCGGTGGCCAGCCACAGTCCCATCGGCAGCAGCACCGGCGCCCCGACGAGGAAGAAGACCAGGTCGCGCGGGAACGTCGGGTAGAAGAGCGGCGCGGGCAGGCCGTGCGTGGCCAGTTCGGTGACCAGCACGCCCGCGTTGGCGGCCAGGCCGATCGCAGCCGCCGCGGCCCACGCCGGAGCGAGCCGCAGCAGCTCCGCCTTCGACCGGCGGCCGGCGACCCACGCGACGTGACAGAGCAGGACGACGCCCGCGAAGAGCTGGGAGGCGATGGCCAGGCCCAGGACCACCGCGTACAGCACCCGACGACGTCCGGGCAGCAGCAGCGTCGCCACGACGCACCCGAGCGCAGCCAGGCTGTACCCGCGCAGGTCGCGGCTGTTCTCGACGAACAGCGGATTCGTGGCGATGTACAGCCCGGCGCAGAGGGCGGCCACCAGCCCGTAGCGCCGCGCCAGGGCGACCGTCGAAACCCCTACCGTCCCCCCCGCTCCCAGCGCCGGAAGCGTCCGGTACACCACCTCGCTTCTCGATCCCGTGACCGAATAGACGGCATGGCTGAACAGCGAGACCAGCACGTGGTCGTTGGTCGCGACGTGGGCGATGGGCACGGTGGGGATGACGGTCCGCGCGCCGAACGCGTCCCACAGCGAAGGCGTGGCGACGAAGTTGGCAAAGGTCGCGGCCGCGTCGTATCCGAAGGACCGGTTGGAGCCGACCATGTAGAAGGCGAAGGTCAGGACGCCGAGGATCGCCCCGGCGGCTAAAGCGCCTCTAGCCGACGTCCCCGACAAGCTCTTCGATGTCTTCGCCCGTGTAGGCGGCGGCCTGCATGCGGAAGAGCCTCGCATAGCGACCGTTCAAACGCATCAGCTCCTCGTGCGTCCCCTCCTCGACCAGGCGCCCGTGCTCGAGGAAGATGATGCGGTCGGCGCGGCGGACGGTCGAGAAGCGGTGGGAGATGTACACGGCCGTGCGGCCGCGCGTCAGCGAGCGCAGGCGCTCGAACAGGTCGTACTCGGCCTGCGCGTCGAGGGCGGACGTCGGCTCGTCGAGCAGCAGGACCCGCGCGTCGTCGCGCATGAACGCGCGCGCCAGCGCGACCTTCTGCCACTCGCCGCCGGACAGGTTGACGCCGGCGTCGAACCACTTTCCCAGCGCGGTGTCGTAACCCGCCGGCAGCTTGGCGATGAGCTCGTCCGAGCCCGCCTGCTGGCTCGCGCGCACGACCGCCTCGCGGTCGGTGATCTCGGGCACGTTGCCGAGGCCGATGTTCTCCGAGGCCGTCGCCTGGTAGTCGACGTAGTCCTGGAACATGGCCCCGATCTGGCGGCGCAGCTCGTCGGGTTCGAAGTCACGGATGTCGACGCCGTCGACGAGAATTCGGCCCTCGGTCGGGTCGTAGAGCCGGCAGATCAACTTGAACAGCGTCGTCTTGCCGGCGCCGTTGCGACCGACCACGGCCAGCGTTTCGCCGGCCTTGACGGTGAATGACAGGTCGGTGAGCGCCGGCGCCTCAGCGCCGGGATAGAGGAAGGTCACGTTCTCGAAACGGATCTCCCCCTGCAGCGGCTGCGGCACGGGCTTCGGTGCCGGGGACGCGGGAAGCGACGGCTGCTTCGCCATCAGCTCGACCAGGTTGTTCAGGTACAGGTTGTGCTCGTACATCCCCGAGAACCCGCCGAGCACGCTCTGGATCGAGTTCTGGACCTGGATCGCCGCCTGGGTGTACGCGGTAAGCGCACCGAGGTTGAACCTGCCCGCGATCGCACCCAGCGCGATGTAGAGGTAGGTGAGCGACGTGACGATCGTGCTGATGTTGCCCAGGGCAAACCCGGTGAGGTACCGGCGCACGACCTGTGAGCGCTGCGTGTCGTAGAACGCTTTGGCGATCAGCCGGTAGCGCTCGATGAAGTACCCGCCGAGGCCGAAGAGCTTGACCTCCTTGGCGAACTGATCGACCGTCACGAGGTTGACCAGGTAGTTCATGCGGCGAAGGAGCCGCGAGCCCCAGCGCGCGATGTTGTAGCCGCGCCAGCCGTAGCGCGTGTCGGCGATGAAGGCGGGCACCGGCGAAACCAGGACGATGATCGCCAGCACCCAGCTGACGCCGAAGAGGAACGCGATCATCGTCAGGAGGGTCAGGAGGGTCTGCAGGAGCCCGAAGGCCGTGGCGATCATCAGCACCGGCCGGTTGACGGAATCGTTCTGGGCGCGGCGCAGCAGGTCGTACGAAGCAGGGTCCTCGTAGAAGGCCAGGTCGAGGGACGCCGCCTTCTCCATGACCATGAGCTGGATGCGCATGGAGACGGAGTTCTGCAGCAGCTGCTGGGTGATGTTGCGGAGTGTGTTCAGGAGAGCGCTGACGGCAAAGACGACAAGCTGCGCGACGGCGAGAAAGACGATCATGCCCACCGCGCTGAAGGACAGCGACGGCAGCCACGGCACGCCTAGCTTCGACAGCGTGATCACGTCCGGCAGGTGGGCGCTGTGGATGAGGATGCCCTGCACCACCGCGTTCGTCAGCACGAGGGTGATGCCGACCGAGATGGTCGGGATGAGGCCGGCGATGGCGGTGGTCACGAACAGGCCCAGCGTGATCGGCCGGCTCGCTTCCCAGACCAGGCGCAGGACCTGGGGCAGCGCGGCGGTGGTGCCGGTGATCGACTGCTTCAGGCTCTGCCAGCGGCCGCGGAGGTCCTTCGGCCCCTCCGGCATCTGCGGCGGCTCGAGGGTCGGGTCGCCGGTGAGGCCGCTGTTGGCGGGACCCGTGTCCTGCGGTCGCCGCCTGCCGCCCCAGCCTCCCCACCAGATCACGGGCCCGTGCGAGCCCGGCGGCATCATCCCCATGTGCAGGTGAGCTTACGCGAGGTCATCAGGTGCCCCTTCGTTCCCACTTGACCTCACCATTGAAACAGTGTAATTATGTAATGCATGGATGACAAAGAGCTCGGTTCGATCAAGGGTTGGTTTGCCGGAAGGCTCCCGGACGGCTGGTTCACGGGGGTGGAGGTCGCCGTCGAGGACGACCAGATCGTGGTCATCGGCGCGCTGCCGGAGATCAACGTGGGCTCGACGCCCGAGGAGAAGGAGGGCGCCGCCGCCGGCCGCATCGCGCGCTTCCGCGAGGAGACGCGCGGCCAGCGCATCGGCATCGCCCGCGAGGCCGAGGAGCGGTTCAAGAAGTACGTGACCTGGGGCGCCAAGCTCGGCGGCGTGACCAAACGCTTCAACCCGGGCGGCGGCGGCATGCAGGCCGACGACCGGCGCAGCGTGATGATCCGGCGGTGGATGCGCCGCCACCGCGGGCGGCACGGCGCGCCGCATGCCGAGTCGCAGAGCCAGGTCTTCTAGGTCTCTGAAACTGCGGAGTACATGCTCCCCAGCCAGCGGCTCGGGACGGTCTTCAGGAGTCGCGTGCTCTTGAACCCGGCCCGGGCCGCCATGGCCTCCCACTTCGGGTAGGTGAAGGGGTAAGGCACCCACGGGTTGCCTTTGTCGGCGCCGTATTCGACGACGATCAGCCTCCCGCCGGGCTTGATCATCCGGCGCACCGCCTCCAGGACCGGCTGCTTGTCGCGGACGTAGTGCAGCGAGTTGGCCATCAGCACGCCGTCGAGGTCGTGCAGGTCGAGGGGCCTGGTGAAGTCGGCGACCCGCGTCTCGAACACGCCCGCCAGGGCGCGCAAAGCGCGCGAGTCCTTGTCGACGGCGACGACGTGGGCGTCCGGGCCGAGCACGTCCCCCAGGGCTCGCGTGAAGTTGCCCTCCCCCGCTCCGAGGTCCGCCCACCGGCCACCCCGTTCGGCCACCCCACCCTCGATCAGAGCGACGAGATCCGCGTGATTCACGGACGCCGCGGCGTGCCTATTTCCCCCGGCGGAAGATCACGCGCCAGATCAGGAGCAGGAGCACGGCCCCGGCGAAGGCGACCACGAGCTGGTTGAGGAACGAGTTGCCCAGGTTGATCGCGATGTGCAGCTGGCTGGCGAGCCAGCCGCCGAAGAGCGCGCCCAGGACGCCGATGATGATGTTGAACAGCAGGCCCCGGCCACGACCCATCACGAGCAGGCTGGCCGCGAAGCCCGCGATCAGGGCTATGACGATGAAGATGAGGATGTCGCCGAGACTCACTGCGCTATTTAAGCGTCAGCCGCGCGTTTCCTTGCTATGCCGACTGACCAGTATCACGAGCCGCCGGACGAGCTGAGCCAGGAAGTGCGCACCTTCGCCCGCCTTGCCGCCTCTCTCCAGGAGGAAGCGGAGGCGATTGGCTGGTACGAGCAGCGCCTGTCCGTGGAGCGGGACGCCGAGGCCCGGGCGATCATGGAGGATGCCCAGGAGGAGGAGTTCAAGCACTTCGCCATGGCCCTGGAATCGCTCTCGAGGCGCAAGCCCAAGTGGCGGACGGTGCTCCAGGACGTGCTTTTCCAGCCCGGCGACATCGTCGAGCGGGGGGAGAAGGCCGAAGAGGACGAGAAGAGGTCGGGTTAGATCGTTTCGACGATCCGGCGGACCTCCGCCACCTCGTCCGCGCTGACCGTGTGCGGCATTCCAGGGTAGAGCCGCAGGGTCACCTCTGCGCCCAACCGGCCGTACACTCGCGCCGCCTCCTCGACGCGGGATTTCGCGATGTAAGGGTCGCTGTCGCTGCAGCCGAGGAAGGCCGGCATCCCTTCGAAGCCGCCGCGGTAATCGCGCGGCGTTCCGTCCGGGCCGATGAGCCCGGCGCTCAGCCCGACGACGCCCCCGAGCCGGCGGGCGTGGCGAGCGGCCCACTCGAGCGCGAGGCAGCCGCCCTGGGAGAAGCCGAGGACGACGACCCGTTGCGCGGGGACGACTTCCGTCGCCTGGGCGAAAACCTCCGAAACCGTGTCTAGGGCCGCGGTCAGGTGCGGCTCGTTGCTTTCGAGCGGCGCGGTGAATGGGTTCGGGTACCACGCGTTGCCCGCCGCCTGCGGCGCGAGATAAGCCCACCCCGCCTGCTCGACCTCGGCGGCGATCGTGAGGATGTCTTCGGCCGTCGCGCCGCGGCCGTGCAGGAGGACCATCGCGGCGCGCGCCGCGCGCAGCGGCTCGCCCGCATGAACCACGCGCTGTCCATGCGGGACGGCCATCGAACCTAGTATGACCTCAGCTTGACGAACGTCTTTCGTTACGCGAACCCGCTCAACATCTACTGGGGACCGGGCTCCGTGGCGCAGCTCGGGCCAGAGCTGCAACGGCTGGAGGCGCCGCGTGTTGCGCTCGTGACCACTCGCTCGCTGCTCGGGTCGCTGGACGTCCTGGGATTCGAGCCGGTGGCCACGGTCGTCGTGGGTCAGCACGCGCCGAACGCGCAAATCGGTGCCGGCGCCCACGACGTCGGCCGTGCCCGCGCGCGGGCGATCGTCAGCTTTGGCGGCGGGAGCGTCATCGATGCGGCCAAGATCATCTCGGTCAAGCTGGCCGGCGAGGACGGTCGCGCCCTTCCCCACGTCGCCGTGCCCACCACGCTGTCCGCGGCCGAGCTGGCGGCGGGAGCCGGATACACCAACGACGCGGGCGACAAGGCCGGGATGCGCGACCCGCGCCTGCTGGTGGAGACGGTCATCTACGACGCCGGGCTGACGCTGCAGACGCCGATGGAGCTGTGGCTGTCGACCGGCATCCGCGCGCTCGACCATGCGGTCGAGGGATTTCTGTCCGAGGGCCAGCATCCGTTCAACGACCTGATGGCGCTTTCCGCCGTCCGTCTCCTGTTCGATTCGCTGCCCAGAGCAAAGGCGTCGCCCGAGGACGTGAGCGTCCGGACGGAGAACCAGCTCGCCGCATGGTTCTCGTTCACCTTGCCCGGCGCGTCCGCCGCCGGACTCAGCCACACCATGGGCAAGCAGATCGGGGCGCGTCACGGCATCCCGCACGGCGTGACGTCGTGCCTGCTGCTGCCGCACGTCATGCGCTACCTGGCGCGATCGATGCCGGAGCGCATGCAGCTGCTGGCGCAGGCGACCGGCGCCGACCCGGCGGACCGAGTCGAAGTCCTCATCGCGGCGCTCAAGCTGCCGCAGCACGTCAGGGAGTTCGACGTCGGCGAGGCGGCGCTGCGGCGGGCGGCGGACGAGCTCGCCGGCAAATACCCGGCCGCCGACCTTCTGGGGATTTACCTGGCCGCCCTGTAGCGCGATAATCGAGCTTGGCTGCGTCGGTTCACGTGCTCGGTGTTGGGGGTGTTGAGATGAGGCGGCTCTTCGTCGCGCTTGCGCTGGCGTCTGTCGCCATCTTCGCGTCGGCGCTGCCGGCGTCGGCGGCGGCGAGGTACACGTTGTTCGGCGACGCGACCAAGGTCCATCCGGGCTTCGCCTCCCACACGGCGATCCAGTTGCGTTCCGTCGGCTCCACGTTCGGCGGCATCGACTTCAGGGTCCCGTCCGGACTGAGGTTCGGCGATATCCAGAACCTAGGGACGAACTATCAGTTCACCGCGGGCAGCTGCGGAGGCGGAGCGCCGCGGTTCCAGATCAACGTCGACGGCAAGAACGCGTTCGTCTACATCGGACCGCCGCCGAACTACACCGGCTGCCCACAGAACGTGTGGCAGGACACCGGCAACCTGGCCACGCCGGTGAGCTTCGTCGACACGAGCCAGCTGCCGGGCGGGACTTTCTACGACACCTTCGCGACGGCCGACCTGAAGTACGGATCTGACGGGGTCACCGGGATCCAGCTCGTCACCGACGCAGGTTGGCTGTTCGGGACGCAGACGGTCCTGGCCGACAACGTTCGCATCAACGACGCGACGTACACGTTCGAGGGTCGCGGGCACGGCCATGAAGGGGACGATTCGAACGACGGCTAACAGGCAGAGGAACGCCTGACTTCGATGTGTCCAGGTCGCTGCGGCCGCTAGAGCGGGCCACCCATGTAGCGCGCGTAGCCTTCGGCCTTCAGGCCAAGATCTGCGGCGATCGACCGGATCTGGTCATCGCTGAAGAACCGTCTGACCGCGAGAAGCACGCGGTCGCCGTGGCCCACGAAGACGACCTTGCTCTGGCCGGCGACCACGTGCCGGATCTCGCCCCTGGGCGCGCGGGCCTTGAGGAAGAGGAGGCGATCCGTGCCGACCTCGTCGCCGTCGATCCACAGCCTGGCTGTCAGGAGATAAGCCCAGGGCAGGCCGGCGAAGGCCCCGACCAGCAGGGCCGTCGCGCCTATCGTCCACGCTCCGCTGGTCCAGGCCCGGGTGAAGGCGAAGAGGGCGATGAAAAAGACTCCCAGGGCCGTGAAGATCGCCATCCCCGGCACGTTGTCGGCGACGCGGGGCCGGTATTCGACGCGCCGGCCCCGCGCAACCGCGCTCACGATGGACAGACGGTGTGGTTCCTCTGACCTTGCAGCATGCCGCCGAGGAACCCCATGAGCAAGTTGTTGATGATGCCATCTTCCAACGATGGCGGGCTCGCAAACCTGCCCCCCGCGTCCCTCCAACCGTTGTTGTAGTGAACGCCCTGCCAGTCCCCGCCGAATACGCCGCCGATCACGCCGAGGCCGGCGCCGGCCAGCGTGTAACCGATCGCCTCACCGCCGTCGATGTGGCCGGGATGGTGAATCATCTGATCGCCGAGGTCCTGGACACCGCCTGACACGGCGCCGCCGGCGGCGTCGGCGCCCATCCAGCCTGCAGGGCTCGCGACCAGCAAACCGGCCGTGACTGCGCCACCGAGCGCACCCGCAAAGGCGGCCATGAGCACGTCGCGCCAGTCGAAGCAGCCGTCCTGCCACTCGAACAGCGCCGTGGTCACCGCGTTGCCGATGGCGCCCGCCAGCGCGCTGATGAAGATGAACCGGATCGCGGCCTCGGTCGCCGGCGACGCGCCGGTCGGGTCGGCGAGGTTGACCGGGTCGTTGGCGGTATAGACGTACCGGTTGAGCGAGCCGGCGGGATCTTCGCTCAGGAACCGGCCGGTGGCCGGGTCGTAGTACCGCGCCCTGTTGTAGTAGAGGCCGGTGTTGGGATCGAACTCCCGGCCCGTGTAGGTGAACGGGTTGGCGATGCTCCCCGAGGTGGTCTGGTTGCCAAAGCTGTCGTAGGCATACGTCTGGACGACGGCGCCGTTTGAGTCCACCAGCGCTCTGACACTCCCGAGCGCGTCCTTGACGTAGTAGTAGGACGTCGAACCCCGGCGCATCTCGAGCACGGAGTCCAGGCCGAGCGCGGAGACGTAGCTGGCCTGAAGGTTGTTGCCGCCGTCGTACTCGAGCCTCAGCGCATCGCCGTCATAGGCGTACCTCGTGATCGCACCGTTGGCGTCGATCGCCACCCTGTGCCCGATCGGGTCGTACTGATACGTCGTGACGTTGCCGTTGGGCAGCTGGACCTTCGTCAGCCGGTGCTGGGCGTCGTAGAAGAACCTCGTCGTCGCGCCGCTGACGTGGTCGGTCTTGGTGGTGAGGTTTCCCTCGCCGTCGTAGGCGTAGTCGAACGCGCCGTCCGACAGCATGTGGCTCGCGGAGTCGTAGGTGTAGTTGAAGGTGCCGTGCGAGGTTTGCGCGGACGTCCGGTTGGATCCGGCGTCGTACTGGTAGGTCTCCTGGCCTCGTGTCGAGCTCGCACCCGTGAGTCGCAGGAGCTGGTCATACGTGTACGTGGTGGTGCCGCTCGAATCTGTCATCGAGCTCGTCAACCGTCCCGGTCCATAGGCGTAGGAGATGGTCGACAGCGTCGTGCCGTTGAGGCTGGTCTTCGGGTTGAGCAGGTCGCCAGCGTTGTCATAGGTGAGGTCGTCGCGCACCCCGTTCGGCCGGACCAGGCTCGAGAGGCGCTGCGCGGCGTCGTATCCGAACTGGAAACCACCGTGGTTGGGGTCGGTCAGCGTCGACAGCCGGCTCATCTCGTCGTAGGTGTTGATGATCTGGCCGTCAGGGCCGGTCGACGTCAGGCGATTGCCGTTGGCGTCGTACGTGTAGGTGAACGTGGTCGTCGGCAGCGGGTCTGACGCCGTGCCGCCGGTCGTCTGGCTGACTATCCGGCCGTCGGCGTCGTAGCTCAGCGTGATCACGGCCGAACCGTTGGCGATCTGGGTGAGGCGGCCGAAGCCGTCATAGGTGCGAGTCCTGGCGTCGCCCCCGACCGGCGCCTCGCCGGTTATGTGACCGTTGGCGTCGTAGCCGATGTTGATCACCAGGCCGTTGCGGTCGGTGATGCTGGACAGCCGGCCGGCGGCGTCGTACGTGTTGGTGATCGTCTTGAGCAGCGGATCGGTGACGGTCTTGATGCTGCCGTCCGGCGTGTAGGTCACGGTGGTCGTCTGGTGGAGGGCGTCTTCCTGGGTGAGCACGTTGCCGTTACCGTCGTAGGTGAACCGCACGGTGCCGCCGAGCGGGTCCGACCGGGACAGCAGGTGGCCGCTGGCGTCGAAGCTGCTCACGAAGGCGTCGCCGCGCGCGTCGACGACGCGGTTGGCGTGACCGAACGCGTCATAGAAGTAGGACGTGCCGCCTCCGACCGCCTGCACCTGCGTCGACACGCGGCCCGCCGAGTCGTATGTGTACTGGCATCCGGGGCAGCTTGGATCGTCGACCTGGGTCAGGTTGCCGGCGGCGTCGTACTGGTAGGAACCGAGCACGGTCCCCGCGTCGTCGCTCCAGCTCACGAGCTGGCCCTGAGCGTTGTACGCGAAATGGAAATGCGTGCCGTTGGGGTCGATGAAGACGGTCATGTTGCCCGATGAGTCGTACTGCATGAACTGCGTCTTCTGCATCCCGTCCGTCTGACTCGTCGCGTGGCCGGCCGCATCGAAGGTCGCACGTGTGGTCACCGTCGTCCCGCCGGCCGTCTTGTCCGTGCGGACCACGTCGCCAAGGTCGTCATACGTGAGGACCGTTGTCATGCGGCCGGCAGGATCGAGCAGCGTCTGCTGCTGTCCGGCGACGTCGCTCTGAATCTGGACGGTGTTGCCGAATGCGTCCGAGATCGCAATCAGCCTGCCCGCCGAGTCGTACTGGAGCTTCTGCACCGGCTGAGCCCCTGATGCCGTGAGCAGGTCGTGATTGCCGTCATACGTGTAAGTCGTGGAGTTGTGGTTGTTGTCGACGGACGTGTCGAGGTCGTTGGCGGCGCTGTAGGTGTACGTGACCGTCTCGCCGGAAGGCCCGCTCACCCTGGTGATGCGACCCGACGAGTCTCGCGTGTAGAGGATCGACTCCCCGTTCGAGGCGTGCAGCCCGGCGCTGTCGAGGGTGAGCGAGTTGCCGTTGCGGTCCGTCTCGGAAACGAGCCCGACCGTCTGGTCGAGGATGAAGACGGTGCCGGAATGCGTGGTCAGGCGGAACCGGTGCGGCGAGTACACGCCGCCGTTCGAGCCGTAGAGGTTGCCGTCCGCGGTGTACGAGCAGCTCGTGTCGTCGAGCGGCTCGAGAGTCGAGGTCGTCCCCAGCGCGCCGCGCGCCGTGAACGCCGGCGTGCAGGTCCAGAAGACGTTCGTCCCACCGACGGGGGTGAAATCGAAGATCTCCGTGTGCTGGTCGGGGAAGGTCACCGTCACGTAGCGCGGGGCGGCGTTCTTGAAGCCCGTGGTGCACAGCCCGAGCACGCAGGACTTGTTGTACTGCGTCCATCCGCCCGCGCCGAGCGTACGGTTCGGCGCCACGCGGAAGTTCGAGATGTCCACGCGCCATCCGACTCCGAAGTCCCCGGACGACTTGTCGATGGAGTCGTACGTCCTGAGCACCTCCATCTGGAAGCCGTTGACCGGGACCGACAGGTCCTGATATGTCGCCGTGTACCGGCCGAGCTTGAGGTTGCCCATCACGACCACGGTCGTCGCCACCCGCTGCACCGCGCCGTTGGACGACGTGGCTTCCACGGTGATCGCGTACGCGTCGTTGGGCAGGAGCGTCGGGTCAAATGTGGCGAGCGGCGACGGCGGCGTGCCGCTGCCGGAGGCGATCGTCACCGCGGGACCCGGGTCCTGCGCCTGGTAGAACACGCGCCACGAGGTGACCGTCTGGCCGAGCGGCGCCGTGATGGCGGCGTCGATGGCCACCGGCCTGGTCACGACGGCGCCGTCGGCCGGCGAAACGCCGCTGATGGTGGCTCCGAGCGGGTTGTTGGTGTTGCCGCCCGGCGGCGTCCAGAGCACGGTGCCCTGGTTGGAGATGACGCGCAGCCCGCCGACAAAGGTGCTCGCCTGGAGTGAGTCCGTCCCCGCCAGGTTGCCGGGATAGCTGAACGTCGCCAGCCCGGCCGTGTTCGTGCTCTGAGTCTGCGTCTGCGTGTTCGCGCCGATCACCGACAACGTCACGGGCAGGTTGACCTGCGGGTTGCCGGCGCCGTCGAGCGCTGACACGGTGACCGTGATGCTCTGCCCCTGCGTCGCGTCGGGGATGTTGAACGGCATCAGGTTCAGGCTGGCCGACGGCGGCACCGGCAGCTGGATGGTGCTGGCGACGCCGTTGACGCTTCGCCATGGCAGGTCTTCGTTGTGGTTGCACGCGGTGTCGAATCCGCCCGTGTTGAGGATCTGGTTGACGTCTTTGTAGGTCGTCGTCACGCCCGCGATCGTCACGTTGATGGTCGGGATGACGCCGTTGTTCACGTTGCACGGCGTCCCCGAGAAGTCGGACGTGTCGAAATTGTCGAAGTTGCCGGAGTTGTCGCCGGTCGTCTGGGTCAGGACGAGCAGCTGGCCCGGCGCGAGCGTGATGCCGTGCGGCCAGATGTCGAAATGCTGCCCCGCGGACAGGTCCACCGTGATCGAGTCGAACGTGATCGGCGCCTGGGTGTTGTTGTCGAAGCGCAGGGCGCCGGCGTCATAGCGGCAGTCCGTGCAGCCGAAGAAGTTGACGTTGGGTGACCCGTTCCAGGGGAACGGGAACGCGCTGCCGCCCTGGCGCAGGGCGTCGGCGTAGCCCACGTAGACGCCTAGCTGGCTGCTCTGCGGCACGAACGCCTCCGTCAGCAGGTCGAGAAACAGCGGACCGGACTCGCATTCGGTGTAGTCGAGCTCGAACGGGTAGCTGCCGGGAGCCGGGAAGTGCACGGTCACAGGCCCGCTGCTCGACGAGCCGGTGCTGCTCGTGTTCCACGCCCCGACCACGGTGTAGCTGTTGAACTGAGTGGTCGCAGGCACGCTGCCCTCGAGGTCGCCGTTGACCCGGGTCGCGCCTCCGCCGACGCCGATGATGTAGCCGTCGTTGTGCAGGATGCGGAACGTCAGGTCGCCCGGCTGGTTGACGATGAAGCTGCCGGTGAAGACGGCGTAGAAGTTCTGCAGCGGGTCATTGCCGGCCTGGACGCCGTTGCCCTGAGCCATGATCTGGCCGTTGTAGTTGCCGTTGACGTCGGTCGTGACGTCGAAGAACGGACGCGTGGAGTTGCCGATCCTCGAGATGTCGTGCGGGACGACGCTCGGGTCTGGGTTGAACATGATGTCCGGGAAGGCCTGGCCGAACACCGGATCACCCGTGGGACCGAACGTGCAGCTGTTGGTGTCGTTGCGGAAGAAGTTGCCCTGGACGGCGGTCAGCGCAACAGGCTGGAGAATCTTCAGCCAGCTGATGGCGGACGTGTTGGACGTGATCGTGATGCCAGGAGCGGAGACCGTCGCCTGCGCCGAGTCGTTGCCGGAGTTGGCGCCCGTGTACGTGAACGACGCCACGCCGGTCGCGTCCGTCGTCGCGTCGCCGGACGCCGCATTGGCGCCGGTGACCGTGAAGTGGACCACCTGGCCGGCGATCGGGTTGCCGTGCGCGTCCTTCAAAGTCGCCGTGAGCTGCTGACTCGTTCCCGGCACGTTTGGCCCGGCGGTCACGGGGGCCAGCGTGAGCGTCGCGCCGAAGAGGACGTTGTGGACCTGGGTGGTGAACGAGCTCGTCAGCGGCCCGTATGGGTTGCCGTTGGCGTCCTGCCAGGTCACAGCGGCGGTGTCCGTGAGGTCGCCTGACGCCTGGCTGACGGGCACCGCGAACGACGCGGTGGCCGACGCGGTCGCTCCTGCGGCGATGGAGGCGGGAGCGCCGGAGATCGTCCCGGTGCCGCCCGACGGCACGGTGTCCGTGAGCGCGATCGCCGCCGCCGCCGCCCCGCCCACGTCCTGGAGCGCGAGGGGGTTGGTCTCGGTGTCCCCGGCGTTCACGGTGGCGGGGCCGGACTTGGCGATGATGACGATCGGCACGAATTCGTTGGTCGTCACGGGGGACGACGTGGCGTAGACGGTGCCGCTGAAACCTGCGCCGCTTGCCACCGCGCTCGCCGTCAACGCCGAGCCGTCGAGCAGGTGAAGGCGCTTTACGTATGCCGCCTCGGTCTCGCCGGCGCCTCGGGCGCCGGGCACGGGGACTTTGTACGTGGCGGTGGATGTGGCCGACGCGCCGGGCGTGAGCGATGCCGTAGCTGGAACGCTGGTCGTGGTGCCGTCGGGCAGAGTGAACGCGACGTTGACGTTGGCGATGGCGGCCGGGTTGGGAGCTGACGTGAAGGGGTTGGTGAACAGCTCCGGGTCGGTGTACGGCTGGGCGGCGGTCGAGTTGCGGACCGTCACCTCCATGTGGAGCACGTTGCGCACCGCCAGCGCCTGCGTCGGGTCGCTCAGCATCGCGCTCTGGGTGGGCGAAAGCGTGATCCGCGACGTGTACGTCCAGGCGGCGGTCGCGTTCGGCGAGATGTCGGTGCCGAGGACCGGGTCGCCCGACGCCGGATACACGACGCCGCTGCGGTTCACGGGCTGGGCGGCAAACGACATCCCGGTGTGCAGGCTCGGCGGCGTCATGGGCACATACCCGGGCGTGGCCGCCTCGAAGGTCGCCACCGCCTTCCAGTTCGGGTTGCCCATGCCGTTGCCACAGTTGATGGCGCAGACCTCGAACTCGTCCCAGTAATAGGCCACGGTCGCGTCCGCGCTGGCCACCGCCTGCGCGTTGATGTCGCCGCCCATGGTGAAGGTCGCGGTGGGGTTGGTGACGGCGGCCGTGTAGGTCAGGGTGTCGCCCGGAATGGCGCTCGTCTTGTCGACCGAAAGCGAGACTCCGATGTTGGGGTTGATGGTCAGCTGGGCGGGGTCGACCGTCTTGTGCAGGTGCAGGCCCGAGTTGCCGTCGGCCGACACTGGGGGTGCTGCGAACGCGGCGAGGGTCGCGACTGCGGAGGCGGCGGCGACGTGCCGGAGAAGAAAACCCCTATTCATGTGTGCCCTTCCTCTACACACCGACGGCGGGACGCGACGAAATGCGTGCGGCAGTCTACAGGCGTTCCGGTGCGCGTGGACGGCTGTTAAGGCAATGGCTTGGGATTGTTCAGTGCCGGCGCCTGCGAGAGCGCCGGACCTTGATGCCGCCGCCGACCCTCAGGACGGCAAGCCCCTCGGCGGCGAGGACCCGGTCGCCCGTTTCCACGACTCGCATGAGGTGCAGACCGCCCGTGGTCACCGAGTCGAACCGCAGCGCCGGCCGGAATCCGGACGGCTCCAGCGCCCGCTCCGCCGGGATGGCGACGCTCCCGATCCACAGTCGCCTCAGACCGGCCTCCCGGGCAACCTCCGAGATGCCGAGGACAAGCGACCGGAAGACGCCCCGACGGCGGTGCTCCTCGACCGTGACGCAGTTCCACACGTAGCCTTCGCCTGGGCGCGGCCCTATCTCAAGCTGCAGCTCGCCGATCCATTCCGGGTATGTCGACAGCCAGCCGTAGCCGCCGACCGCGCCGTCGATCCAGACCACGAAGCACCGGCAGCCGCGGGCCAGACGCGGCGCGACCAGGTCGCCCTCGTCGCCCATGACCCGCTCGAGCACAGGCGCCTGCGACGGCTCGAGCTCGTGGACAGCAAAAAGCGGCGGACCCGCCGGAGCGAGGTCCGCCGCCCAGAGAGTGCTGCGGATTAGAACGGGAAGAAGAGGTGCCGAACCTTCTTGATGACCGCCGGGTCGCCTTGCGCAGCGCCACCCGGAAAGCGTCCGAAGAACGTCAGGACTTCTTGCTGTGCGTTCGGGAAGAAGAAGTAAGCGTCAGCGCCTTCGAAGTTTCCTTTCTCCGGCTCATAGGCAAACTTGCCGTCCTTCACCGTGACACGCCACTTGCCGCCCCACGGACCGGCCACCTCGATGCCGTACTGGATGTCGACGCCCCTGGCTTCCTTCTGGTCGACGGTTCCCTGCCAGAAGATGAAGGAGAACGGCAGGATCAGGCCTGCGCTCGCTTCGTCGATCGTGGCCAGCTTGTTGCCCAGGCCGTACTCGATGTCGTAGCCGTGGACGGCGTAGTCCATGATCTGGAAGGTCGCGTACGCACCCTCCGGGGCGGGGCCGCCGTACGGGTGCATGATGATGGAGCTCCCCCAGGCGTCGGCGCCCACCGCGTCGAGGATTCCGTCCAGCTTCTGCGCGTCCTTCTTGAACCGCTCGAGCGCCTCTTCGCGTGGCAGTTTGCGAAAGTCGAGCGCATGGTCGTTGAGCGTGGTTCCCATGACCTCCAGGCCGGCGGTCGACGGAGAGCCGCCCTTCCTGGTCTCGTCCCACTGCTTGAAGTAGCCCTCCATGACGTCGATCATGTGACCGACCAGGTCGCGGACCTCCCAACCCTCGCATCGAGTCTGGACGTTCCAGTTCTTGGGGTCTGAGACCAACCTCGTGAAGTTCTCGCGGTCACGCCGCATGACGCTCATGACCGTCGACTTGGCGGCGCCATCAAACGGGCTGACGGGGGAAATCACGGCGGTGCTCATCTCATCCCCTCCTTGAATTCAGACGGTGGCGGTGGCTGGAACCACGATTGGCGGCAAGATGTCGTCCAGCTGCTCGCGCCGCACCTGGAACCACGGCGGCAGGCTGAGCGACGTCCCGAGCTTCTCGGGCGACTCGTCGACCGTGAAGCCAGGGCCGTCGGTGGCGATCTCGAACAGAACGCCGCCCGGCTCGCGGTAGTAGATCGACTTGAAGTACCAGCGGTCGATCACGGGCGTGACGTTGCGGCCGGCGCGGAGAAGCGAGTCGCGCCACGCGACCTGCGCCTGCGCGTCAGGAGTCCGCCACGCGATGTGGTGGACGCTGCCCACCGATTCCTCGCCGACCGGCCCTTCCGGCGACTCGACGACGTCGACGATGGAGTGCGCGCCGCCGTCGCCGGTCTCGAAGCGCGTGCGGTTGCCTTCGTGAGCTGCGTTGCGAAAGCCCATGGTCCTGGTCAGGAGGTCCGCGGTCGCGGCCGCCTCGGCCACCGTCATCGTGACCGAGTGGAAGCCGCGGATCGCGTGGTCACGGTCCACCGGCGATTCCGCCCACGGCTGCCAGCGTTCGTCGGAGGCCTGCCCGACGAGCTCGATCGCGATGCCGTCGGCGTCCCGGAGCACGATGGCGTCGGTCTCGAACCGGTTCGTCATGCGGTGATCTACCCCGAGCTTGCGCAGGCGGTTGCCCCAGTAGTCGAGGGCGCCGCCTGGCACGGCGAACGAAACCGTCGTCACCTGGCCGCTCCCCGCGCGCTGCCTCGGCCACGTCGGCCAGCCGAAGAACGTCATCGCCGTGCCCGGCGAACCGAGGTAGTCGCCGAAATAGATGTGATACGTGTCGGGCATGTCCTGGTTGATGCTCTTCTTGACGAAGCGGAGGCCCAGGACGCTCACGTAGAAGTCAGTGCACCTCTGCACGTCGCGCGTGATGCACGTCACGTGATGGATGCCGGGTATGGAGGCCACGCTCGCACCCATATTAGTCCGGCTACTGAGCGTTTTCCGGAGCGGCCTCCTGCTCGGTCCAGGACCAGATCGCGGCCGCCATCGGATCGTCGATCTCCTCCTGCACGTGGGCCACGAGCCCGATCGCGCGGGCCATCACCGCCAGCCCGCGCGTGATGCGCCAGGGGAACTCCATCTCGCTGGCGACGGCGGCGATGGCCCCAGTTGCGTTGACCGGCAGGTCGCGCCCGTAGGCGGCGGTCGCCTGCTCCCCGATCAGCTCCATGAGCTGCACGTGGCGTCCTGAAAATCCGTGCTCGGCCGCCAGCTCGAAGAGCCTCGTGGTGCGCGGGTCGGCCGCCGTGTGGATCGGGTGACCCAGGCCTGGGATGTTCGCTTTGCGCCGGCGATGGTCGGCCACGATATCGCGCGCGACGGCGCGGCGCTCGCCGTCCGCGGGCGCCTCCTGCAGCAGGCGTGCCGCCTGCTCGATCGAGCCGCCGAAACGGTCGCCCATGCCGAGCAAACCCGCCGCCACGGCGCCCTGGAGCGACTCGGGGGCGCCGAAGTACGTCAGCCGCGCGGCGATCGTGCTCGGCGTGATGCCGTGCTCGACGAGGGTCACGACGAGGGCGTTGAACATCACCGACTCGTGCTCGTCCGGCAGGCGGCCTTTGAGCTCGAGGAAGGCGACGTCACCCAGTGACGCTTTGCCGATGAGGTCGGCCGCGAGGTCGTGCTCACGAACGAAGATCTGCTCGGCCGTGCTCCGTGCCAGCCGCGAGGTGATCTTCTTCCGGCTCAACGCCGGACGCTCAGCCGCGTCTTGTATCCGGCCTCGCCGAAATCGGCCTCGGGCACCAGCGTGACGCGGCTGCGGAAAAGCAGACGCGCGTGGATTGCGTCCTCTAGGTCTTTGATGAGGGCGGGGTCGGACTCGTGGCGCTCGGTGACCTCGACCTCGACGGGGATCGGCGGCTCGATCGACGTCTCCGGTCCGGTGCGCACCACGCGCGCCCGTCCCGTCACGCGGGGGCGAAATTCGCCGACGATCGACAGGATGGCGCTCGGGTAGATGTTGACGCCGCGCACGATGAACATGTCGTCGCGCCGGCCGAGCACGCGCTGCCGGAACGTCGTCCGGCCGCAGTCGCACGTGGTGCCCTCGATGCGTGCGATGTCGCCGCCGAGGAAGCGCACCACCGGCATCGCCTCGCGGGTCAGCGCCGTGTAGACGAGCTCGCCCTCGGCGCCCGTCTCGATCTCCACCGGTTCTCGCGAATCCGGATCGACGAGCTCCACCCAGACGTGACCGCCCCCGCAGAAGTGCATGCCGCTCTGGTGCGGGCACTCGCCGAACAGGGATGGCGCCACGTCGCCGATGCCCATGACCTCGGTCACCGTCACGCCGAGCACGCGTTGGATGTGGTCGCGAATGGCGGGGATGCCGCCGCCGGGTTCGCCGCCGGTGACCACGTGGGTGAGCTTCTTCCACCCCTCACCCCGCTCCGACGTTTCGAGCCTGTTCGCGAGGTACTGGGCGAAGGATGCCGTCGAGAGCAGCGTGTCGGCGAGGCCGGAGGCGAGGCCGAAGAGCACCCTCTCGGTGTCGCCGGGCGCGACCGGCACCGACCGAGCGCCGATGCGCAGCAGCACGAAATGGGTGTGGCCGGCGACGAACGGCCCGGCGCCAAACGTTGTCAGCACGCTCGAGTGCTCGTGGATGCCGGTCGCGTAGTACGTGCGCGTGCCCATCGTCGTCCACGTCTCCATGTCGTTCCGCGTCAGGGCGAGGACGCTCGGCGAGCCGGTGGTGCCGCTGGTCTGGTACACCCGCTTGACCTGGTCGGGCGACACGCAGAGGTTGCTGCCGAACGGCGGCTCCTCGTCGAGCGCCTGCTTGAGCTCGTCCTTGGTCGTGAACGGAAGCTGGCTCAGGTCGGCGAGACTGACGAACGAGTTGCCGACGCCGGCCTCACGCCACTTGCGCGCATAGAAGCCCGAGCTCTCCCGCAGCCGTCTGTACTGACGCTCCCACGCGCCGACGGACAAACGCCTCGTCTCCTCCCACGGCGCGGCCTCGACCTCCCGCTCCCAGATCCAGTCGCGGTCGCAGTCGTCGCCCTTCAGGCGGCTGGTCGTCGTTGCCATCGGCAGATCAGATTAACCTTGCGGTCACGATGAAACTGCTGCCCACGACCGTGGTCGGCAGCTATCCGCAGCCGGACTGGCTCGTCGACCGCCAGATGCTCGGCGCACGCCTGCCGCCCCGGGTTCGGGCCACCGAGATCTGGCGCGTGCCGCCGGAATGGCTGGAGCAGGCGCAGGACGACGCGACGGTCGTCGCCATCCGCGACATGGAACGCGCCGGGATCGACATCATCACGGACGGCGAGGTCCGCCGCGAGAGCTACTCGAACCGGTTTGCCACGGCGCTCGACGGCATGGACCTGGAGAACCCCGGCACGGCGCTCGACCGGACCGGCCACCCGAACCCCGTGCCACGCGTCGTGGGACCGATCAAGCGCACGCGCGCGGTCGAGAGACGCGATGTCGAATTCCTCCGCGCCCACACCGACCGGCCCATCAAAGCGACGCTGCCGGGCCCGTTCACGATGTCGCAACAGGCGCAGGACGATTACTACAAGGACGAGGAGGCGCTGGCCATGGCGCTGGGCGCGGCGGTCAACGAGGAGGTACGTGACCTCTTCGCCGCCGGGGCCACGGTCGTGCAGCTCGACGAGCCGTACCTGCAGGCGCGCGCGGAGAAGGCCGCGCGGTTCGCGATCCCGGCCATCAACCGCGCCCTCGAAGGCGTCACCGGCACCACGGCCCTGCACACCTGCTTCGGCTACGCGCACATCGTGCACAACCGGCCGAACGGCTATCCGTTCCTGGAGGAGCTGGCGGACACCTCGGCCGACCAGATCGCGATGGAGTCGGCGCAGCAGAAGGTCGACCTCGGCGTCCTGCGCTCGCTGTCCGAGAAGACGCTGATCGTCGGCGTGATCGACCTCTCCGACGGAAGCCCCGTCGAAGAGGTGGCGACCGTGGCGAACCGCATCCGCCAGGCCCTGCACCACGTCGATCCCGAGCGCCTCATCGTCTCTCCGGACTGCGGCATGAAATACCTGCCGCGTGAGGTGGCCTTCGGCAAGCTGCGAGCCCTGTCCAGGGCGGCGGAGCGGGTGCGGGGGGAGCTGCTCAGCTCCCCCGCACATCATTGAGTGCTGGAGCGCGCGCCTATTTGAAGTTGTAGCAGCAGACGCCGTCGATCTCGAGCGGCACGGTGTCTGTCTGGGCGGAGGCGTTGTCCTCCGCGCCCTCCTGGATCGCGGCGGCGAGCGCGTATCCGCCCACCGACTCGAGGAGGCTCTTCGACGTCGGCCCGCCGACGTCCGCGACCTTGACGTGGATGGTCAGCGTGCACGGGCCGCCCGCCGGGCAGCTGATGGAACCGCTCTCCGCCAGGCCCGTGAAGGTCGCGCCCGCGCCCGGCTCGGGGTACGTCAGGACGTGCGGAAAGCACGCCGAGACCGAGCACAGGTCGATCGTCTGCTGCTTGCCCGCGTAGAAGATGGGCTGGTTGGTCGGGGTGTTCTCCATCGCGGCGTAGTAGACGGTGTTGCCCATCTGCCACCGCGTGACGTACTGCACGTTGGTCGCTCCGGCGACGGCGGTGATCGCCGTCGCGGGGTGCGCGAGGTCGCCGACCTGCATGGTCACGTTGAGCGTCTGGCCGTCGCGCGAGAAGCTGAGCTGGGACGACGTGATGTCCAGACCTGCGACGCTGCCGCCCCCGATCACCGGATAGAGCCCATCGCCGGCAGGGTCGCTGAGACCGGTAACCGGAGCGTTCGACATGCCGGTCACCTTCGTGCCGAACAGGCCAGTGCCGGAAGACTGGTGCGCGACCGTGATCACGCCCGCCCCACAGTGGTCGGCGACCTGCACGGTGCACGTGTTGGGCGCCTGGACGAGCTTGTTGGACGTGTCGTCGTAGACGACCAGCGCCGCGCCGTTCTTGTCGATGTTGACCTCGAAGAAGTCGGCCAGGTTGCGGTTGCCCTGGCTCTCGATGCAGCCCGTGCCCATGAGGCACACGTCGTCGTAGTGCATCGGGTGCGGTGTGACCTTGACCAGCTGCGTCGACGGCGCCGCGTACGTGATGGCGCCGGTCGAGTCGGTCGGGAAGACGACCTGGGCCATGAACACGTTCCAGGCCTGGTTGTTGTGGCTGCTCGGGTCGACCTGCAGGTTGGAGCCGTACCAGACGGCGTCCGCGCGGCCTGGGCCGCCCGCCTTGATCCAGGGGAAGACGTTGGTCGCGTCGCCGGTCGCCGTCGAGCCGTCGCTGACCTGCACCGGGGCCGTCCACCTCGTCCAGCCGCTCGCCGCGCTCGACGCCGCAACCCAGGTCTGCCGGAGCGCCGGGTTGCTGTTGCCGACGGTCCAGGCGACCACCAGGTTGCGACCGCTGTCCATGGACAGGACGGAGAACAAGGTGTCCGGAGATCCAGTCTTGGTCGTGTCCGCGATTCGTATCAGCTTCGTCAGGTCCTGACCGCCGTTCCCGTTGTCGTCGAGGAAGTGCAGGTTGCCCGAAGCGTCCGGCGTCCCGATGTTCATGTAGAGGCCGAGAGTGCCGCAGGTAGCGGCGTCGCAGGCCGCGGCCTGAAAGACCTTGCCCGTGACCTGGTCGATCGCGGGATAGCCATCGCCGCCGAAGGGTGAGTAGGACATCTCCGTGGTGGGCGTCACGCCGGCGGTGGCGTTGGTGTAGTTCAGGCCGTCGTTGCTCTTGCTCCACTGCTCGCCGCTGTTCGGACCCGGTCCGACCAGGTTGTTCCACACCAGATATACGAGCGGGGTCGGTCCCGTGTACGGCGATTTCGTGGTGCCAGGCGTGGGGTCGAAGACGGCAAACCACTGCCGGTCGGATCCAGGCGTGGTAGCCCCGTTGCAGCCGAGGAAGTTTTCCTGGTCGGACGCGCCCGAGTTCGCCGGCCCCGTGACCGCCACGCGCTGGCAGGCCAGCGCCCAGAGGTCGGCGAAGTACTGCTTGCCGCTCCGGTCGAAGGCGATGTCCGTGTCACCGCCGCCGGGACCGGGCGCGGGGATGCCCACGATCGCCGAGGGGACGGTCTTCTGCGCCATCACGCGGAAGGTGTGGCCGCCGTCGACGGAGCCGAACCAGGTGCTGCGCTGCGTGCCAGTGCCGGTCGGGCCGCTGTTGAACACGCGCCCTTGCGGGTCGACGGCGATGTCGGGCTCGCCGTTGGTGTGGATCGGGTCGACTATCGCCGGCGTCTCGAACGTGATCGGCGAAGACGCCGTCGACGCTGTCCCCACGGGCCCACGGGCCACCGAGACCACGCCGAACAACAACGCCGAGAGCGCATAGAAGGCAACACGTGACCGCGCCATGAACCACACCCCCAATCACGGCGCGGCCGGCAGCCTCCGGCTCAGCGCCCTATTGGGTTAAGGAAATATCACTTCCCCCGCGCGGAGGCATCCCTCAATTGGAGTAAATCCGCCATCGCCTGCCGCGCGATCTTCAGCGCCCGCGCGTAGGCCGCTTTGCTGGGCTGCTTCGCGCGACCCTCGAGCGACGTGTCGATGAACCGCTTCGCGAGCTGCGATGCGTCGGGAGTGTTCTGCGCCATTTAGCTGCTCCTCAATTCTGACCAGAACCGGTCGATGATGAGCTCGGCGAACCACTCGGACCAGTACTTCTGCTTCAACTTCTTCTTTGCGAGGTAGTTCCGGAACTCCGGCGTCACCTCGAGCTCGGCCACGAGCAGCGGCACGACGTCGTCGGGGCGGATCTCTTTGATGAACGCGTGGGTCGCAGTGTAGGCGTGCCTGGCCTTCGCCTTCCACGACGCCGGCTCGTCCTCGAGCAGCTTGTTGAGGCCGGCGTCCTTCAGGTCCTGCAGCTTCTTCTGGGTCAGCGCCATCGCGTCACTGCCAGAGCGCCATTCGCGTCGCCCATGCCGCGGATAGAAAAACCGCGACCAGCTGCGCCGCGAACAGCGCGATCGCCCAGCCGTAAAGCCCCGGCGGCCCGCCGGCGGCGAGCCAGACAAGGCTGACGGCGACGCTGACGAGGCTGAGCCCGAAGGTCGCGAGCAGGGCTGCGCCCATCGCTCGGTAGGGCCGGACGACAGCGCCGGGCACGCCGCCCGAATACGACTGGTAGGAGGTGATGACGATGCCGAGGAAAACGAGCACGAACCCCGCCAGCGCCGCCGACGAGCCGAGGATCGCGCCGACCACGTCCTTGGGCTCGATCACCGGGGAAGCATAAGTATCCGGTCTGCCCCGCACGTTGTCGTCGTGGCTCCTTCCACTGCGCGACTCCCGGGATGGTGCGCATGCACCCACTGCTCGCACATTGCATACCGAACCTCCAGCCATACGCTGCCGCACACCCGCCTTGAACCCCCGCCTTCGATCCGGCGTGTCTTCTGTTTCTCGTCATTGCGCGGGGGTGAGTCATGAAAGGCAAAGGGTGGTTGGCGGCGCTCGGCGTCGCGGCCCTCGTCGGCGTTTTCGTTCCAGGGCTGGCGGTCCACAGGGCAAGGGCGGACACGCCTCAGCCGCCAAACGTCAACCTGGCGCTCGAAACGGCGCTCCTCGGCGCGCTTCCGGCGCCGGCCGACGATCCGCTGCTCGACGCCAGCGGCAACCCGGTGCTCGACGCGTCAGGCAATCCGGTCTCCGATCCGAACGAGGGATTCCATGCGGTCATTCCGAGGGTCTTCGATCCGGGTCATACCTTTCTGGTCCAGTCGGTCTGGATAACCGGCATGGGGTGTCCCACCAGCGCGCAGACTTTCGACGGGAGCAGCAACATGCCGCTTCCGGCCGACACGGCCTGTCCCACGGGCGACTCGCAGGACGTGCACAACGAGGGCTTGCTGCTGGCCAAGACGGGCCCGACGGCCAACTTCGCCTCGGGCACGGCCGAGCTGAAGAAAGTCCGCGGCCAATCGGTCACGGAGCTTGGATACGACCTCAAGAAGCCGCTGTCAGCTGTCGATCCCCGTGGATCTCACTGCGGGGCGGGAGCACCTCGTTTCGACGTGATCACCTCGGATGGGGTCGACCACTTCGTCGGCTGCAACTCGCCGCCAGCCATGCAGCAAGGAACCAGCCCCGACTGGACCCGCCTGCGATGGGGCCCGACTCAGCTCGCAGCCGCCTTTCCGCCGATTTTGCCGGGTAACACCGTCTCCCGGATAGTGATCGTCTTCGATGAAGGCACGGACACCGGACCCGACAACTTCGGCGCCGCGGTGCTGGACAACGTCGACTTCAACAGCACGCTCGTCGGCCGCGGAGCGACCGGCTAGCCGGCCCGTCAAACAAGAGAGGCCCGGATTTGAACCGGGCCTCTCATTGCGGGGCTCCATGCCCCACCCCTGATTTCGCTATTACGCGCAGCCAGTGGCCGGCACGTGGAATCCGGCGAAGTGGTTCAGGTCACCCATGAGGGTGAAGCGGCCGCCGCCCGACGTCTGGTTCGGTTCGGACGCGGCTTGCGACGCCGGCGTGCGCATGAACCACGGCAGGAAGACCTCGTCCTCCGGGTGGTAGAAGCCGTCAGCGCTGAAGGTCGGGTTGCCGTGAATGTCCGGACGGGGGTTGGCGCCCTGCTGGAACGTGTTGGTGCCCATGGCGAAGCCGATGCCCACCACGGGGTCACCGGTCTCCATCACGGCCGTGCAGCCGTACTGCGGAGCGGTCGGCGTGAGCCAGGGCTCGACGAAGTTGTTGACGAAGGGGTCGTCCGCCCACTCCGCGATCTCGTGGCTGAGCGGGTGGATGTCCTGCACCGCCCAGTCGGTCCCACCGTTGGGCCGGGCGTAGATGCCGGGGGTCAGGTAGGTCGCCCAGGCGAAGGTCTGGACGGGCTGGTTGCCGTTCCCGTGCCCGCTGCCGTTGACCGCGCTCGGGTTGCCCGGAACGAGGCCCGCGCCGTGGAAGCCGATGATGCAGCAGTTCGGCCCTGAGAACAGAAGGACGTTGCTGGTCGTGTAGATCGGAAGGTGGGTCGGGTCGGCGTGGACCATCAGCTCCTGGATCCGGGTCGCCCACCAGGTGGCGTCGACCAGGGTGAGCAGCACGCCCCGGCCGCTCAATGCGAGGCTGGCCTTGGTGGCGGGGACGTCGATGGAGACCGCCGGCAGCGCGTTCCACTGCAGACGCACGTGGTAGCTGCCGTACGTGTTGAACTGGGCGCGCATCGTGGCGTCCTCGAGCTGCAGCGAGCTGTTGGTCTCGAGCTGCGAGAGCGGGCCGCCGGGGCCGCGCGGGATGTTGCCGGCGCCTGTGGTGGCGAACGGCGTCGACGAGTAGTCGTTGTTGGCGAACAGGGGCGACAGGCGCGTCGCGTCCATGACCGAGCGCCCGTCGAAGGTGAAGCCGCCGACGTTGACGATCAGCGGCTGGACGTCGGCCTGGATCGTGACGTCGCAGGCGGAGCCAGAGCAGGTGTTGGGGTCGGCGCCGACCATGTTGTAGCCGTATGTGACCCCGTTGTGCGGGTCGGCGGTGGAGCCGAACCAATGCGCGATGGTGTTGCTGGTCATCAGCGCCGGCGCGCCGTCGACGCCACCCACGGTTGTGGTCAGCGCCTGGAGCTGCGAGTCGTCGATGACCGGGATCGTGTTCGCGCTGGCCGGCACGGCCGAGAGGGCTGCCACCAGCGCGGTGATCAGTGAGACCGAAAAAGCCAGCCTGCGATACGTCATAGACACCCCTCTTCTTGAATTTCCCCTACGGCTACACCCCGCGCTTCCTGTGCGAGGTTCATGGAATGGTAGCGACGCCTCTTAAGGAAGTGCAGTGGAAACATGTAAATTGGCCGGATCTTTAGCCCAGGCGGGCCCGGATCCTGCCCCACGCCTCCTGGGCCGGGACGAGGACGGCGGCCACCGCGGTGACGGCGTTGCCGACCTCTTGCCGGAAACGGTCGGCCGTCGCCTGGTCGAGCTGATCTCCCTGGGGGACGTCCAGCCAGCTGAAGACGGTCCCGACCGAGCGGTACCAGGCCTCGAGGGTCGCCACCTGAGGCATCGGCACCGCCATGGTCACGGTCGGGCTGTAGCCGAGGATGAACTCCTCGGTCGATGCGCAGCTGAAGGTCTGGGGCTGCTCGACCAGGAAGTCGTAGAGGTCCAGGATGCCCTGCCGGGCGTGCGTCCTCAGGTCGGTCAGAGCGCCGGGCTGGTTGGACTCCCAGGTGTCGATGCCCCGCATCATCCAGCCGAGGGGGCGGAACGCTTCGGCGCCGGGCTTGCCGGTCGGGCGGGCGAGCTGGCTGTTCACGAGCTCCATCAGGTGGACGTTGCTGCGGTCGAGCATCGGGGTTCGGTCGATGCGCTTAACGCGAAATGGACGGAATCATTGGCGGCCGCGACACCGACTGGACTGTCGCGACGGGCCATGGAGTCGGGAACCCTTGCCACATTCCCGACCGTCTCGCCAGCTCGCGGGCGCGTGTCTGCGGCCTTTCGACAAGCTTCGCAGCACCATTGCTCGCTCGCCACCTTGGTCCGGTTTCGGAACACGTTCAGGATCATTCGGGCCTGATCGGATCAACGCTTCAGCTGGTCAGAGCCGAGTGGTACTTTCGTCCTACGCCCGCGCTCTAGGGGGCGCGCAGGTCCTGGTTCTGGCTTTTAACGACGGCGCGCCTCCAGCCGTCTCCCGCGACATCCCCAGGAATCCGCCGGGCATCCTCCCAGGGCATGGGCCAATGGGAACCGCTACCTGGTGACAACGGACCGGCTCCCTGTGCCGCCGGCACGATCAGGCATCACTTAGGCAAATGGCTCGGTATTGGAGCTTCAAAAAACGGGCAGAATCTGAGTACACGCCGCCGTAGCTCAATTGGCAGAGCAGCTGTTTTGTAAACAGCAGGTTACGGGTTCGATTCCTGTCGGCGGCTCCAGTTCGCGTCGAACTCAAAGAAAAGGCCCCTCCGAAGAGGGGCCTGAAACCCGAACGCAACCTATCCGCAACCTATCCCGGAGGTTGCCCCGTGAAGGGCCGATAGATTTGTACGCAACGTGCTGGCGAGTGCTTCCCCCGACAGATGGGGCGACTATCCGACGTGGCTTGCGGCGATCGGAACCGTAGCGGCGGTTGTCGCAGCGCTTGGTCTGGCGATCCGAGACAGCCGTCGGCGGGACGCCGAAAAGCGGCGAGCTCAAGCGGAAAAGATCGGGGCATGGTTCAAGAATTTCAACCCGAGCCGGTTCCGACAGGCCTACCGGCTCGCCAACGCCGCGGAGCAGAGCGCCTTCCGGGTGATCGTCAGCGTCGAGCCGATCGACAGACCGATGATGAAAACACTGCGGCAAA